>DATAWP010000034.1:0-121740 GCA_036267155.1 Tepidisphaeraceae bacterium
CTGTAACCCTGCTCGCTCACCAGCTTGCACGCCTCCAGCCGAAACTGCTCGGAATGTGAACCTTTTCGTCCCATGACGCTCCATCCTTCCGCCGGGAATACTACCCGGCTTTGAGCGCCAACGAATCGTGGGTAAGACCACCCTATATAAGTGTCCGGCAGGTGAAAGTTTTGGACGTGTTTTTTGATTTTTTTTGTTTCTGTGAGGAAGAGGAGAATGTGACTGACCAACGCCTTTTCAAAGAAGGCGGAGAATTACGCTCACAACGTTGCCGTTCACTTCATGCACTACAACTACTGCCGGGTGCATCAGACGTTGCGAGTGACGCCAGCTATGCAGGCCGGGCTCACCGATCATGTTTGGGAGATCGAGAAGCCGGTAGGTCTTTGGGATTAATCGGCCTCTTGCAGGCGAGTCCGTGTCGCAATAGGGTATTGTTTGATGGCTACGTATATCGTTTCCTGTGACGTGGGATCGGATGGCGACATTGATGGCCTCCTTAATGCCATCAACAGGTTTGCTGAAAGCCAGCAAGTGACGAATTTTACTTGGGCCGTTGTCACAAACACATCAGCAAAAGAGATTCGAGATCGTTTGGGAGATTTCATAGGGCAGCAGGGTCATCTATTTGTCGTCAAATCGGGCATCGAGGGCGCTTGGCGGCGCAGCTTGGCACCGAACGAATGGCTAAAAGAGCACTTGTGACCGCTCCAATCGATGCGACAAACTCAGGCGAAAAATCGCCGCGAATTCAGCGGGGCAGGATCGACTCTCTGTCGGTCTATGAAGTGACAGATTATGAACTCGGAATCCTAGAGCATGGGTCTCCTAGTTCAACCTACCTTAATTTCGCGCTCCCGCTTATCTCGCAAGCCATTGCACTTCTAATCGTTCTCATCACGCAAAAAATCGATTCCCAGAAAGTATTCACAATATTGGTCGTACTGACGGTTGTGGGCTTTGTCGTTGGCTCGCTATTGATGGTTATCTGGTGGCGCACCCGCACAAGCGTAAAAGGCGTTATTGCCAAGATAAGAAGTCGAATCCCCTAAAGATATTCCAAACTGACCCGCTACCCGTTTTTCACGTAATTTGCTGGGGATGCGGCCGGTGTCTATAATTGATTGCCACCATGGCCACAGCCACTTCCAAATCGCCGAGCGAGCCGGACATTCGCCAGAAGGTTCAGAGCGTGATCGACCTAATCCGGCCGGCGGTCCAGGCTGATGGGGGGGACATCGAACTGGTCGATGTGAACGGCCAGGGCGTGGTGCAGATTCGCTTTCACGGGGCCTGCCACGGGTGCCCCAGCAGTCACATGACTCTGCAGCAGGGCATCGAACGAAATCTTCGAGAACACGTTCCGGAAGTCACGCAGGTCATTCCTGTCAAATGACCGATTGTTTGCTCATGCAAGAGGCGATCGCCGAGGCCAGCGCCGCATTGGCGCTGGAGGAGGTTCCCGTCGGTTGCGTGGTGCTGCATCGTCCCAGCGGGCAGATCATCGGGCGGGGACACAATCGCAGGGAAACCCACGCCGATCCGACCGCCCATGCCGAGATTCTGGCGCTGCGCGAAGCGGCCGCCGGGCTTGGGCACTGGCGATTGATCGATTGCACGGTGGCCGTCACGCTGGAGCCTTGCCCGATGTGCGCCGGGGCGATCGTCAACGCGCGCGTGGGCAGGCTGATCTACGGCTGCGACGATCCCAAGTCCGGCGCGGTCCGGACGCTGTTCCAATTGTGCGACGATCCCAGACTGAATCATCGCGTGGAAATCGCCTCGGGAATCCTTGCCGACGCGTGCGGCCAGCTTTTGAAAGATTTCTTCAAGGCCCAGCGCGCGATGGGAAAGAAATGAGGTGAGCCGATGAGGCGTCCGTACACATTGGGTTTTGGCGGCGATGGCTCGGCTTTCAATGGCAGCGTGGGCAATCCATTGAAGATGCAAATGCACCGCAATGCGGAAGGGGCGGGAAGAACCACATCAGGCCCCAAGAGTTTCTTCCCGCCCCTCCCGCACCCACCCCACCTATCTCCTTTTCCCCTAACCGTCCAGAAGAGGAAAACAGGGCGCATGGTCCGTGGCTTCGATTGGGCCGGCAGCAAACCGCTTCCTTCGCCGCGGCAGGTTCGCATTTTCTTCCGCTTCGGACGGTTAGGGGAAGTGGAAGTGGGCGGAGGGGGTGTGGGGGCGGCGGGCGAAACCGCTTGGGGCCTTGATGCGGTGTCGCCCGCCGCCCCCGCATCCGCGGCTTTTGCATTTCACGGAGCGGTGCCATCTCATCCGGTTTTCCAAAAGATGCCGGCCGGCCGGAAATGCTTCGGCAGCGCACGGAAAACCGCCGTGTTCTGGGGAATTTGCTTTCTCTTTTCGTTATCCGGCGGCTGCACGTCGCAGCGTTCGGCGCCTCAATCGCAGCCAAGTTCTCGTTCGCTTGCCGCCAGTGCCGGCTCGGCCGATTCCCCCGAATGGTGGCGAATGGTCACCAAACCCCTGCACGGCCGGCAGATTCCTTCCGATGACAGCTTTGCGGTGATCGTTCCGCGCAGCGACATCGATCTGGAATCGGAAATGGGGCAGATCCCCATTTCCGCGGGGATCGCTTCCAAATTCTATTTCTTTCGCTGCCCGTGCGGAAAGATAAAAGTGCTGGGGGAATTCGTGGTGTGCGATTACGAAGCGGATGACGTGCTCGACGCCATCCGGGCGGGAAAATTCGATGTGGTGTCGCTGGCCCCGATTCTGCAAAACACGCGGCCGAGCATGGTGTCGATCCGTTTCCAGGGCGAAGGCGATGCGGATGATCTGGTTCAAACCCTTCGCCATGCCCTGGACCAAACCGGACGTGTCCATTCGGACAACCGGGCCGGGTGAAACGAATGAGCCGCCGCGCCTCCAGCGCCATCTTCTGCACGATTCTTCTGGTCATCGTGGTCGCGGTTTACGCACCGGCCGGGCAATTCCAATTCATCCGGCTGGACGATTCTGAAATGCTGGTGGAGAACCCGCTGCTGCATCCGGCGACGGCGAGCAGCCTGGCTCAATTCTGGTTCGGGCCGCGGGAGCAACTCTATACTCCGTTGACGTACAGCCTCTGGTGGTGCGTGGAATGGCTCAGTCATGATGCGGCCGGGGCGGGGATTTTTCACGTTGTTAAAATTGTCCTGCACGCCGCCGCCGCCGCGCTGGTGTTTTCGATCCTTCTGCGGTGCATCCCCGGCGCGCCGGGGCTGGCCGCGTTTGGCGGAGCGATCGTCTTTGCCCTGCATCCCATGCAGGTTGAAAGCGTCGCCTGGATCGCGGAGACCAACAATGTTCTGGCGGGTGTATTCTCGCTGGCTGCCATTCGCGTTTGGCTGGCCTTTGCGGACGGCTCCGGAGTCCGGCGGTGGGTCTGGTACTGGCTCGCATCCGCATTATTTTTGCTGGCGCTGTTTTCCAAACCGACCGCCGTGGTCGTTCCGCTGATCGCGGCGATTTTGGATGTTGGAATTATTCGCCGCCCGACTGGGCGCGTGATTCTTTCGCTCATTCCATGGTTGGGCCTCGCCGTGATGTTTGGGTTCATTGCCCGGCAGGTCCAACCGGCCATCGGCGCCCCGCTTGCGCGTCGGCCGCTGATCGCCCTGGATGCGCTGGGATTTTATGTTCGCCACATCTTCTGGCCATCGCACCTGACGGTGGATGACGCCCGCACGGTGAGGCGCATCGGGCTAAGCCGGCAATGGATCGTCAACGCGATCATTCCGGTGGCGATAGCCATCCTGCTTTGGCGAACGTGGCGCAGGCATCGTGAGCCTGCGGTCGCCGCCGCCATCGCGCTGGCGGCGGTGCTTCCGGTCCTGGGGCTGATCCCATTCAGCCAGCAGGCGATTTCCACCGTCGCCGACCGGTACGTGTATCTGATGATGCTCGGCCCCGCCCTTCTGGTCGCCTGGGTCTTGCAGCGGATCGCCGCGCCGGCGGCTGCGATCATCACGGTGCTTCTCGTGGGCTTGCTTGTCTGGCTTACCTCCAATCAGCTTCAGACCTGGAGAAACACGTCCACTCTGGCCGCGCATACGCTGGCGATTGATTCGGGCAGCGTCCTCGGCAACGACATGGCCGCTCTCCAGTTGGATCACGCCGGTCAGGCCCAGCAGGCCATCCCCTTCTTCAACAAAGCGCTAGCCCGCGACCCGGATTTTCCCGGACTTCATTACGATCTTGGCAACGCCCTGGCGCGCCTGGGAAAATTCAACCAAGCCATCGGTGAATACGAACTGGCCATCGACCAAGGGGGTGCGCAGGTCTGGAGGGCGATGAACAACCTGGGCCTGGCCTACGTAAAAATCGGCCGGACCGATTTGGCCGTCGAGCAGTTCAAGCGGATCCTGCTAATGGACCCGCAAAACGAATCGGCGCGCCGGAATCTTGAAATTCTGTCGGCCGGCGTGCCATCGCGGTAACTTCGCCTTAGAATCGCCGCAAAGGAGCCTTTCGTGGCACAACCGGTTCTGGCCGTCATCAGCGTTTTGGGCAAAGACCAAAAGGGCGTCGTAGCCCAGTTCGCGACCTATGTCGCCGAGCGCGGCATCAACATCCAGGACATCGAGCAGCGCGTCGTGCGGGGATTTTTTCTCATGGACATGCTGATCGACCTCAAAGACCTGACCACGGACTTATCCGAGTTGATCACGGGACTGCTGGACCTGGGGCGCAGGATCGACATGGAAGTGCGCGTCCACCTCCACAGCGAGCGACGCCCGAAAAAAGTCGCGATCCTCGTCAGCAAGGAGCCGCACTGCCTGAAGCGATTGTTCGACGACTTTTCCGGTAAGCAGCTCAACGGCGACATCGCGGGCATCCTGGCGAATCATCCCGACCTGGAATCCCTGGCGAAACAGCATCATGCCGCGTTCGCATTCCATTCGTCGGACGACCCGGAGAAGCATTTCGACTGGCTGCTGAAGAATCTCCAGTCGCTGAATCCGGATCTGGTGGTTCTGGCCCGGTACATGCGGATTCTGCCGCAGCGCATCGTGGCGGCGTTCCGAAACCGAATCATCAACATTCATCCGTCGCTGCTGCCGTTTTTCCCCGGGGCCGCACCATACAAGCAGGCCTACGAAAGCGGCGTTCGCGTTCACGGGTGCACCGCTCACTTCGTCACCGAGGCGCTCGATGAAGGGCCGGTCATCCTGCAGGATGTTTTCCACATCAACGTCGGGGCGGATACCCCCGAGGATGTCCGGGACAAAGGCCTGACGCTGGAAGCGGATGTCCTGAGCCGGGCCGTGAAACTTTTTCTCGATGAGGAACTGGTGGTGGTGGATGGCAAGGTGATCTTCAAACCTGGCATCAGCCGATTCCTTCAACCCGGCGCGGCGAATCCGTGATTTTCATCGCCGAACCATACCGGCGGATTTTGCGGGAGATCGGCTTCAACGGGGAAATGATCTTCACGAGTCCGGCGATCAAGCCGTGGCGACGGCTCAAGGACCGCGAAAACTGCACGTGGGATGTAGCGTCGCCGGCGGGAACGATTCGCCTGCACGTCAAGCGATTCCCGTTCATTCGGTCCTCCGTGCCCGCCGAGGATGAAGCAAAAGGATACGGCTTGCTGCACGATCGCGGGATCGCCGCCGCCGTGGTGGCCGCGTGGGGCGTTCTGGATGATGGCCGAAGCTTTATTGCCGTTGAAGATTTGGCCGGATTCACGCCGGCGGACAAGCTGATCGAATCCGGGCTGCCGTTTGATCGGCTGCTGATTCCCACGGCCGATCTGACCGGCCGGCTTCACAGCGCCGGCCTTCATCATCGGGATCTTTATCTCTGCCATTTCCTGGCCCGCTGCGAGGACAGCCGGTCGGCCGATCTTCGCCTGATCGACGCCGCCCGCGTGCGGCGGCTGCCGGGGCTCCTGACTCGCCGCCGATGGATCGTTAAGGATTTGGCCCAGTTCTGGTACAGCACGACCCAACTGGTGATCACGGATTCACAGCGGGACGCGTGGCTGGGACGCTATTGCGAGCAAACCCGGATGGGGCAACTCGGTCCGTTGAAAAAATCAATCTTGCGGAAGTCCGCCGCGATTGCCGCCCACGATAAAAAACTCCGCCGGCGGGAGCCGAATCGTAACGTATCAATTCCGAAATTGATGTAACGGGACCTGTGGGCGGACGGATGTTTTTCTTGGAATTCCTCCATTCGCGGCGTAAAGTATTAATGAGATGGCCACAGGTTCAATAACCGTTACTCTGCCAGCAAGCTTAGCTGGGGAATTCCCGGCGATGGCGAAGGGGCTGGTGGATCGCATGCATAAGCTCCTGGAGCGCAACACCGAGGGGACACTCGGTAAATTTGAACAGGAAGAATTGGTTACGCTCGTGGAAATGGCGGAGTTTGCGCAAGTCTTCGCGCTCGCGGTAGTCAAGGCTGGCTCGTGAGCCGCTCAACGATTCCCAAGCATCTTCGCGCCGCCGTTGTCACTCGCGACAAGGGCCGGTGTACGTACTGCAAGGTCTTTCAAGTGGGGCAGGCGGCGCTCTTTCATGTCGATCATATTCTTCCACGATCGAAGCGAGGCGCGACGGCGTTGGAAAACCTTGCACTCCAATGTCCCCCATTGCAGCCTCCATAAATCAAATAAGGTCGAGGCGCCTGATCCGCAATCAGGCCGTATGGTTCGGCTGTTTCATCCGTTGAGCGACCGCTGGGAGGAGCATTTCATCCTGAATGATGATGGCACGATCGGCGGGAACACCCCGATTGGCCGCGCGACGGCCATCGCGCTGGCCATGAATGATCCCTGGCCACGATCCGCTCGCGCGATGCAGATTGGAGCGGGTTGGCTCACACCGCAAGCTTAGCCCCGTGTCGCCCGGTTCAGGGCCTCGGGGCGCGAATTGACGATCGTGAAGAGCCGTTCCAGGCAACACGTGCGGAATATCCGCAGCAGTGGCGGCGACATGGCGCACAACACCAGCGTGCCCCCGCCCTGGCGAATCCGCTCCCGGATGTTCACGAACAACCCCAGCATCGAACTGCCCATGTACTGAACCTGCGATAAATCGACGACCCACGGCCCGTGTCCGACGGTACCGATGTTCTGGAGCACGGATTCGATCACGCTGTCGATTTCCAGCGTGTCCAGCGAGGGAGGCAGGAAAAACTGCAGGACATTCACGGCCTGCTCCTGGCTGATTTGAAATCGCTGGCTGCTCATGACGACGGCAAGGATATCGCCTATCGCACTTGAAGACTATCCCCCTCAAACACGATGGCCAGTGGCTCGATCAGCACGGCCTTGCGCTGGCCCTGCTTGGCAACGACGCCCGAGGGCCAGGCGTCAATGCCCACCGCCTTGGCGGCATCCAGGCACGCGCGCACATCGCCGCCGGCGACGTACGCGGCAAAGCCGGCGCCCATGTTGAAGGTGGCATACATCTCGGTCACGTCGACCGGGCCGTGCTTTGCGATGAACCGCATGACCTCGGGCACGGGGGGAAGCGAGGTCATGCGATAAACAAACGGCTCATCCAGCCGCATGAGTTTTCGCCAGCCGTGGCCCGTGATGTGCGAGGCGTATTTCAGCCGGACATTGCGGCGCTGGCACTCGGCCACGAAAGGCGTGTAAATTTCCGAGGCATCCAGCAGGGCCTCGCCGAATGTCCGGTCTTCGCCGAGGGGGGTTAAATATCCCTGGGGGAGTCCCTGCGAGAGTGTCCGGCAAAGGGTCAGCCCGTTGGTCTGCACGCCGGCGCTGGACAGCAAAATGATCGCATCGCCGTCAGCCAGGTCGCCGACGATCCGATGGGTTTTGGGCCGAATCCGGCCGATCGCCGATCCGGCCAGAACCATCGCTTTGGGATTGACGATCCCCTGAAGCGCCGGCGTTTCTCCGCCGCTCCAGACCGCGCCGGCCCGGCGGCACCCCTCGGCAAATCCGCGCGCCAAATCCTGCGCCCGTGAGGCCTGGGCAAACCAACTCGCGTCCCCCACCGCGGCGTGCATCGCCACGGAAATCGGCAGCGCGCCCGTCGTCGCCAGATCGTTCACGATCGTGGCGACGGTATCGATGCCGATGTTGGCGTAAAAGCTCCTGCCGGTGAGTTCGAGCATCGCATCGGCGATGAGGTTTTTTGTGCCGAGCCCCTCTTCGACATGGGCGAGAAATTCATCCGGCGTTTCAAGGAGATAGGCGCTTTCCCCGCGGATTCCGGCCGGCTCGGTCAGGCCGTGTTCCCGCAAAGCCCCCGTGGTCGTGGCCGCGGCACGCTGGCAGGCACGCTTAAAAGCGTCCAGCAATACGTAATCCACTCCGCTGTTTTCGTACGTCAGTCCCATCTTCCTGTTTTAGGGCAATAGGAATCAGGCGGCAAGTGTCCTTCGCCGCGGCCGGCGCATCAGCGGAAGGACGGCAAATCCACCCAGAAGAGCCAACGTCGCGGGTTCAGGGACGACAATCAAGTCCAATTGCGCCGTCGGATCCCAATTCCCGCCGAGCGTCCATGATGGGTCGCTGTAGGAGCTGGGATTATTCAGCACGTTGTCGTCGGCGGCGGCATTCTGTGCATTTCGGTCGCCCCAGAATGCCGGCCAGCTATAGTTCGGATCACTGGGATTGGCCGACCCGGTTCCGGGATTCGACGCATCCGATGAGGGATATCCGTCGCCATACCAGGGGTATGACTCAGAGAAGATGTTGTCCACGGTATAATCCGCGGCCTGCGCGGCCGTGAGTTGATGCGACCAGCTCACGCGGCTGGACGTGTTGATGGAATTTCCCAACAGGTCGGTGCTGTTGTATTCCGCAAAGCGGGAGTCTTCGGCGGGGTTTCCATTATTATTCGCGTTGGAAGTGGTTTCGGCGGAATTCCATGCCAGCCATCCGGCGGGCTCGATGACGTTGGCCATTTTGGCGTTGATGAAAACCGCGCTGGAGTCGCCACCAGCCTGCTCCCACCCCCAGGGCCGGCCGAGATACATCGAATTGGCCGCCGGGCCATTGGCGTTGGCGGCATTCATGGGATCGATGGCCGCATTTCCCTTCACCGAGTTGCCGGTGATGGTGGAGTTTAGAAAGACCAGGCCGTTGGAGGTCCGCTTGTCGGTGCTGGGGGCAACGATGTCGCCGCCGGAATGATCGCCGTCGATATTGATGGTGGAATTGTTAAAGACGGTGGTGCCGTTGGCGAAGATGAAGTCCACGTCGCCGCTGATGGTGGAATTGACGAAATACGATCGGCCGCCCTTGGTGTAGAGCGTATCCTGATAGCCCAGAACGTTCACATCGTCAAAAACCTGCTCGTCGCCCTGCAACAGCAACGCAACCGCCGGGTCGTTGGTGGTCTGCGATTGGCCCGTGGCGTAGCTGCCCGTGGGGCTGACCGCCTGGTGCGCGTCGTTCACGATGTACGGAGTGTCGGTGCTGTTGGCGAAAGTGAGGTAGGCCGCCGTGACGTTGTTGCCCTTGAGTTGAAGGGTCGCGCTTCCACTGGTGCCGATCGTGCCGCTGCCGGTGTTGTAGGCCGAATCCAGCGTGGAGGTGATGATCACGTCATTGGGATTGCCGCTGAGACCGATGAGATCGACGTTGCTCTTGCTGTAACTGAGCGAGGTGGTTCCGACGTTATAAGTGCCTGGAGCGAAATAGATATAGTTTGGGTTCGCGACCGAAGCGCCGGAGCCCACGGCGGCGAAAGCGGCGTTGATGGTGTTGTATACGCCGGAGTACGGCCCCTCGGCCGCGCCGTTTGGGCCGGCGTAACTCGCATTGACAAGGTATTCGGATGCTTTGGCCACTGGCGCAACGACGCTCCCCAATACGCCGGCGACGCCCGCAGCACATAAGACCCAACGAAAGCCGCTCTTCCCGAAGCCAATGTTTCGCATCCGTCCTCCGCTGATATGAGATGGTTAATTTCATAGTTAAAATAACTATTTGCCACCAAAGTTGTAAACGGCAGAAGATTGGATTATTAGGACGGAAGACTTATAGAAAATGACGGAGAGGCAGCGCTGATAAGCAGATGTTCCGACTCGCTTTTTCGACGAACGCTTTCAAAAAGAACTCGCTGGAGGAGGCGATTGACGCCATCGCCGCCGCGGGATTTGCGGGGGTCGAGCTGATGGCGGATGTTCCCCATGCGTATCCCCCCGCGCTCGATTCGGCCGCCCGAATGGCCATCAAACGCCGAATCGATTCGCTGGGGCTGATCGTCAGCAACATCAATGCGTTTACGCTGTTTGCCTCGGGGGATACGTATCATCCGACGTGGATTGAGCACGATGAGCACCATCGCGACCTGCGAGTTGAACACACTCGGCAATGCATTGAGCTGGCAAGAGATATGCAATGCGGCACCGTCAGCATTCAGCCGGGCGGCCCGTTGATTGGTACGGCGTTGAATCAAAAGACCGCCGCAAAGCGGTTTTCCGAAAGCTTGGCGCGGATTGTTCCCCTGGCTAAAAAGCTAGATGTCATCCTGGCCATCGAGCCCGAACCAGGCCTCCTGATCCAGACGGCTGGCGAATATTTACAGTTCAAAAATGCCTATTTCCGCGACGATTCGTCTGTTCACATGAATTGCGATGTTGGGCATCTTTTTTGCGTCGAAGAAGACCCCGCGGAGGTGATCCGATCCATGCCCGGGGAAATCGCCCACGTTCACCTGGAAGACATCGCCGCCAATCGCGTGCATCAGCACTTGGCCCCCGGCAAAGGAAGCATCGATTTCCGGTCCATCTTCGCGGCACTGCGCGACATCGATTATCATGGCTGGGTGACGGTGGAACTATATCCGTACGAAAGCACCGCGGCCGAGGTGGCCAAAAATTCCATGCGATATTTGCGGCCGATAGTTGAGGCGTCCTATTCGTAGTGGGTCCACATTCGAATCACCTTGACGATCCGCTCCTTTTCCAACACCTGATAAACGAGACGATGCTGAAGATTGATGCGGCGAGAATAGGCGCCGGCGAGATCGCCAACCAGTTTTTCAAACGGCGGTGGAATCTCAAATGGATCTCTAGCGAGAATTGCGAACAATTTCGCAGATTTGTCGCGAAGCCCCGAGGCGGAAAGCTTCTTCGCGTCCTTTAGTGCCTGGCGGGTCTAGACCAGATGCCACATCACCAATGAAGTCTCTTGAGGCACTTGCCGACCGGGGTTTTCAGTCCTTTTCGGATGGACTCCCGCATGCCCGGCATTGAAAGCAAATACAACGTCTCCTGGATCGAGCGCCAATCCTCTTCGGACAACAGGACGCCATTGGCATGTTTGCCCGTGATCAGCACCGTCTCATGCGATGCTGAAGCGTCGCTGATCAGCCGTTCGAGCTTCGACCGAGCCAATTTCAATTCCACCGTGGACATAGAGCCATTGTAGGGCAGAAAGCAATGCTATCAACTGAAACGGGTTGGCGTCCGAGGAACGTCGGCCCTAGAATTCGCCTCCGAAGCGAAGGACCATGGATTTCTTCAACTACAAAAACGGCGAGCTATATTGCGAAGGCGTCCCGGCCGAAAAAATCGCCCGGGACGTCGGCACGCCGGCTTACGTCTATTCCAAGGCGACGTTCCTGCATCACTATCATCAGATCGCCGACGCCTTCGCGCCGCTGAAGGCCACGATCTGTTATTCCATCAAGACCTGCGGGAACATTCATATTTGCCGGCTGCTGGCAGAAGCGGGCTGCGGGTTCGACGTCACCAGCGGCGGGGAACTGTTCCGCGCCCTCAAAGCCGGCGGCGAGGCGAAAAAAATCATCTACGCCGGCGTCGGCAAATCCGATCAGGAGATCGCCGACGGCATCGACGCCGGCATCGCGGCATTTAATCTCGAATCCGAAGCGGAGATCGAGAACATCGATCGCATTGCCGGTTCGCTCGGCAAGACGGCCATCGGCGCCATCCGCATTAATCCCGACGTGGACGCCAAATCGCACGCCAAGACGACGACCGGCCGCAAGGGCGACAAATTCGGCGTGGACATCGAACGCGCCGAGCGCGTGTTTGATGAGTACCGCAATCTGAAACACCTGCGCGTGGCCGGCGTTCATATCCACATCGGCTCGCCCGTTTATTCCATCGAGCCGTATGTCGATGCGACGGCCAAGATGATCGCGTTGATCGACCGCCTCACCGAACGGGGACATCGAATCGAATGGTTCGATGTTGGCGGCGGATTCGCGGTGAATTACGAGGGGCCGGATCAGGCGTTGCCCATCACGGAACACGCCAAGGCCCTGGTGCCGATGCTCAAGGGCAAGCCGTACAAGCTGGCGCTGGAGCCGGGCCGATACATCGCAGGCAACTCGGGGATTTTGCTGACGCGCGTTTTGTACCGCAAAACCAGCGGCGATAGGAAATTCGTCATCGTTGACGCAGGGATGAACGATTTGATCCGGCCGACGCTGTACGATGGATATCACCACATCTGGCCGGCGAAGCCGGCGGCGGTGAACATTCCGCCGCAGCGCAGCAAGGCGTTCGAGCCGCATGATGGCGAGATCGTTGATGTCGTTGGCCCGATCTGCGAGAGCGGGGATTATCTGGCCCAGAACCGGATGCTCCCGCCGACGCGGCGCGGCGATCTTCTGGCTGTTTTCACGGCCGGGGCGTACGGATTCGCGATGAGCAGCAACTACAACAATCGGCCGCGGGCTCCGGAGATTCTGGTGGATGGGGATCAGTTCCGCATCATTCGCCGGCGGGAAACGCTGGAGGACCTGATCGCGGCGGAGAATGTTTAACGATCCAAGAACGCGTCCCGGCGCGCCGGGACGCGGCTTAAAAAGTTGTGGGAATTTAACTTTTAGCCGCGGCCCCTGGGCCGCGCGTTACGACGGCGAAAAAAGCTCCCGATACCTGGCCAACATCTTCCGTGCGGAATACGTTTCGTCTACCGTCCGCCGCCCCCCGGCCGCGATCGCGTTCAGCAATTCCGCCGGTGCGCGTTGCAATTGCGTTAATCTCTCAGCCAGATGGGCCGAATCTTCCGGACGGAATTTGAATCCATTGACGCCGTCCTCAACGATCGCGCCGGGTCCGGCCGCGTCGGCAACGAGAACGGGCAGGTTGGCCGCCATCGCTTCGAGCACGACCAATCCGAACGGTTCCTCGGGCGACGTGTGGAGCAGCAAATCCGCGGCGGCCATCTGGTTGGGGATGTCGCCGCTGAAGCCGGCGAACTGCACGTTTGGATGCGTTTTGGCCGCGCGAGCCTGGAGTGGGTCCATCTCGGGGCCGAGGCCGAATATCCTGAATGAGATTTCCGCGAGTTCCCTGGGGCCGCGATCCAGGGCATCGAGCAGCGTGCCGACGCGTTTCATCGGATCGAGCCGGGAAACGATGATCGCGCTGCGAATGCCCGGACGGTCATATAGGCCGCGGCGAGGACAATGGGCGACGCGGGCATCGGGCAGGGAATTGGGCACGACCTCGATCAGGTTGGCGCGGACGCCGAAGCGGATGAGTTTTTCCTTGGTCCACGGCGAAACGGCGATGAACCGGACGCCGGTGTGATTCAGCCATTTTTTGCGGCCGTAGGAGTCCATGTCGTTCGATCCGCCGTGGACGATCTGGAAATGGGTCACTTGCCGGCGATACAGGGCATTGAGGATCAGGAAGACCGCTGAGTGCATGACCCCCGTGGCGACGAATGTAAGGGAGGGATAGCGGGCGAGGCAGGGCCGGAGGGTTTTGGCGAATTGCCTGGCCCCGCGAAATCGGCGGGCCTCGAAGCCGAGTTTTTCGGCTTCATCCATCGCCGCGCCCGGGGGGCCGAAGAGGATCGGCTCAAATTCATCGGCCAATCCCTGTGCGGTATCGAGGGCGACGCGTTCGGTGCCGTAAAGCTTGCTGCTGTGCAGGATGTACAGCAAAGGATGACGGGTGGGACTCGGCATCGAGCGGACGAAATGATACTGCTAGCGGGGCGGCACAAAAAGTTGGCGGTATTTGTCCAACGATGCTTTCGCGGAGAAACTGGAGTCGTGGGAACTCCTGGCATCGCGGGCAACGCGGTTGAGCAGGTCGGCGGGCGCGCTTTTCAGCTCAATAAGTCTGGAGGCCAGGTGATCGGCGTCATCGGCACGGAACCGGAAACCCGTAACGCCGTCGTTCACGAGCATCGCGGCGCCGCCCTGGTCGGGGACCAGCGTGACGAGATCGACGGCCATCGCTTCCAGCACCGCCAGGCCGAAGGCCTCGACCGGGCAGGTGTGCAGGAGCAAATCCACGCCGGCCAATTCCGAGGCGACGTTGTCAACGTATCCGGCGACTTCGACGTTGGGATGGGTGGCGGCGGCCCGGCGGCTGAAACTTTCGCTGTCCGGGCCCCAGCCGAATATACGAAAGGAAACATCGCGCAACCGCGGCCCCGCGCGATCCAGAGCGTCGAGCAGCAAATCCACGCGCTTGGGCGCATCGATGCGCGAGACGATGGCGACCTTGCGAATGCCGCCGTGGTCGTACGGCGGGCGATGCGGCATTGCCGCGAGTTGTTCGGCGGTGAGAAAATTCCCCACCACGGCGATGCGGTCGGCGCGAACGCCGAATTCGATCAGGCGGGAGCGGGCGTAATCCGAAACGGTCACAAACGTCATGTCGAAGGAGTTGAATCGCCGCAGGCGGGAGTAATCTTTCTTTTCGGTTCCTCCGCCGTGAATCATCTGGATGTATCGAATTTTGCGGCCAAAAAGGAGATTCATCGCCATGCAAATGCCCGAATAGGACGGCAGCGTTGAGACGAAGGTGAAGGAATCGAATCGGCGAAGGAGTCTGGCGATCAGCACCATCAGTTTGGGGATGGTCTGGAACGAATCGGTTTCAAACCCCATGTTGCCGGCCTGGAGCAACGCAGGCCCGCGCGGGCCGAGGAAAATGGTTTGAAATTCATCGCCAAGGCCGCTGGCGGTAGCGAGGGCCATCCGTTCGGTGCCATACATTTCGCTGCTGTGGAGGGCGTAAATGAGCAGGTGACGGCGCGACGCGGCGCGTTCAGGCGGGGGCAAAGAGTTTGCGATAGCGCTCGAGGGCTGCATGAGCGGAGAAATCATTGTCAACTTTTGCTGCTGCATTGGCAACCATTCGATTGAACAGGTCCGCTGGCGCGTGTTTCAGTTCGACGAGCCGCTGGGCCAGATGGTCCGGGTCATCGGCGCGGAAAGTGAAACCGCAGACGCCGTCGTCGATGAGCGCGGCGGTGCCGCCCTGGTCGGGCACCAGCGCCGCGAGCCGCGCCGCCATCGCTTCCAACACGGCCAGGCCAAATGTTTCGACCGGACAGGTATGCACCAGCAGGTCCGCTGCGGCCAGTTCGCCGGCGACGTTGTCGCTGAAGCCGGCGAATTCGACGTTGGCCTGCGTTTTCCGAGCCCGGTCGCGGAGCTTCTCGAAATCCGGGCCGACTCCGAGGACGCGAAACGAAATGTCCTGCAGGTCCGCGGTCCGTCGGTCCAGTGCATCCAGCAATAGATCGACCCGCTTGAGCGGATCGACGCGCGAAACGACCAGGGCCTTCCGCACGCCCGGCCGATCATATATCGGCCGTTTTGGGATTGCCGCAAGCTGCTGCGGGACAATGAAATTGCCGATGACTTCGATTCGGTTGCGAACGCCGAAATCGATCAGCCGTTGCCGGGACCATTCCGACACGACGACGAAGGTAATATCGAAGAAATTGAGGACCTTCTTTCGGGCGTAATCTTTGTCGACGCCCGACCCGCCGTGAAGGATCTGAATGTGCTTTATCCGCCGGCGATACAGGAGGTTCAGCGCTATGCAAACCAGGTTATAACGCGGTCCGGTGCCCACGAACGTCAGCGAGGGATATTGCTTGAGCAGAGGCTTGAGAACGGCGGCGAGATCCCTGCTGGTGCGGTATTGGCGGGTCTGAAAGCCGAGCCGCTGCGCCTCTACAAGAGCGACTCCGGGGGGTCCGATAAAAATGGTTTCAAATTCGTCGGCCAATCCCTGTGCCGTCGCCAGGGCCATTCGTTCCGTGCCATAGAGTTGGCTGCTGTGCAGAACGTAGAGGACGGGATGTCGGGTATGTGCCATGTCAGGGAGACGGGGCGAAGATCTGGCGATATCGCTCCAGGGACGCGCCGGCGGAAAGTTGCGTCCGCAGCGATTCGGCGGCAGAGGCCGTGACGCGATTGAGCAATGCCGGGTCGGCGTGGCGCAGCTCGATCAATCGGCGGGCCAGATCATCCGGATCGTTAGCGCGGAATTTGAATCCGTTGACGCCGTCTTCCACGAACGTGGCGGGGCCGCCCTCATCGGCGACCAGAACCGGAATCCCCGCCGCCATCGCCTCGATCACCACCAGGCCAAATGCCTCGGTGGGACAGGCGTGAATCAGCAGATCGGACTGGGCGTACCGCTGGGGAACGTCTTTCACGAACCCGAGGAAGTTGACATGCGGACTGTTCATCTGGGCCTGTTGGCTGAGCATCTCAAGCTTCTCGCCGGCGCCGGCGACGTCGATCGGAAAATCCGCCAATTCCGGATGGCGGGCGATCGCATCCAGCAAAACGTCGAACCGTTTGGCCTCGACGAGCCGGGTGGCACACAACGCCCTGGTCACCCCGGCGGTGAACGGGCCCCGCTTGGGCGCGGCGGCGATCTGCGCTGGAAGCAGGAAGTTCCGCACCACCTCGATCCGATCGGCACGGGCGCCGTATTCGATCAGCCTCTGCTTGACGTAATCCGAAACCGCCACCATCGTAATATCGAGCGGATTGAGGTATCGGATTCGTCCGAAATCTTTGGCCTCCTCGCAGCTTCCATGAATCACGTAGACCTGCTTGACCGTGCGTCGGTAGACGACGTTCAACGCCATGCACATTATCGAAAACCGCGGCAAGGTGGAAGCGAAGGTGAGGGATGGATACTGCTGGAGCAATGGCCGAATGGTCTGGGCCAGTCCCTTGCTGGATTGGAAATACTCGGTTTGAAATCCGAGCCGCCGCGCCTCCCACATGGCCGGGCCGCGCGGTCCCACGAAGATGATGTTGAAATGGTCCGTCAACCCCTGCGCCGTCGCCAGCGACATGCGCTCGGTCCCGTACATTTCGCTGCTGTGCAAGACGTACACGAGAGGATGATGTCCAGTTCCATTTGAACTCAGCAACTCGTCGCTCTCGCGTTGGGGGACCTGGACGGGCATACGCACCATCTGTGGCGGAGTTTGGCGTTCGGGCCTCGCCGGTCAAGCGGTCTCAAGGCGTTTATTCAAAATAAAGCGGGAAGATGAAGCGAAAATGAAAATTGCGGTTTATAACAGCTATTCGGCGGCTGGGTTCAGAACGGCAGCGATTGGTCCATCCAGTCGTCATTTCGCAGGACTTGTTGGCGGTTAAACCGGGCAAGCTTTTCTGCGCGTGCCTGCGCCACTGCGATCAACCGCTCGGCGCCGATCGCACGCCAACTCATCCGCAGGCGCGGAGCGTGTCGCACCAGCAGGTCGTCCTGGGCGCTGGCAAACATCTGGGCGGAGCCGGGATCGCCCTGCCGGGCGGCGCGGCCGAACAACTGGCGATCGACGCGTCCCGAGCCATGCGGCTCGGTGGCGATCACGTGCAAGCCGCCCAACTCGGTCACGCCTGGGCTTAGCTTGATATCGGTGCCGCGGCCGGCCATGTTCGTCGCGATCGTGATCTTTCCGATCTGGCCGGCCTCGGCGATGATCGACGCTTCCTGGGCGGTTTGCGTGGCGTTCAGGACGCGATGCGCCTTGGCCGCCGCCGCAAGGCGTTGGCTCAATTCCTCCGATGCCAGAACGCTGCGGGTGCCGACCAGCACCGGAGCGCCGGTTTCATGAATTTCGCAGACTCGCGCCACGACCGCTTCCCATTTCGCGTCCAGCGTGTCGAACATGCGCAGGGGCAGATGGACTCGTATGCACGGCTTGTTGGTGGGAACGCGCACCGTCGCCCGGCGATAAATCCGCCACATTTCGCCGCGCGCTTCCCAGGCCGTGCCGGTCATGCCGGCCATGACCGGGTACTGGCGGAAAAATCGCTGGAAGCTGAGGCGGGCGAGGTTCTCTTTATCGGCAGTGACGGGAACGGCTTCCTTGATCTCGATCGCCTGGTGCAGCCCGTGGCGCCAGGAGCGGTCCGCCAGCACGCGGCCCGTGAACTCATCGATGATCTGCACCTTCTGGTCGGAACTGACCAGATAATGCTCGCCGCGCGTATAGCAGTGCCGGGCCGTTAACGCTTGAACGACCAGTTCTTCGCGGCGGCGCTTGCCTTTCCAGAATCCGCCGTCGTGTTCCGAGAGGACATCGAGCCGATCTTCCCCGCGCGGAGTCAGGTCCACCTGCCGCAGGGTCCAGTCGATTTTGAAATCCCGGTTGTCTTCCAACTGCTGGGCCATCGCGTCTGCCCGCTCGTACAGGGGGGCGTTCCCCTCGGCCTCGGGCGAATCGGAAATGATCAGCGGCGTAACGCCTTCGTCGATGAGCAGGCTGTCGGCCTCATCGACGATCACTTTCCACAATCCGGGGACCAGCAGCCGATTGGGCTGGGCGCCCTTCATCAACATGCCGACCACGGTCTGGGTGGAGGAGCGCATGCTGCCCAGCGCGATCTGGTCCCGCAGGAAATCGGCGACCAATTCCTTGCTCGTGATGTAAACAACGTTGCGGCGGTAATGGTCGATGCGGTCCCTGGGCGATGTCTCGTGAATGACATAGCCAACGCTCAGACCCAACATGCGGTAGACGGGCCCCATTTCCTCGGCATCGCGGGCGACCAGATAATCATTGACGGTGATGACATGCACCGGCTTGCCGTGCCAACCCCAGACCGCGGCGGCCAGGGAGGCGCTGAGCGTCTTGCCCTCGCCGGTGGCCATTTCGGTGATGACGCCTTCCAGCATGCCCAGGGCGCCGGCAATCTGGACGGGAAACGGCCGCATTCCGACCGCCCGAAACGCGGCCTCGCGCGCAATCGCCAGGGCGCGATCCATGGTTTGGCCCTGCAATCGACCCAAACGCGCCAGGTCGCGCGATGCGCCAACCTCCTGGCTGAACCGCTCCGACCCCAATTCGTGAATCTCCGGCTCGAGCTTTTCGATCCGCGCGGCCTGCTCCATCAGCTTAATCAGCACTCGGCGCTTGTTTTTTACCCAACCGGTGATCCCGCTGAAGAATTGATCCGTCCCCTTCAGTTCCGGCGCTTTGACGCGGCGGGCATCGAAAATGGACCAGAGATCATCCGAAACCACGGACATGGCTAGAGCCACCTTCCCGAATCGTGGGATTGGATGAGTTGCAGGAAGCGATTCTTCCACTGCCAGGCGAGCGATCGGCCGTCCAGCGTGAGGCGCACATAGGCGCGCTGACCCGCGTAAAACTGTTCGGTATGGTTGTCCAGCTTGACGCGGGCCTCGAAGGTGGGCTGTTGCGTGCGCATCCCGTTGGGATCGCGCGGATCGACCTGCACGTCGCCGCCGGCGCGCGAGCCGAGGGACGGATCGGCCAACTGATTCACGGCCGCGGGCGGCAGGGTCAATTCGCCGGCGGGAATGGTTTTGCCGAGCAGCCCGGCGAGGCGAACCTCGGTTTTGCGCCGATGCATATCGCGAAGAAGCTGGAAATCCGTCTGATCGATATCGCCCTTGATGACCAGCCTGTCGAGCACGGCGACGCGTCCGATCTCCTGACCGCGCTGGACAAACGTGCCGGGCAATTCGTGAAGGTTCGGCGCCACGAGCCGACCGCCGAACGGGGCGACGATTGTCATTTCCGATTGCCGGCGCCGGGCATCGGCCAATTGCTGCTGCCAGACTTTCAGGTCGGCGGCGTCCTTGATCAACTCGTTTTGATCTTCGACGCGGGATTGGCGCATCGCGGTTTGGGCTTCCTGCACCTTGGCACTGCTGAAGGCCAAATCCCGCCGGACGTCCGGATCGTCAATTTGAACGAGGGGCTGGCCCGCGCGGACGAGTTGGCCGTCGGTGGCGAGGATTTTGGCGACCCGTCCCTCGCCGGGGGATTTGATCTCTCCACTGAGCGTGACGCCGGCGGCATCGAGCGGGTCATCCGGCTGCACGATTCCGGCGAATTCCACGTGGACGGGGAATCGCACCTGGAACAGAAGCAGCGCGGCGACAACCGCGGTGGCGATGCTGAACGTCACCGCACGCTTGCGCTTGCGGTGGAGTTCCGGGTCCAACGCCAGGTATTTGATCAGTTGATACATCGGCACGCCGGCCCACGTGACGACGCCGCCGAGGGCCATCAGCACGCCAATGATCGGCACCTTCGTATAAACGATCACGATGATCATGATGCCGATGAACACGCGGTAGATGCTGCTGGCGATGGCATAAACCAGCAGCCAGATGCGCTGGCCCAGCGGCGGGAGCGGATTGGGAAGTTTCAGGCGGAAAACGTGGCGTTTGATCAGGCCCAGCGAGTATTCCGTGCTCTTTTGGCGGAGGTTGGGGATTTCCAGCCAATCGGAAAGGATGTAATAGCCGTCGTAACGCAGCAGCGGGTTGGCGTTGAAGATGACGGTTGAAACGCTGGCGACGAACATGGCGTTGTAGGCGAGCTGGCTGATCAGCGGATAGGACTCGGAATTGGTGACGCTCCACACGATCGCGCAGAGCGAGGCGACGAACAATTCGACGATCATGCCGGCCGCGCCGACGAAAACCCGTTGCCATTTGCTGGGGAACGACCATGCGGTGGAGGCATCGACGTAGGGAGTCGGGACCAGGACCAGCAGCATCACGCCCAATTCGTGGCATTCGCCGCCGAACCGCCGGCAGGCGAAGGCGTGGCCACACTCGTG
The DNA here is from genome assembly GCA_036267155.1 of Tepidisphaeraceae bacterium. Taxonomy (GTDB): domain Bacteria; phylum Planctomycetota; class Phycisphaerae; order Tepidisphaerales; family Tepidisphaeraceae; genus PALSA-1353. Next base: position 20,802 of record DATAWP010000034.1, read on the forward strand.
CATAAACTTGATGACCACGAAGGTCGCGTAAAGCCAGAAGATATTTTCGAGGTTGTGCTGGAAATCGAGCGTCGTTGCGGCGGCGGTTTTCAATGCCTGCCACTGCGGCAACACCACGGACAGAGCGAATCCCACCACCACCAGCCAGACGATCGCGCCGATCTTGCTGAACAGCAACCTGGCCACGGGCATCCATCGGCAAAGGAAGCGGTCCGGGTCCCACAGGCGAACGCGCGGAAACAGCACGTTCATCAGCCGATTCTGCATCTTCTGCTGCACAATTTTTTTGTGCCGGCGCAGAAGGACCATGGCATCGGGGGTGATGTTGGTCTCGAGCAGATTGGCCGCGTAAAGCTGGCTGAGAACCTGGATGACTTCGGGCTGGGTGGGCGCATCGTCAGCGAGTTGGCCGCCGACGAGGTCCCAGGCTTCTTCCACCGTGCGCCGGCCATCCAGAAGACCGACGAAGCGATAGGCGGCGTCGCTGAGGCGATGGAACTGGTTTCCCGCGGGATCGCGGACGACATACCAGCGGTCGCCCCGGTAAAACTGGCGGGAAATCTGTGCGCCGGCGCGCAGCTTGGGCTTCAGTTCGGCAACGCGGTACCAGGATTCGGAGAAAGTGGGTCGGAGCTGAAGCATGGGTTTTCGGGATGCTGTCCCACGGCGGCACCGCGGGCTTTACATCCACAATTTGAATTTCACGAAGTCCACGAATTTGTGCGTCCAGATCCAGACCAAAGCGCGAGGGCGGATGTCCACGCGGGCCTCGCCGGCCATGCCGGGACGCCACGTCGGCGACGGTTGATCCAGACGGCCGTACACGGTGAAGGTGTTGTCGCCATCCTTCGGCTGGCCGATCGGCTCGATGCGGTCGATGGTGAAGGGATGTTTCTCACTGGGAAGCGCCGACGTGGCCAACTCGCCGTGCTGGCCCTCGTGAAGGTCCTGGACATCGCGCTCGCTGACGGACAATTCCGCCCGCAACCCGTTCGCGGATGACAGGGCAGCCACGGTGAACAACTCGTCTCCCTGCTTCTTGGCGGCGTTTCGCTGGTCCATCAGATCGCCGGACAACACGACGCCGTCAAACGGCGCCCGGACCACGCCGCGATCGATCTGGTCCTGATACCACTGCGCCGTGGCATGGGCTTCATCCACCATGTGCTGGGCCATCTCGGCGTCGGCTTCCTTGCCGTCGGAAACGTTCTTGAGATAGTCGGCCTCGGCCCTCTGCATGTCAGCATTGGATTTGTTCAACTGGAGTTGCAGATCGTAGGTCTTCATCGTCAGCATTTTCTGGCCTTTTTTGACCAGGTTGCCGGGCAGGACGAAGACGTCATCGATCTGGCCGTCAAACGGAACTTCGAGCTTGCGCTTGTCGGTGGCGCCGAACTGAAAGGGCGCGCTGACGTGATACATCGGGCTGTACGTGCAAATGAAAATGAGCGCGAGCAGGCCGGCGATGCACAGCACCTTCACCAGCGTGTGCTGCGGGCCGACGATTTTCTTGCCGAGGTCCTCGGCGCTGAGCCCCACCTTGGTGATGAGCCAGCGGTCGTTCTGGTAACGGTCGTAAAGCTGCGGAGCGAGCAAATCCACCGCGACGGACAGTCCCGTGGAAGCCTGCGGGGTCAACTTGTGAGTCGGCGGGAATTCCAGCGTGACGGCGCCCACCACTTCCGCCCGGCGGCGCAGCGGCAGGGTCAGCACCACGTTCCCGCCCTCGCTGCGGGCCAGTTCCTGTGCGGCCCGGCTGACGTTCTGAGTTCCCCCGCCCTGCGAGTCGAAGTGGACCGGTTCCTCCTGGTCGATGCACTCCTCCATGGTGTTTTCCAGCGTTTTGATCAGTTCCTGCCGCTTGTCAAACTGTTCGGTGTGAGACAGGGCCTTGACCTTGATCTCGTCGCCCTTGACCCACCCCAGGGCCACGCGGGTCGCGCCGGTGCGTGTCGCCAACTCGTTGCAGAGGTTCATGGCGGCGGATTCGAAACCCTCGGCTGTCGCGACGGCGGTGGCGAGCTGCAACACGTGCTGATGGGACTGGGCGACGATTTGCGACTGCTCGCCCTGGCGGCGCAGGGTATACAGATCGAAATATCCCGCGACAAGCTGCATCGACATGAGGCGCTGATGTGCCCGCTCCAGGTTCATGCAGCGGGTGATGACGGCGGTGATGGCGACGACTTCGCCGTCGCGGCGGAGAATCGTCGCGAGGCAGAACTGCGGCTCGACCCCGACTTCGCCGGTCTGCAACTCAATCGCCCCGTCTTTTCCCTGCTCAAGGCAGGGCTTGATGATCGTTTGGAATGCGGCGACCGCTGCGGCGCGGGTTTCGGCGCTGCTGTTGTCGGCACGAATGTGCGCAATCGGCCGAAGCGCGGGTTCTTTCTGGTCCTTCTGCTTTTCGATCAGGAACGCCGCCGCCTCGGTGCCGGCGACGACGACGGCCTGGGTCTTGAGCAGATCCTCGATGAACTGCGGCAGGCTTTCGGCGGCCGTCAGCAGCCGCTGCACCAGCCGCGACCGCGAAGCGCCCGCCTGCGTCTGCAGCGAGGTTTCTTCACCTTGAGGTTCAACAATTCCAGACGACACTGCTCACCTGCCTCTGACGCCATTTTCCGGACGCCAATTTTCCGGACGCCAATTCTCCGGCCGATTTCTCAAAGGGATATTCGACTCCACGGGCGTCGATTCATCATCGAGAAATTGGCGGTCCGATATCCCGGAAGAACAAACCGTTCACAAACCATCGCCGCGACGGTTAATGACCGTTATCGGGCGGCAACCGCACGCTGACCCACAGCCCGGCCGGTCGGTTCTGATCGTTGTTCAACTCCAACCTGACGGTCTGCTTATCGCTGGCGGCATCCACCTCGGGGTCGAGGTAAATGACCTTTGCATTCATCCATTTATCAGGCTCATTCTGATACGCCACCGAAGCGGTGTCGCCCTGCTTCAGCTTCAGCGCCCGCGTCGAGGGGACATTCACTTCCACCCACAGCGGGCTGTTCGTCACCAGCGTCAGGGCGCCATCGGGCTTGTTGGGATCAACGATCTCGCCCTCCTGAATGTTGATCTCTTTGACCGTCCCATCCACCGGGCTTAACAATTGCATCTTGTCAATCATTTTAGCCTCGGTGTCGGCATCGGCGATCGCCTTCTCGTGTTCCACCTGCGTGTAGTGCAATTGCGCCTTGGCACGCTCGTAATCCAGCTTGGCTTCCTCAACCTCGGTTTCGCTGGCCGCCTGTTGTTCAAAACCCTTTTGCTTGTTCTGGTATTCCACCTGCTTTTCATCCTGATCGGCCTTGGCGGCTTCGATCTCGGCGGTGGAATCGGCCATGATCCTCAGGCCGTGCAGCTTCATCTCTTCGACATCCGAATCCTCGCGCCCCAGAACCTGGCCCTTTTTAACCACGTCATCCGGCTTAACGAGCCATTCCTTGACGACGCCGAATTCCATAAACGACGGTTTGTCCGTACGGGACGGAATGGTTCGCGCAAGCAATGGCTCCTGGGCATTGTTACCGGCATCATCGGCGCCGGCAAAAGGCAATACACACAGCATCGCCGCCGCGACGATGCCCCGTCTCATCCATTTGGCAAATATCATGTATCCCAATTTCCTCGCTGAAGGCCTATCCTATTGGCTCCTATGAACCCCGTCGCCGCGTGGGCCGGACCCGTGAAAATACGCCGCCAAAGCGGTCATGTCCAATGGAAAAGCGGCCTGATTCGAAATTTACGATGGCCGGCGCGCATAAGTGCGATGGAAATCGCAACGCCGGCAACAAATATGCGTCCGCGGCTTGTGAACGACATTAAGCCATTGCAAAATAACGACTAGCGATAGCCGAGCCGTTCCAGATCGTCTTCGCTCAGCCCGAAATGATGCCCGATTTCATGCAACACCGTTACGCGGACTTGGCGGATCAATTCTTCCTCGCTATTGCAAACGGTCTCGATGGGCTCCTGAAAGATAAAAATCACATCCGGTATGGTTCCTGAATCTTCGACGCTGCGAACGGTCCGGGGACGGCCCACGTACAGCCCCAGCAACAGCCCCCCTCGGCGAACACCGGCCCTGGAAAGCTGCGATGGGTCTGGCCGGTCGCGCACCTCGATAGGGACCTCCTCCACAAAATCGGCGAACTGCTGGGGCAGTTCCTCTATCGCCGATTCGACCAGGTCGCAGAAATGCGCTTTGCTCACGCGATGGGCCACCGCTAGAATCTCCCGCCGTTATCGTACCTTAATTGTTTTACGAGCATATCCCACGGCTGTGAAGGATGTTTACGTATGCGACTTACTATGTCTGTGTCTCTGTTGTTGCTTCTCACGGGGTGCGGCGCCTCCAGCTTTCTGGTGACGCCGGTGGCCAATACCTCGGAATTGCAGGAAATTTCCGTCCAACCCGGCAGGGCATTCGGGGGAAAAATCGCCATCATTGAAGTCGAGGGAATGCTCCTCGACGACCGCAGCGGGGGCATTCTTCAGCCGTCGGAAAATCCGCTCAGCCTATTCGTTCAGCAGTTAAACCGGGCGGCGGATGACGATTCCGTCAAGGCCGTCGTCCTGCGCGTGAATTCCCCCGGCGGATCGGTGACGACATCAGACGTGATGTACGACGCCCTGTTGCGCTTCAAGAACAAGACGCACAAGCCGGTGATCGCTTCCGCCCAGGAGATGGCCGCCAGCGGCGCGTATTACGTCTCCTGCGCCGCGGACAAGATTATCGTGAATCCAACGTCCATCGTCGGCAGCATCGGGGTCATCTTTGAATCCTTCGATTTCCAGGACACGCTGGAAAAGCTTGGCGCCCGCGAGGTTTCGGTGAAGAGCGCCCCGATGAAGGACATGGGCTCGCCGTACGTCCATCTGACTCCCGAAGCTCGTCAAGTCATGCAGAATATGGTCGATGAGTATTTCGCCCGGTTCAAGAACGTCGTGGTCACGAGCCGGGGCATCAAGGATCCCGACACGCTGAAATTGGTGACGGACGGCCGGGTGTTCAGCGGCGAGCGGGCGGTGCAACTGGGTCTGGCGGACCAGACCGGCCGGTTGAACGATGCCATCGAGCTGGCCCGTGAAATGGGCCATGCGCCGGGCGCGGAAGTGGTCATGTACAAGCGGCCGTACGGCTACAGCGGTTCCATTTATGCCGAGATGCCCGGGCCGCTGCCCCGAAGCAATGACCTGAACCTGAAGCTGCCCATGAGCGAGTGGTTGCCCAATGGGTTTTATTATTTGTGGCAGCCGTAGTGAATGCATGATCAACATCACTTGCACAAGCTGCAAGAAGGTCCTGAGCATCGACGACGCCTTTGCCGGCGCCGTGTGCAGGTGCCAGTTCTGCGGGACCATTCAGACCGTGCCCGCGAGGGGATCGGCGCAAAAAACCGCCGCCGGGGCGGCCAAGGCATCCAAAACTCTTTTTGAGAACAAGGCCCGCAGCGCCGGCATCGGCAGCGGCAGCGGGCTGGACGACCTGGCCGATGTCGTTCAAAGCAGCAGTGGACTGTCCGACAGCCGCCTGCGCAAGCAACCACCCGCGCCGCCCCCGGCGCCGAATAATATGATGCCGCTCCTTGGCATCGCTGCCGCGGTCATCATCCTCCTGCTGATTATCGTGCTCGTGCTGATGTTCCGCAGCCCGGCGAACGCGACATCGGGATCCTCTGCCCAGACAAGTCCCCGCGCCCCCGATGAAACGGCCATAACCCCCAATGTTCCGGCTCCGACGCCCAGTTTCTGCGGCGTGCCGATCAATCAACTGGTCGTGGTTTACGTCATCGACAACGGCTCAAGCTCGGCCGACGTGCTGGATGCCGTCAAATCCGTGTTGTTCAAATCGCTGGAATCTCTGGGGCCCGATCACCGATTCCAGGTGCTCTTCTGGAACCCCGACAGCAACTCCTATCCGTCCGCCCAGGGGACGGCTTTCGCGGTGAAAGAACTCGTCCGCAACGCTCAGGCCAAATTGCAGGATGTCACCGCCGCCGGCAGCACCGATCCGCTGGCATCGCTGCAAACGGCTTTTGCCGATGATCCGGGCCAGATCATGCTCATCACCGCAAAGGCCGGCGATCTGGATGACTCGCTGGTCAATCAAGTTCTCAAGCTTCGCGGTTCGTCCAAGGCGAAAATCGACTGCTTCGCCATCAACGGCGTGGCCAACGACAAAGTTCTGGCCAGAATCGCCTCCGCCACCGGCGGCCAGTTCGTCCCGCTGCCCGAAAACCAACTCAAATCGTTCGGTTACTGATTCATCAAAAAAAATTCCGGCCTCGGCGGGTTTTCGCGGAATTTTACGCAACTCCGCCGGCATCATCTGCCGATGAACCTTGCAGAGAAGATAGTCGGCATTTTATCGGACTCAAAAACCAATCAAACGCCCCCGGATCGGGTTCCACGTGATGCAATCAAAGCGAAAAGTCGTTGTTCTGACCAGCCTTGTCGCCCTCTTGTCGTTGGCCAGCGCGCTCCTGCTGGCGCTGGCGCCGCCGCCGCTGGTGGCCGAGGGATACGACAGCCTATCCGCATCCGACCACGGCCCGTTCCTGGACCAGATATTCAAGACCGCCGTCGCCCCAAAAACGGAGCAATGGAAGTTCATCTACATTCATCATTCCGCCACCGCCGGTGGCGATGCCAGCACGCTGGCCAGAGGCGCATCGGGATTGTGCGATCATTTCATCATTGGCAACGGCCACGGCTGCCAGGATGGCGAGATTCAGGTCAGCCCGCGTTGGAACAATCAACAGCCGGCCGCCGCCCCGCCGGGGGTTGACCACATCGAACCCACGTGCATCAGCATTTGCGTCGTCGGCGATTTCGATCATTCGATGCCGACGCCGATTCAGATTCGTCGGCTGACGCAACTGGTCACAACCCTGCAAAGCCAGTTCCACATCGGAGCCGACAAGGTCATTCTCCTGAGCAACACCGAGGCGTCATCCAGCGTGGGCCAGTACTTTCCGGTAACGGCATTTCGCGATCAGATTCTGCCGTAAACCAAAGCACCGCGCTCGGTCGCCCGAGCCAATTATCTGCTTGCTATTTCAATCCTCATTGTTTAGCCTATTTATTAGAAAATTTTTGTACGGGTAACGTTTCGCACCAAGGCGGTTGCTTTCATTATCCCCTGTTATCTCCACCCTTGGGCTTCCTCCCCTCCCAGCCGTCCGTCCAGCGGGATCGGGTTATAAACGTTCTCCGGGATGGACATTAGTTCATGGCTCAGAAGCTCCTCCATTATGAGGTGTTGGAGCGTTTGGGAGAAGGTGCGCGTAGTATCATCTACGCTGTCAGCGATCCCCAAACGCATCAAGTCTACGCTCTTAAGCACGTTCTGCGCAAAGAGAAAAAGGACGACCGTTTCATCGAGCAGATGGAAACGGAATTTGAAATCTCCAAGCAGTTCACGCATCCCAACCTTCGCAAATCGTTCGAGCTGAAGATCAGCCGCAACATCATCATGCAGCCCAAAGAGGCGTTTTTGCTGATGGAGCTGGTTGATGGCCGGCCGCTGGACGTGCGACCGCCGCGCGGTATGGTTGAGATCGTCGATACCTTCATCCAGGCCGCTCAAGGATTGAAGGCCATGCACGCCCTGGGCTATGCGCACTGCGATATCAAACCCAACAACATTCTCCGCAGCGATCACGGAAAGGTGAAGGTGATCGATTTCGGCCAAGGCTGCAAAATCGGAACCGTCAAGGAACGGATTCAGGGCACACCCGATTACATCGCGCCCGAGCAGGTTGCCCGCCGGCCGATCAGCGTCCAAACCGATGTCTTCAACCTCGGCGCGACGATCTACTGGACCCTCACCGGCACCAACATTCCAACGCTGTACACGGTGAACAAAAAGGGCGACAACAGCTTTTTGCTCGACCAGACCATTCAAACCCCGCTGGACCTGAATCCCATGGTCCCGCCCGGCCTGTCCAACCTGGTAATGGAATGCGTCTCGACCCGCCCCGCCAAGCGGCCGGCCGACATGGACCAGGTCACCCTTCGCCTGGAACTGATCAAACACATCCTCACCAGCAAGCCGACAGCCAGTTCCGACGATTCCACACTGGGCCAAACCGCCTGACCCGGTCATCCGTTAGCCCCCCGCTCCGCGGGGGTTATTTCCCGAGGCTCACGACAACCCCACCGCTCAGCCGACACCCCGCATGCCGGCGAATATAGCTCCGCCTGTTTTCAATTGCATCCAAATCGAACAATCGCGAATCATAATACCCCTCCGTCCAAATCCGCCCGATCCCCAGCGCCTGCCGCATTCGGTTCTTCAACCGCCCGACCATGACCGGCACAGAATCAAAGCCATGATGGATCATCCAATGCAGATGCCATGATTCGACGCTCGCATCGATCAATTGATAATGAAATTCGTCCGCCGCGTCGCGCAGGGCCTCGAACAATCGCGTTTGTTGTTCGATCGTAAACAAGATCGGCGTTCGGCCGCCCATCCGCCGCACCGCTTCTTCCAGTCGAAATGGATCGCCGGGAAGGATGATTCCAGTGTCAACATACCCGCGCATATCCCCCGGCAGCCATGACCCATAACTGGTGGTCGTCACCATGGTGGCCAACAGGCGCGGCTCCATGCGATGATCGTAACGCGAAATAAAAACCCCCGCAAAGCGGGGGGCTAATGGAATTGCATCCGTTAGCCCCCCGCTTTGCGGGGGTTCACGCCGCCGGCGTCCCCAACCCATGACATCACCGTCATGAACTTTTATACTGTCCACATGCCCACACAAAATTCCGCCAACCATCCCCAAAAAATCGTCCTCGCCTACAGCGGCGGATTGGACACCAGCGTGATTCTACCGTGGCTCAAGGACCGCTACCCCGGCGTCAAGCTCGTCGCCTTCGCCGCCGAGCTGGGGCAGGGCAACGAACTGAAAGGCATCGAAGAAAAAGCCAAAAAAAGCGGGGCCGATGAGGTGATCGTCAAAGACCTCCGCCAGGAATTCGCCGAAGAATTCTGCTTTCCGATGCTGCGGGCCCATGCGATTTACGAGAACGATTATCTGCTCGGCACCAGCATCGCCCGGCCAATCATCGCCAAGCATCAGGTTGAAGTCGCGCGCCAGACGAATGCGGATGCCGTCGCGCACGGAGCCACTTCCAAGGGCAATGACCAGGTGCGCTTTGAATTGACCTACATGTCATTGGCCCCCGATCTGCAAATCATCGCCCCGTGGAAGGACACGACGTTCGGCCTGCGCGATCGGGAAAGCGCAATCGACTATGCCAACAAAAAGGGCGTGCCGGTCGAACAGAGCAAAAAGAAAATCTACAGCCGGGATCGGAATCTCTGGCACATCAGCCACGAAGGGGCCGACCTTGAATCTCCCGCCAACGAGCCGAAGGACGATCTGTGGATGATGTCCGTGCCCGTGTCAAAGGCTCCAAATGAGCCGCTGTATGTGACGATCGATTTTGAGCGCGGCAATCCGATCGCGGTCAACGGAAAGAAAATGCCGGGCCATGAATTGATCGCCCTGCTCAACGACCTCGGGGGCAAACACGCGGTGGGTCAAACGCAGTTGGCCGAGAACCGCCTCGTCGGCATGAAATCCCGCGGCGCGTACGAAACCCCCGGCGGCACGATCCTCTACGAGGCCCACAAATCTCTGGAACAAATCTGCGTCGAACGCGACACGTTCCATCACAAGCAGCAGATCGCCCTGCGCTACGCCGAGCTGGTCTATTACGGCCAATGGTTCCATCCGTTGCGGGAGGCTTTGCAGGCGTTTGTCGATCACACCCAGGGACCGGTGACCGGGCAGGTGAAGGTAAAATTATTCAAAGGCCGCGCCACGGCCGCCAGCGTCACCAGCCCGCACAGCCTGTACGATCCGCAGTTAGCCAGCTTCAGCATGGAGGGCTACGACGTGACCGCGGCTCGCGGTTTCATCGATCTGTTCGGCTTGCCGATGAAGGTCGCCCAGCAGGCGAAGCGGTGGTGAGTGATGGCGCGTTATGAAACTGCCCAACGCCGATCGCGCTATTATCGACCTTCGAAAACTGCGGGATTACTGTCTCTCGCCCGCTCACCGGTACGGCAGGCACAAGGCGAAATTATTTGCCAACGCCGTCGGCATTAGATATCGACCAGCTTCACTCAACGTTGCTGATGGCCGCAAAGGAACGTGATGCAATCGCGGCCCGCGATAACGGATTCGGTCAACTCTATGAAATAGAATTCGACATGATCGGGCCTGGAGGATCAGCGGCCATTCTGAGTGTCTGGACTGTTCTCCGAAGCGAGCAAATTCCTCGTCTGGTAACGTGTTATCCGCTATAATACTTCTATGAGCGATCGGCAAATCCGTGAACTCGATGTCGTGGCCCTAACGGTGGATTTGCCGCAACTGAAGTTGATTCGCGGGCAAGTGGGCACCGTGGTGTTCGTCTATCCGCCGGATGCGTTCGAGGTTGAGTTTGTCGATGATGACGGCCACACCTATGGTCTGACTACTTTAAACACATCGCCGTTGCTTCGTCTCCATTACAAGCCGATTGCCGCCTAAGTCCTGGGCAAATTTTTGTGCCTTGTGCGCCATTTTGAGCTTATCATTCCATCGTGGACCTGTTCAAGGAATCCCGCCAGAAGAACTTCGCCCGCGTCGCTCCGCTGGCGGTGCGCATGCGGCCGCGATCGCTCGATGAATTCGTCGGCCAGCAGCATTTCCTCGGGCCGGGAAAACTCCTGCGGCGAATGCTCGAAGCCGACCGCCTCACCAGCGTGATCTTTTATGGGCCGCCGGGGACGGGCAAAACCACGCTGGCTCAACTCATTGCGATCTATACCAAAAGCGAATTCGTGGAAGTCAACGCCGCGGCGGTTGGCGTCAAGGAAGTGCGGGCCATTCTCGATGCGGCCAAGGAGCGCCTCGCCGCCGGCGGGCGCCGCACCGTGCTGTTCCTGGATGAAATCCATCGCTTCAACCGCGCGCAGCAGGACATTCTATTATCCGATGTGGAAGCGGGGCTGATACTGCTCGTCGGCGCGACGACCGAGAATCCGTTTTTCGCCGTGAATTCCCCGCTGGTCAGTCGCAGCCAGATTTTCCAATTCTCTTCACTCAGTGAAGATGACATTCGAGCGCTGATTCGGCGGGCGATTTCCGACCGGGAGCGCGGCTACGGCGAGCGCGTCATCGACATCTCTCCCGAAGCGCTGGACCTCTGGGCCAGGATGTCCGATGGCGATGCCCGGCGCGGTCTGATGGCGTTGGAAGTCGCCGTCCTTTCGCAGCAGCCCGAGGGCAAAGCCGCCGGTCCCATTCGCATCGACCTGGACGTGGCCGAGCAATCCATCCAGCGCAAGGCGATCGTCTACGATGCCACGGGTGACGGGCATTACGATGCGGCCAGCGCTTTGATCAAGAGCATGCGCGGCTCCGATCCGGATGCGGCGGTTTATTGGCTGGCGCGCATGCTCGAAGCGGGAGAGGACCCGCGATTCATTGCCCGGCGAGTCGCGATTCTGGCGTCAGAAGACATCGGCAATGCCGACCCCCGGGCCATTTCCGTCGCGGCCGCGGCGTTCGACATCGTTGAGAAAATCGGCATGCCCGAAGCGCAGCTCACGCTGTCGCAGGCGGTCATTTACATGGCCACCGCTCCCAAATCCAACGCCTCGGCGAAGGCGATCTGGGATGCCGCCAAGGATGTCAAGGAGGGCCGCACCTTGCCGGTCCCCAAGCACCTGAAAGACACCCATTATCAGGGCGCCCAGCGCCTGGGCCATGGCAAGGGATATCTTTATGCCCACGATTTTCCTGGTGGAATTGTCGAACAAGACTACCTTGGAGTCGATAAGATATATTATGATCCGGTGGATCGAGGATACGAAGCCGAGATCAGGCGGAGAATGGAGCAGCGGGCTGAACCGGGCAATCTCCCGCCCGACGGCTCGGCGGAATCGGGCAGTTAAAAATCCAGAGGGTTTGCATGTCGGACGCAACCGATAAAAGTGCGATTCGCCGCGAGCTTCGCCAGAAGCTCGCGGCAATGACCGATGCCCAGCGTCAAGCCAAAAGCGTTGCCGCAACGTCCTTTCTAACCGCCGCCCCCGAGTTTACCGCTGCCCGGGTGGTCATGCTTTTTCTCAGCATGCCACAAGAGTTGGATACCGCCCCGTTGGCGTTGAAATGCTGGCAAACCGGAAAAACCGTGGTCGTTCCCAAGGTCAGTTGGGACCAGCGGCGAATGCTGCCCGTCGAAATCACCAGCCTGCAAACGAACATCACCACGACCGGCCCCGGCGTGCGCGAACCGGTCAGCGGACAGCCTATCCCCATCAACCTCATCGACCTGGTGATTGTTCCGGGGATCGGATTCACCAACGACGGCCATCGCATCGGCCGCGGCATGGGGTTCTACGACCGGTTCCTCGCCCTGGCGGATTTCATCGGAGTTTCCTGCGGCATGGGGTTCGAAGACCAGATCGTTTCCAAGCTTCCGGTGCTTGACCATGACATGGCTCTAAGTATGCTGTGTACCGATACGGGAATTCGGCGCTTCGCAACCAATTGCATCAGCCCGTGATTTCCGCCGGACAATTTTGAGAACATGGAGGTTCTCTTGAGTCGCCACACCCGCCGCGTCAGCCGCGTTTTCACCGTCCTTCTGCTCCTCAGTTTTTCGATCGCCGCTCTGTCATTCATATACAAGATGAATCATCAGACCGCCGGCGCCGCCACCGCCGCGCCGCCGGCGCCGCTGTTGACCAACGACTCAACCCCCGCGCCCAGCGCAGGGCCGGCCACGCAGCCCGCGACGGAGGAGCCCGCTTCGCCGCCGATGATCGACCCGCCGCCGAAAGTTGAAGATGCCGCCTTTCTTTCCACCCCCACGACCGAGCCGAGCGCGTCCGCTTCTTCCCTCATCGCCAGCGCGCAGAGCGACATCGACCGCGGAAGACTTCTGGAAGCCCGCGCCCAACTCAACGAAGCCCTTCAATCCGGCGACCTCGGCGATTCGCAGCTTGCCTCCGTCAAGACCATGATCAGCCAGACTAACCAGACGGTGATCTTCGGCCGCCAGCGATTTGCGGACGATCCCTACGGCGGAACGTATGTGGTCCAGCCTGGCGACAGCCTGAACCGAATCGCCCTGGCCCACGACTGCACATGGGAAATTATTGGCCGGATCAACGGGATCGATCCCCGTCATCTTCGCGCCGGCGCGACGATCAAAGTCATCCAGGGCCCGTTCTTCGCCGTGGTGGACAAGCACAAATTCACGATCGACATGTACCTCGGCGGACTCCCCGGCGAAAAAAGTTCGATGTATGTCACAACCTATATGGTCGGTCTGGGCCGGGACGACTCCACGCCGCCGGGAACCTGGATGGTTGAACCCCACCGCAAACTGAAACATCCGACATACTACAGCCCTCGCGGCGAAGGCGTCATTGCCGCCGACGATCCCAAAAATCCGCTGGGCGGATATTGGATCGGTCTGACCGGCACCGAAGGCCAGGCCGTCGGCAAACTTTCCTACGGCATCCACGGCACGATCGACCAAAGCAGCATCGGCAAGCAATCGAGCCTGGGCTGCATCCGCCTCGGCGCCAGCGACATCCCGCTGGTGTATGACATGCTGGTCGAGGGCAAGAGCATGGTGGTAGTGAAAGAATAGCGTCGGCCAAGCGGGACTTGGCGTCGGATGACAGCTTTTCCATTTTGGGGTGATGAATCCGCGTGGACCTTCTGAAGGAGCCGGGCCTTCGCCGGCGACCGCGGGCCCATGGGCTTAACATATAGCTGCCAGATAAATTGAGCGTCATCAGGCCGCGACAATTTTCCATCAGCGGCTTGAAATGAAGGCGGGATCACTTCACGATATGGCCAGAAAAATGACCGCAAACCTGCGCAATTGGGCCGGCAATTACACCTACACCGCCGCCAGAATTCATCGGCCGCAAACGGTCGAGCAGGTTCGGGAGATTGTCGTCCGCGCCGGCAAGTTGCGGGCGCTGGGAACCCGGCATTCGTTTAATGACATCGCCGATTCGGCTGAGGATCTCATCTCCCTGGAGCATCTGGATCGCGTGACGGCACTCGACCGCGCGAGGTCTACAGTGACGGTTGAAGCGGGCATTCGGTATGGCCAACTGGGACAATCTCTTCTCCGTGAAGGGTATGCGCTGCACAATCTGGCCTCGCTGCCGCATATCTCCGTCGCCGGCGCTTGCGCGACTGGAACGCACGGTTCGGGCGACGGCAACGGCAATCTGGCCACGGCCGTTGCGGCGATGGAGGTGGTCACAGCCGACGGCGAGGTGGTCGAGTTCTCCCGTGAACGGGACGGCCCGCAGTTTCAGGGAATAGTCATCGGACTCGGCGCCTTTGGGGTGATCACAAAGCTCACGCTCGACATTGTTCCGGCGTTTTCGATTCGGCAGGACGTATATGAAAATCTGCCGCTGGCGCTGATGGAACAACACTTCGACGCGATCATGGGTAGCGGCTACAGCGTCAGCCTTTTCACGGACTGGCAAAGTGAGAACATCAACCAAATCTGGTTGAAACGCCGCGTCACGGACGGCGCCACCAGCGCGCTGACCCCCGCGCTGTTGAAGGCGACGCCCGCGCCGGCCGATCGGCATCCGATCGCGGCGATTTCCGCCGTCAATTGCACCGCGCAAATGGGAGTTCCCGGCCCGGCCTTTGAGCGATTGCCTCATTTTCGCATGGACTACACGCCCAGCAGCGGCCAGGAATTGCAGACCGAGTATTTCGTGCCTCGGCCGCACGCGGCGGCGGCCATTCGTACGATCTGGCAAATGCGAAATCGCTTAGCGCCGTTGCTACAGATCTCAGAGGTGCGCACCATCGCCGCCGATACGCTCTGGATGAGCCCATGTTATCAGCAGGCGTGTGCCACGATTCATTTCACCTGGAAACAGGATTGGCCTGCGGTCCAAAAACTGCTTCCGCTGATTGAAGAGCGGCTCGCGCCTTTTGGCGCCCGTCCGCACTGGGGCAAACTGTTCACCATGCCGCCGGCACAAGTGCAGTCTCGCTACGAAAAGCTGCCGGAGTTTCGCCAACTGCTTCAGTCCCACGACCCGCGGGGCAAGTTCCGCAATTCGTTTGTGGAGAAGTATCTCTTTAGCGGCTGAGTTGTTTATTGAATCTCGATTCGCACGTCGGACATTTTTCTGAAATCGCTGTCGAATGTCGCGACTGGTACATCGCTACTGGCGGCGTGCGCGGCGATCACGCAGTCCACGAAGTGCAGGCTCCTTTGGCCATATCGGCGCAGCGCATCGAGACAGATGTCCAACTATTTCAACGGCCATTTGTTCATCGCTTCGCCTCTCGACGGTCGGCACGGGCAGCCTCGCGGATATGCACGAATGACAACCCGTTGCCCTTGCCGCTCGACAATGCCCCCTTCAATGCTCGGAGCCCAGGCTGCAAACGGATCGTCGCATGATCTCCCTCCACGGCATACTGGAGCTTGTCTCCCGGTTTGATGTTCAACGCCTTACGAACCTCACAGGGAATTGTGGTCCGGCCGGCCCGTGTTACCGTCGAATGGCGCATTTGCATTTCCGCTGCCTGATGAACCGCTTTACATTTCTATCGTCGCTTCTACGGAACTTCAATTTCGCCGGCGCTTCAATGACGGCGGCGAGCAGGATGGCAAAGTTTCCTTGAGTTTTCTGAACCAGAGACGAGATGGAATCCCGAGCCTTATTTGCTCAGGTTGAGATTCATCACCGCCGCCAGCACGTGGCCGGCCACGACGCGATACGCATCGTTCTGATCGGAGGGCCAGGTGGAACTGTCCTTCAGCGTATTCAATTCGGTCATCAGGTTGTCGTGCAGCTTTTGGGCATCGACAGAGTTGGGCACATCGATCTTCCAACCGCTTAACATGCCTGCCTTGGTCATCGGTACGACGATTTGCTGGCCGCTGCCGAAAGCGACGAACGTCACGACTGCCGAGTCTCGGTCGGCATTGGCCGTACCGGCGCCGGATTGACTTGAATTGGGCGCGTTGTTGCTGGCGTAGCCGCCCTGGCGAATAGTGATCGTGGGATTGTCCAGAGCCGATTGGCCGATGTCGAAATCGTTGCCGTACTTGCTCTTCCATTCACCTTGAATCTGAGCCACGAGGCCGTTCAGATCGGCGAAATCCTGTTTACCGGCTTGTCCGATGCGGTCTTCAGAATTGGCGGTAAAGTCTTTGACGAGGCTGGCGAACCCGTCCTTGGTGAGGGCATCATCAACGGCTGTCGCCATGCCGCGGCGAATGCTGGTCGCATCCGGAGCGGCCGCGTTCTCGCTGGAAGTGACCGCGTTGGACGCCTGCTGCGCCATATCGCTGGCGCGGGTGGTCGCATTACTCAACGCCTGTCCGGTTTTATCCGCGGCGTTCTGGACATCGTTGGCGGCCTGTTGGCCCCCGGAATTATTGTTCGCAGGGGTATTGGTCGCCTCGTCGTTCTTGCTGCAACCAACCAGTCCCATCATTCCAATCGCCGCCGCCAAGGCGGCAACATGTGCAATTCTTTTCATGGCAAAAACTCCTCGTTTAAATGGTCAATGTTGGGAGTAACGCAAAATTCGCGCCGATATGGAAAAAACCGCTTCAGCCCGTTATTGAATGACATCCCCACGACGAAACGACGCACGCCAGTCGCTTTTGCTTGACTTTGTCGTATCCCCTTCGATGATCGCCCACATCATGGCAGCCAAGCCGCGAGGCCCGAAAAAGTCTATCATCGTGGTCGCGAGCCTGGCGGTCATGTTCTGCATCGCGCTGGTGCTGGACGTTCCTGTTTCCACCTGGGCGCACGACTCCGGACTGGCGGGATGGCTGAAAGGCCATTGGCTGCTGACGCACATCATCCGCATACCCGGACATTTCATTTTTTTTACGTTGCCGGTCTGCGTGGTGATTCTGATCCGAGAGTGGGCCAAAAACGATCGCGACGGACCGCCGGTCTGGAAAAAGCCGGCGATCGTGCTCCTGGCCGGAATTCTTTCGGGAATCAATGCTCTTCTGAAATGGATGATAGGTCGAATCCGTCCTTACCATGGGGTGCCTCCGTTTGAGCTGCACCCTTTCAAAACGGGACTTCTGAACGTGGAAGCGAGCTATTCATTCCCTTCGGGCGACGTGGCCCTTGCCGTCGCAATGTCGGCGAGCCTGACGATGGTCTTTCCCAGGCTTTGGCCGCTGTGGTGGACGTTGGCGGTGATCGTCGCCCTGGAGCGCATCGCCGAAAACGCTCATTACCCCAGCGACACCGTGGCCGGGGCGGCGCTCGGCATCGCCGTGGCGGTTCTGGCCAGAAAAATGATCCGGTTTCTGGGCAAAAAGGATGAAAATTCGTCCGGCGGCTTTTCCGTTGTCACGCAACAAACCTCCAGCGGACCTATATCATAAACGAGTCCACCGACGAGAAGCCGATGAGCCAAAGCGTTGAATTGTCGCTGGTCGTGCCCGCCTATAACGAGCAGGAGGTAATCCCCGAGCTGCTCCGGCGCGTCGAGGCCGCTCTGCGCAATTCCGGCAAAAGCTTTGAAGTCATCATCGTGGACGATGGCAGCACGGACGGCACACCCCGGCTTCTGGGCGAAGCCATGTCCAGCCTGCCCTGGCTGCGGGTCCTGCGCATGAGCCGAAACGGCGGCCAAAGCGCCGCGTTCGATGCCGGCTTCAAAGCCGCACGCGGCGGGATCATCGCCACCGTCGACGCCGACTTGCAAAACGACCCCGAGGAAATCGTCCGGCTCCTGCCGATGCTGGACGGCTACGATATGATCACTGGCTGGCGCAGCAAGCGCCGCGACAGCGCCTTCCGCCGATTCCAGACCCGGGCCGCCAACCGAATCCGCAATTGGATCAGCAAGGAAACCATCAACGATTCCGCCAGCAGCCTCAAGGTCTACAAGCGGCATTGCCTGGATGGCATTCACCTGTTCGCCGGCGCCCACCGGTTCATGCCGACACTGGTGAAAATGCGCGGCTACACCGTTCTGGAAACCCCGGTGTCGCACTCCCCGCGCTACGCCGGCAGCGCCAAATACGGCTTCCGCAACCGCGCGTGGCGGGCGTTCGTCGATTTGCTCGGCGTAAGATGGATGAAGGAACGATACCTGCGATACAGCGCATCGGAAATGAAACCCGAAATCCAAAATCCGAATGACGAATCAAATTCGAAATCCGAATGACGAAACGGTTTTCGCTTCAGATTTGCGTCATTCGAATTTGATTCGTCATTCGAATTTCGATTTTCGAATTTTCCGGCTACTATCCTTCTATGCAGGTCCAGGGCCACGACCTCGGAATTTGCAGTTGGTCTCTGCACCCCCCGGGGATGGCCGAGCTTGTCGAGTCCGCGCATCAACTCGGCGTTTCCCACGTCCATCTGGCCTTGGGGCCCCTGGTTTTTCTTGATGATAAGCAGAAGCATCTGGAACTCGGCCAGATCCGCGCCGGCGGCCTGGCGCTGACGGCCGGCATGATCGGCTTTCCCGGCGAGGATTATTCCACCATCACCCGCATCCGCCTCACCGGCGGGTTTTTGCCGGATGAATCCTGGAACATCCGCCGGCGACTCACCGTCGAAGCCGCCAAGGTCGCCGAGGAACTTGGCCTAACCATGCTTACAACCCACGGCGGCTTCATTCCGCCCTCCAATCACGCGGATTATCCAGAGCTTCTCGGCCGCGTTGCCGAACTGGCCAAGTCGCTGCGCGAGCACAACATCGTGCTGGCCCTGGAAACGGGACAGGAATCGGCGTCGGAGCTATTGCAATTTCTCAACGATCTTCCGGCCGGGAACGTCGCCGTTAATTTTGACCCCGCGAACATGCTGCTCTACGGCACCGGCGATCCGGTGGAAGCCGTTCGCACGCTCAGCCGGCATATTCGCCACGTTCATATCAAGGATGCCGTCGCCTCTGAAAACCCCGGCATCGACTGGGGCGAGGAAGTTCCCATCGGCACGGGCGATGTGGATTTCGAAGAACTGCTATTGGCCTTGCGCGACATCGATTACACCGGACCGCTGATCATCGAACGCGAGGCCGGACGCAATCAGATGCAGGACATCCGTTCAGCGATCGCGTTCATGCAAGGCCTCCCATCATAGTTGATTAGCGGCGGTGCAGAAGACCGCGGATTTGTCCCGTCCAATCCCGCCGGACGGGTCACGCAACTGCCGCCGGCGCGACCGTTCGGCTGACCGGATTGCGTTTCCATCGCTTGTCCAGTTGGATGGGCGGAAATTCGATAAACCGGTAGGTGATCGCGCAAATAGCCAGAATAATCAGGCCCTGAACCGTCATCATGATCCACGCCTCGATCCCCGGATCCGGTGTATGAGCAAACGGGCGAAGCAGCGATGCCGAAAATCGTATAATGGTCACGTGGGTCAGGTAAATGCTGTAGCTGGCGGCCCCCAGCATTTTGGCGCCGCGGAACGTCAGCAGCCCAAAAACGGAATTGCCGTGAACTGCTGGAAGAAACGCAGCCGCGGCCAATAGATATGCGCCCAGCATGTAGCCGTTGTAGTAATAGACCGGCAAAAGAACGATGCAGGCGATGAACGCGAGGCTTCCCCACGGCCCTTCCAGGAGCCGGATCGGTCCCATTGCCGCGAGCGACTGCGCGATTACCGCCCCCAATAAAAATGGAAAATAAAATGATGCGCCGCCGCCGACCATGATCGGACCCGTTCTATTCAGCATGCGATAGGCGTAAAAGGCCGCGAACCCGATCATGATGACGATGAATCTTCTCGACGGCCGGGCGAAGATCGCCAGCAGCGGCAACGCAAGATAAAACTGCCACTCATATCCCAGCGTCCATGCCACGAAACCGTTCACTTGCTCCGGGTCGACTCCGTTGAGGGGTTTCCAGTTGGTCAGGCCCATGGGCAGCATGTAGGACAGATTGCCGAAAAAGGCTCCTCGGGTTCCCGCCGGCGGAAGGCCGGTTCGTGCCAGAATGATCAGCACGACCGCCGCGCACGAAGCGAAATACATGGGCGCGATTCGCATCAACCGGCCCCGATATAGCTGAAACGGGCGAACCGACGGGCTTCCCGCGATCGCCTTTGACCAGAAGAGGAAGCCGGTGATCAGAAAAAAGAAAACGACGGCGGTTTGACCGAGCAGGTTATAGACCTTCGACCAGGGATGTGACCATTGCCCGGTTCGCAGGAAGTAATAGTTGACGACCGCATGATGAAGAAACACGCCGATGGCCAGGAAGCCGCGCAAACCGTCCAGCGATTCGTACCGTGAGATGGGATGCGGATCGGTTGCCCGGCGGTAAAACCCGCTGAACCGCGCGATGCATTCTCCGGCAAGTAGAAGCACCGCCACCGCGAGCAATCCTTCAAGCTGGCTACTAATCGGCATTACATCGTCCTGGCATATTCGCTCAGCGCCTGCTCAAACGGCGCCGGCTTCCAGCCGAATTCATTTTGGAATTCCGTCAGATCGCAGGTGTTATCTTCCTGGCTCATCGTCACCTGGTCACGATTGAACGGCAGCAGCGTGCCCGGAACGATCGCCGCCAACATTTTCGCGTACCACACCGGGATCGGCATCGTCAGCCGGTTCTTCCCGACGATCGCACGTGCGATCGCTTTGTGCATTTGGGGCCAGGTTAATTGTTCAGATCCGCCCAATTCGTAAGTCTTTCCGATGGTTTTGGAATTGGCGATCGCATCCACAAATGCGCGGGCCACATCGTTGACATAAACCGGTTGAAGCCGGCCCGCGCCGCCGAGGCCGAACATCCCCGCACCGAAATACGGCATGAACAGAAACGGCGGGGACCGCTTTCTAGCCCATTTCGCTTCCATTTTCATGAATTCGCCGTCCGGCCCGTGAATCATGGACGGTCGAATGATCGTCCAGTCCAAGCCGCTGGCGCGGACAAGTTCCTCCGCCTGCCATTTCGTTTTGTGATATTCGCTGCTCGCATTGGCTCGGGTTCCCAGCGCGGACATTTGAATGTACCGCTGCACGCCGATCCGGTGTGCCAAGTCCAGGACGCTGCGCGTTCCCTCGACATGAATTCGCTGGAACGTAACGCCTTTTTGGGGATTCTCCATGATGATGCCGACGAGATGAATGACCGCCGCACATCCGCGCATCCCTTCATCCAGCGCCGCCGCATCGAATAAATCGCCTCTGATGATGCGGATATCACCGGGATTTTGCGGCGGTTTTTCCCCCCTCACCAGCGCATTGACGCCGAACGACCGGCCGACCAGTTCCCGCATCACCGCCGATCCCACGAACCCGCTCGCGCCGGTCACGAAGACTCTTTCGGCCATAACCCGTTAAGATACTGTCATGGCCCTCATTCGTCTCGGCACGCGCGGCAGTTTGCTGGCGCGATCCCAAAGCGCCATCGTCGCCGGCGAGATCCAGCGAATACATCCCGACATTCAAGTTCAAACGATTATCATCAACACCACCGGCGATCAGATCACGGACCGGCCGCTGTACGAAGCCGGCGGCAAGGGGTTGTTCGTGAAAGAACTGGAGCAGGCGCTGCTGGCCGGGCAAATCGATTTCGCGGTCCACAGTTGCAAGGACCTGCCCGTGACGATGCCGCTGGTCGATCAGTCCGATCTCATCCTCGCGGCGATCCCGGCCCGGCTCGATTCGCGCGACGTTCTGATCTGTCGTCACGCGGCGGCGATTCGGCAATTGCCGCCTGGCGCCGCCGTGGCCACGGGAAGCCTGCGGCGCCGTTGCCAACTCCTGGCATGCCGTAGCGATCTTCGCATCCAGGCCGTGCGCGGCAACATCGATACCCGCATCAAAAAACTTCGCGCCGGCGAATTCGACGCCATGGTCCTGGCCATGGCCGGCATCACTCGGGCCGAGCTGTTTGATTCGTCTCTCATGCATCCGTTGTCGCCCGACGAAATTTTGTGCGCTCCGGGCCAGGGCGCGCTGGCGCTGCAATGCCGCCGAGACGATGCGTGGACGCGAGAAATCCTGCGAATTCTGGACGACCCCCTTTCGCGCATGGCGATCGAAGCCGAACGCGCGGTCGTCGCCGCCCTGCACGGCGACTGTCATTCCCCGATCGCCGCACTGGCACGCATCGACGGGCAAACGCTTCACCTCCGCGCGGTCGTGGGCAGGCGCGACGGGAATCCCCCTGTCATTTCCGCTCGCTCGCTTTCCCCGACTTCACAAAGCCGCGAGGTCGTCGCCGCGGTGGTTGAACAACTCATTGCTCAGGGCGCTCCCGCGATGCTCAAAGACGACTAGAACCGCGGAGACGCAGAGGCCGCGGAGAAGAGAAGAATTCCACGGCGTTATTCCGCTGTTTTCTTTGCGATCCCCGCTTCTGTGCGGCTCAACTATCGTCTTTCCTAATGTCGCGCGGCCAAGCCTTCCTGTGGACCGACCCCAAGAAACGTGTCAACCTCGATCTGCCCCGACGGCTCGATCGTCACGTCGATCGCACCGCAGCGGCTGGTCCGGTACAGCGGGTAATCCTCCGCGATCACATCGAAGACCTTCTGCTTGTGGGACAGCTTGAAGTAATTCGACGCAAGAATGATCCGCGGATGCACGGCCGCGATGAACTGGGCCGTCGTGATTTCGGCGCTGCCGTGATGCGGCGCGATCAACACGTCGGCACGCAGAAGCTCGGGATGCTTGAGCAATTCTCGCTCCGGCGGCTCCTGGATATCGGCGGGAAACAGCACGGTTTTTCCCGCAAACCGCAGCTTCAGCACCAGCCCGCAATTGTTGGAATTCATGTCGCACACCACCGGCGGCCAGAGCACGTCGATCGTCGCGCCGTTGCCCAGATTCAGATGATCGCCCTGATGAATGATCGTCGGCGGATGCCCGGCATCCTGCAGCGTTTCCAGCAGCGACTCTGCCGGAATATTGCCGACCGCGTGCCGCGCGAAATGCGGGCTCATGTAAACCGGCGGCTCGTTGAATTGGTTGAAGATATCCGCGGCGGCGCTGATATGGTCGAAATCGCCGTGGCTCAGAAAAATCTTGTCCACGTACGCGCAGTCCTCGGCCCGGAACCATGGCAACAGCAGGCTGCCGGCCACGTCGGAAATGGTGGACGATCCGACGTCGATCAGGTCCGCGTGCGAAGCCGTGGGCCGAACGATCGCGCATTGGCCGGCTCCGAGCGAAACGAGCGTGATGCGCAGCGGCTGCCGCGGCGCGAGCGATGACGGCGGCAGCCCCTTGGCCACGGTTGGAAGCAGCAGCAATCCCGCGCACGCCGCCGTCGATGCCACGCGTGCGAGCCATCGCCATATCGCCCGGCGAATCGGAACCAGCAGCAGCAAAAACATCGCGTAATATGCGATGAGCAGCCCGATCGGAACGGGCGGAACGACCACCGATGCGCCGGGCAGCCGATCCAGGCCGTTAATGGCATGTTGCATCCAGACGATCGGCAACACCGCGACGGTTGCCCACAGGTGGGCCGCGCTGGGCCACAAGAGCGTCAGCCCGATTTTCCCCACCCCGGCGGCCAAGGCGACGACGGTCAGCGGCAGCAGCGCGACGCCCGCGGGAACTGCCCACGCATTGAGCTGCCTGAAGTGATACGCGATCAGCGGCATCGACATCCCCCAGGCAATGAAGGAGGCCAGCGCCGTCGCCACCAAAAATCGCCAGACTGCGTTCAGAATCGCCGTGGGCAGGCTGCGTTGGGGAATATTTCTCGGAGGGTCCGGGCCGCGCCAC
Organism: Tepidisphaeraceae bacterium; assembly: GCA_036267155.1. Lineage (GTDB taxonomy): Bacteria > Planctomycetota > Phycisphaerae > Tepidisphaerales > Tepidisphaeraceae > PALSA-1353. The sequence continues at coordinate 44,558 of DATAWP010000034.1, forward strand.
CAGGCCCAGAAGTATTTTTCGGCCATCCCGCTGAACAGAATCATTCCGAGCACGGCCGCGACGCTGACCTGAAATCCGCCGCTGCGGAGATCGGCCGGATGAATCAGCAACACCGCCGCCACCGCAAGGGCGAACATCTGCAGCGCATCGAGCGATCGCCGGCTCAGCAGCCCCATGGTCGCGGCGGTGCACAGAATAATCGAACGCCATCCCGGCCAGGACGGGAGGGCGACGCTGCCGTACAGCAGCACCACCACGAGCGCGATCGCCGCCGAAACTCGCGGCGAGCGGCGCAGGAGCCGGCAGATCAATAGCGCAAGGGCTCCGACGATCGCCACGTGCAGCCCGCTAATGCTGAGATCGTGGATCGTCCCGGTGCGGACGAATTTCTCCTCCAGATCGCGAAGCTGCGGGTCGGAATCTCCGAACACGAATGCCCGCAGCAGCGCGTGATCGAACCCTTGCTTGGCGTCGAATCCCATCGCCAGCAGATGCCGCGACTTTTCGCGCAGCCAGACCAGCGGGCTTGGCCCATCGTCCCGCAGAATCGAAACGCCATCGGCATGGCCGACGCGGAAAGCCGCGAGAATGCGCTGATCCCGGCACCAGGCGGCGAAATCGAATTCGCCCGGATTCATCGGCCCCGGCGGCCGCTGGAGCATTCCACTCACGCGCACGAGCTGCCCCGGCCCCAGCCGGGGATTGGGATGTTCGATCGTCAGGAAAATCTTGCCGCTGGCGGATTGCCATCCGCCGGTCGTGCGGATTCGCCGCACCTCCGCAATCACGGTTTGCTTGGGCAACAACGACCGCAACTCCGCCGGGGGCGGCGAAACCAATCGTGGCGGCTGATCGATCGCCAGCTCCAACTGCGCGAATCGCTCCCCATCGGTGGTGTAATTGGAAATGTCGTCCGAGGGAAACTGAAAGTATTCGATCTGCGCGGCCGATAGCCCGACCAAAAATGCGGCGCATGAAAGCAATCCCAGATTCAGAATGTGATGGCGGATAAAGATCGCGATCAGCGACAACCCCGCCGCGGCGGACAGCCAGAACCATGGCTTGCACGGCAGAAGGTTCAGGAATCCGATGCCGAGCGCCAACAGGAGGAGAAAAATGACCGCGGGCCTGCGGTGGAAGAATTCAGCCAGGTGGCTCATTGGATGCCGACCCTGCTCCATGCGTAATTCAGGTAAATACCCGCGGAGAGGCTTTGGATGCAAATTTGGGGAGTGGAAGAAAACCCCGCGAGCAAGCTCGGCGGGCTTTGATCGCTACGCGAGATCTGGCGCGCGCGGGATTATTCGACCGTCACGCTCTTGGCCAAATTGCGCGGCTTATCCACGTTGCATCCGCGGGCGACGGCGGCGTGGTACGCCAGGAGCTGCAGCGGAACCACCGTCAGCAGCGGTTGGAGGCATTCCAGCACATGCGGGACGTAGATCACGTGATCGCTGTAGCGCTTCATCTGGGCGTCGCCTTCGGTGGCGACGGCGATGACTTTTCCGCCGCGGGCACGTACTTCCTCAATGTTGCTGATCACCTTTTCGTATTGAAGCCCGCGGGTGGCGACGAACACGACGGGCATGTCCGGCGTGATGAGGGCGATCGGCCCGTGTTTCATCTCGGCGGCGGGCATTCCCTCGGCGTGAATGTAGCTGATTTCCTTCAGCTTCAGCGCCCCTTCCAGGGCGACGGGATAATGGTATCCGCGGCCAAGGAACAGCCAGTTTTCGCGGTGGCAGAATTTTTCGGCGATCTGTTTGACCTGTTCGCTCTGGGCGAGGACTTTCTGCATCTGCTCGGGGATGGCGCACAAGCCGTCGATAATTTCCTGGCACTGCGACTGGCTCATGTATCGCCGCCGGCCAAGGAAAAGGGAAAGCATGGTGAGGACAACGCACTGGCAGGTGAAAGCCTTGGTGCTGGCGACGCCGATTTCCGGACCGGCATGGAGGTAAATGCCGCCGCCGGTTTCGCGGGCGATCGTGCTGCCGACGACGTTGACGATCCCCAGGCACAGGGCGCCCTTTTCTTTTCCTTCGCGGAGTGCCGCCAGCGTGTCAGCCGTCTCGCCGGACTGGCTGATCGCGATCACCACGGTCCCCTCTTCAACGATCGGATTGCGATAGCGGAACTCCGAGGCGTATGCACATTCCGTAACGACCTTGGCCAGGTCCTCGAGGAGATAGTCGCCGAGCAGGCCGGCGTGCCAGGCGGTTCCCTGGGCGGTGAGGATGATCCGCCGGGCGCGCAGCAACTCGCGGGCGTGTTCCGTCAGGCCGCCGAGGACGATGCGGCCTTCCTTCTGCTCGGCCCGGCCGCGCAGGCAATTGCTGACCGCCACGGGCTGCTCGAAGATCTCCTTGAGCATGTAATGCTCGTAATCGCCCAGTTCATACGCTTCGAGCTTGTTTTCGAGCTGATTGATGACCGGGCTGGTTTCCGCATCGTCGATGGTCGTGGTGCGGAAACTGTCCGGATGAAGGACCGCCATCTCATTGTCGTTGAGATAGATCACGCTGGCGGTGTGCTCGACGATGGCGCTGGAATCGGAAGCGACGATGTATTCGTTCTGGCCGACGCCGATGATCAGCGGGCTGCCCTTTCGCGCGACGACGAGGGTTTCGGGTTCTTCCTTGCAGATGACGGCGATGCCGTAGGTTCCTTCCACCTGATGCAGCGCGCCCTGAACGGCGCGCTGCAGCAGCGATACGCCATGGGGCAAATGGTTCTTGGCTTTCAACTCGGCGTAGATGTCGCCGACGAGAACCGCCAGGACTTCGGTATCGGTCTGGCTGGAAAATGTGTGGCCTTTTTCGGTGAGGAATTGCTTGAGGGCGACATAGTTCTCGATCACGCCGTTGTGGACCAGGGCAATCAACCCGCCGTCGTCGGTGTGCGGGTGGGCATTCACCTCCGTCGGGGCGCCGTGGGTCGCCCAGCGTGTGTGGGCCATGCCAAGATGGGCCTTGGGAAGCGGCTCACCGTGGCTCAGGGCGTTTTCCAGGACACTGATCCGCCCCACCGACCGGCGAATGTGAAGCTGATGGTTTTTATCAATGACGGCGATGCCGGCCGAGTCGTATCCACGGTACTCCAGACGTTTAAGCCCTTCGATGAGCAAGGGCTGGGCGATTTTCCGGCCGACATATGCAACGATTCCACACATTCAAAACCTCCGGCAGATTGCGAACATCCAGTCGAGCGGTCGATTCCCTGAGCGGTTCCGTCCAAACCCACGGAATATTGGTCAGTTTATAGATGGCCGGCATCGAGGCAAGCCGTATATTACGCCTTCATCGACATTTATGGGCCTGGATTTGTCTAAAAAACGCCCGGAACACCCATAACATACGGTTGACCGGGAAATGTTTCACAAACTACAATGTGGAACCAGCGCAGTTTGGGATCACGGCTTGGAAGTCCCGCGGAACAGAGTTCTCGTTTTGGCCTCGCCCTCGACGGTTAATACCGTCGCTATAGAATGTCTCGCATCAATTTGTGACGTTCAGCAGGTTGAAACGATCGACAAAGCGATCGAGTTGATCAAGACCGAACACTTCGCGGCGATCTTTTCCGAAGCCGCCGATTTCCTTCCCCTTGAACGCGCCCTCATGAGCCAGCAGGCTAACCTGATCTTGAACACCATCGGCGAAGGGGTTTGCATCGTGGACGGCGAAGGCCGGTCCAACTGGATGAACAAAAAGATGCAGGCATGGCCGGCGAGGATACACGAAAAAATCCGCCGAACGTGTCAGGAAGCATTCGACATCTTCAGCAAGCAAGTCAGCCCGCAAACCTCCGACGCCCCCAATTCCAGCCGATCCAAACGCTACGCACTGAACATCGAAGACCAGCAGTACATGGAGCTGATCGCCAGCCCGGTAATCAATCCTCGCGGGCAGGTGGTGCAGGTGGTGGCCGTGGTATGGGACGCGACAGGCACTCGCCGGCTTCAGCAGAAGATCGACGCCCTCGACAAGGCCGGCCGAGAGCTGGTCCGCCTCGAAGGCGAAGCCCTCAGCAAATTAAACGTGGGCCAGCGACTCAAGCTCCTGGAAGACAAAATCATCAGCTTTACGCGCGAGTTGCTGCACTTCGATCATTTCGCGATTCGGCTTCTGGATCGCAAGACCAACAAGCTGGAACTGGTCATCAGCGCCGGATTGCCGGCGGAGGCGCTTTCCATCGATCTCTACGCGGAGTCGGAAGGCAACGGCATCAGCGGATACGTTGCGTCGATGGGCCGAAGCTATATCTGCCCCGATGTCGAGCGCGATCCGCGGTATGTCGTCGGGCTGGACAGCGCCAAGAGCAGCCTGACCGTTCCGTTGCGTTTGCATGACAAAATGATCGGCATCTTCAACATCGAAAGCCGCCAGAAGGCCGCGTTCAATGAGGATGATCGCCAGTTCGCCGAAATCTTCGGCCGATACGTCGCGATTGCCCTGAATATCCTGGATCTGATGGTGGTGGAGCGCGTCAGCACGAGCCACAAGGTCGCCGACGATGTATGCAGTGAAGTCGCCGGACCCCTGAACGATATCGCCTCCGACGCCAACGCGCTGATGGACGATTACATCGGCCAGGACGATCTGCGGCTGCGTCTTCAGCAGATCATGGACAACGTCAACACGATCCGCAAAAGCCTGCGTCAGGCGGCCGAGGGCCCCAACACAATTCTGGGCGCCGGCGATGTGAAGGGCGAGGAAGACCCGGTGATCGGAAACACCCATATTCTCGTGGCCGATGATGAGCCGAACATTCGCAACACCATCAGCGACGTTTTGCGGAAATACCGGGCGACGGTCACCGTTGCCGCCTCGGGCAGCGAGGCCATCACCCTGATCGAACAGGGCCATTTCGATCTGGTCGTCAGCGACATCAAAATGCCCGACAAAACCGGCTACGATGTCTTCGCCGCGGCTCATAAGCACAGCGCCACCACTCCGGTCATTCTCATGACCGGCTTTGGTTACGACCCGAATCACAGCATCGTCCGCGCCAGCCACGAGGGATTGGCCGCCGTTCTGTTCAAGCCGTTTAAGGTGGAGCAACTTCTCAGCGAAGTGCGCAAAGCATTGCAGGCGGTCAGCGTGAAGTAACGGGATTTGATCAATCCATTCTATCCGGGAGGCCAGGTGAACGGCCTTCCCGCCATGACGTGAAGATGCAGATGAAAAACTGTTTGCTGAGCACCGGGGCCGCAATTGAAGACCGTGCGGAAATCATTGTGCCCCATCTGCTTCATCAGTTTGGCCGCCAGAATGAACATCCCCCCGACCAATTCCGCATCCTGGGCCATCAGATCGTTCAACGAGGGGATCACCTTCTTGGTGATCACCAGAAGATGAACCGGCGCCTGCGGGCTGATGTCATGAATCGCGATATAGCGGTCATCCTCGTAAGCAATTTTGGCGGGAATTTTCCTTGCTATGATTTTGCTGAACAGAGTCTCTTCCATGGCCCAACAGGTTCCGATTTCCGCACAATCCCGTCAAGTGCCGCCGCCGAGGCCACCGTGAATATGCCTCAAAAGAGACGTCTTTGGGGGACGTTTCCCCGTAATTTTCGCGCGTGGACAATTGAATTGACTCGGATTTATGCTACCGCTATAGTCCGAAATTGACCTACGCGTATGTGATCGGAGCACCATGAGTCAGGCGGTTTCCTCTCCAACAAAAAATTCGGCGGGCCTTGAAGGAGTCGTCGCGGCGCCCAGCGAAATATGTTTCATCGACGGCGTGGCTGGACGGCTTGTCTATCGCGGTTACGAAATCGCCGACCTGGTCGAACATGCCACCTTCGAAGAGACCGCTTTCCTTCTCTGGCAAAAAAAACTGCCCGATCGCTCGGAACTGGCGCAGCTTAAATCCCAACTCACCGGCGGCGCAGCGCTTCCAGCCCACACCATGGGAATTTTGAAAACACTGCCGTCCACGACCGAGCCGATGGACGCCTTGCGAACCGCCGCCAGTTCGCTCAGCAGCACCGACCCCGATCTGCAGAGCAATGAACCCGCCGCCAATCTCCGCAAAGCGACTCGTCTAACGGCCCAGTTCCCCACGATCGTCGCCGCCTTCCATCGCCTGCGCAACAATCAGCGCCTGATCGAACCGGATTCCAATCTCTCCATTGCGGGAAATTTCCTGTACATGTTGACCGGCGCCAAACCGCACGAAACGCTGAGCCGCGTTCTCGACGCCGCGCTGGTGTTGCACGCCGAGCACGGCTTCAACGCCAGTACGTTCGCCGCCCGCGTTACCGCGGCGACGCTGGCGGACATGCACGCCGCCGTCACCGCCGCCGTCTCGGCCCTGAAGGGCCCACTCCATGGCGGGGCAAATCAGGAGGTCATGTCGCTTCTGCTGGAATGCGGCAACGCCGACGCCGCCGTCAAACGCGTCCGCGCCATGCTCGACGCCGGCGAAAAAATCCCCGGCTTCGGCCATCGCGTCTACAAAACCTTCGATCCCCGCGCCGCCTTCCTCCAAAAGATGAGTAAGCAACTCGGAGAAGCCGCCGGAAACACCAAGTGGTACGAAATGTCCCAGCGGCTCATTCCCATCGTCAAGGAATCCAAGAACAAAGATCCCAACGTCGATTTCTTCAGTGCCAGTGCCTACTACACGATGGGCATCCCCATCGATCTGTACACCCCGATTTTCGCGATCGCTCGCGTCGCCGGCTGGACCGCCCACATCATGGAGCAGCACCAGAACAACCGGATCATTCGTCCGCAGGACGACTATCGCGGCCCGTTCGGACGCAAGGTCGAGCCGATCGAAAAACGATAATCCCAACACTCAGAAAACCGCATGAAGAACCCATTTAGCCCCCGGTGATTCACCGGAGGCTAATTGCAAATCGCCTCGATTTTCAGATTTCGGGCGGAATCACCCCTCGCAGAGATCCCCTTCCCTTTTCGAGAATCTTCCTCGCCTCTGCCGCATCCACTCCGCGCTTTTGCATCACGATTGCCGTCTTCACCTCGCCGCCGGTGGATTGCAACAGCGCCATCGCCTCTTCGCGGGGCAATCCCGTCAGCATCCCCACGATCCGCGCGCCCCGATCCCAGAGTTTTTGGTTCGTCGCACGCAGATCGACCATCAGGTTTTCGTAGACCTTTCCCATCCGCACCATTGCCAGCGTCGTGATTTGATTCAGCACCAATTTCGTCGCGGTGCCGGCCTTGAGCCGGGTCGATCCCGTCAAAACCTCCGGACCGGTCAGGGGACGGATCACCAGTTCAGCAGACGGCTCGGTTTCCATCTTCTCCACGCAGCACAGAAAAATTGTGCGTGCCTGCAATTCCCCGGCTCGCCGCAGCGCCCCGCGCACGAACGGCGTCGTCCCGCCGGCGGCGATGCCCAGCACCACATCGCGCGGCCCGGCATTTTCAGCATCGATGGCCGCCGCGCCGTCCTCGGCCCGATCCTCCGCTCCTTCAACGGAACGGAACATCGCCCGCTCGCCGCCGGCAATGATTCCCCGCACGAGACGCGGATCGGTCCCAAATGTCGGCGGACATTCCGCGGCATCCAGCACTCCGAGCCTCCCGCTGGTCCCCGCCCCGACGTAAATGAGCCGCCCGTCGCTTTCGAGCGCATCGGCCACCCACTGCACGGCCCGGGCAATTTCCGCCCGCTGCGACGCCACCGCCTTCACCGCGATCTCATCCTGCCCGTTCATCACCGCCAGGGCCTCTTCGATAGACAACCGATCCAGTTCCATCGATTCGGCCAGTCTCCGCTCCGTCAGTGCACCCGACCGATCAGGGATCTTCTTTTGGTCATTCGGATTTCGGATTTGATTCGTCATTCGGATTTCTGATTTCTGATTGTATTCAAGGCTTTGGCGTCACCGCCCCCAGCACTACTCCCCTATACGCCCCGGTCGCAGCCGGCACATTTCCCGGCAGTCCATCCAGCGTCATCGCCCCCAGCAGCGCAAACGCCACCGCCTCCTTCGCCGCCGAGGGAATTCCCAATTCGTCAATGGTTCGGACCGATGCGTTGCCCAGCGGCTGGCGCAGCATCTGCATCAACGTCTGATTTCTCGTTCCGCCGCCGCTGACGATGATCTCGTCGGGAAACGGATGAAGGAAATTGCGCATGGATTCCAGGATCGAATCGGCCGCGATCAGGCAGGCGGTGCGCAGCAGATATTCCAGCGGATAGCGCCGCCCCATTTCATTGTGGGCCTCGGTGAAAAGACGAACCATCGCCGGCCCATCGGTGGATTTGGGCGGCGGCTTGGCAAAATACGATGAGGAAAGAACCCTCTTCACAATGGGATAAACTGGCACCCCCGCCGCCGCCAGCCGGCCGTTTTCGTCCCATCCCGCTCCGCGCGGATCGGCGGTGCGCATGAGATGATCGCTGAGGCAATTACCGGGGCCCGTGTCGAAGGCGATGAGTTGATCGATCTCTGCATCCGTGCGGAGATAAGTCAGATTCGCGATCCCGCCGAGGTTCAGCAAAACCCGATTTTTGCGCGGATCGCGAAAGAGCAGATAATCCGCCAGCGGCACGAGCGGGGCTCCCTGCCCTCCGGCGGCGCAGTCGGCCCGCCGAAAATCGCTCACCACCGCGCACCCCACCTCCGCCGCCACCAGCGCCGGATCGAGCCATTGAATGGTCGTCGGCGGATCGTGATACAGCGTCTGCCCATGGGCCGCCACCGCCGTCAAATCCGCGGCGCTCAGGTCGGCCCCCAGCACGGCCTCGTTAATCGCCGCGGCGTAGCAAAGCGAAATCTCCCGCCCCACTTCCGCCAGAACCGAGATCGGCATCGCATGACCCAGGCGGATCGTCGCGATGGCTTCGCGCAGGTCGGGGGGAAACGGCCGGCCATGCCATTTGAGCATCGTGGCCGACATCTCCAGTCCCCGGCCGCGAATGCGAACCAGCGCGACATCCACGCCATCGGCGCTGGTTCCGCTCATGGCGCCGGCAATGATTCGCGAGTTCATGCTTAACCTCAAACGGCGGCCGTCCCATAAAGCCGTCCTCTTCTTTGCCTCGAAGACGGCCGGAATTCTCGCTTTTTCGCATTCCAGCCGCAATCTTCCCATTCATGGCAATTCACGATGACAAGCGGCGCGATATATAATAAATTGAAGGAAGCGGGGTACAGCCCTCCGCGGTTTTTTGTTGAGAGGCGAAATTCATGTCCGAACCGGAAAAACATGGGACCGAGACGCTTCCCTCATCCGCTGATTCCGCCACGAAGCCAAAGCCCAAAAAGAAAAGCAAGTCCGCTCCGAATCCGGCCAAAAAGCCGCCGGCAACGCTTCCGAAGTGGAAGGTCCTGCTCCACAACGATGATAACAACGACATGATTTTCGTGGTGATGACCATCGTTGAACTCACGCCGCTCAACCAGCACGATGCGAAAGACCGGATGCTCGAAGCCCACAAGAACGGCGTCGCTCTTCTCCTCGTGACGCACAAGGAGCGGGCTGAACTCTATAAGGACCAGTTCCAGTCCAAGGGGCTGCTCGTCAGCATCGAACCGGAGAACTGAATCGGGTCAGTCGAAGTCGCAATCTTTCTTGATGGCCAATTTCAACCGGCGCAGATATTCCTGCACTGAAATGTCGATGCACCCGAATCGCCGCAGATGAGGCGTGCTCGCCTGCGAGTCGAGCAGCACGAAATTGCGTTCCCGCAGGTGATTGACCAGATGCACCAGCGCCACCTTGCTGGCATCGCGGATGCGGTGGAACATGCTCTCGCCGAAAAACGCCCCTCCGAGGCTGACGCCGTACAGCCCGCCGGCCAACCGGCCCTCCTTCCACGCCTCGACGCTGTGAGCCAAGCCCAGCTTGTGAAGGCGAACATAAGCGGCGATCAGCGGCTCGCTGATCCAGGTGCCGCCGCTTCGCTGCTCCTGGCATCCCCGCATCGTCGCCTCGAAATCGTGATTGACGCGGATATCAAACCCGCCCTCGGCCGGCGACCGGCGCACCAGCGCCCGCAGCGTTCCCGGAATGTGAAATGCTTCCAGCGGAATGATCCCGCGCGGATCGGCCGTGTACCATTGAATCCGTCCGGTGCGGTTGGCCATGGGAAACAGACCCTTGGCGTAGGCGTTCATCAGCGTGCGGGGATCGAGCGGGATGGAATCCGACATAATCGGGAACAATTGTCATTTGTGATTTGTCATTTGTCACTGGTCGTCTGCCGAAGACCACAATTCCAATTGGGGCGGTGCGGGTCGTCGAAACGCCGCCGTGGAAAGCGACGGGAAGTGCCCCGTCATTCCCGCCTTGCGTTTGGCCAGTGCGAACATGGATTTGAGCTGCCCCGCCCAGATGCCGCCGCCGCGCATGCGCGAGCCGAATTCGGGATCGTTCAGCTTTCCGCCTCGCATGTCGCGAATGCGGTTCAGCACTTTTTCCTTGCGATCGGGAAAGTGCCGGGTCAGCCAATCCGCAAAGAGATCCTTCACTGCAAATGGCAACCGTAACGACGTGTACCCGGCGAATTTCGCTCCGGCTTCCGCCGCAGCCGCCAGAATCGCGGGCATCTCCTGGTCGTTCAGGCCGGGAATCATCGGGGCGGCCATCACACCCACCGGAATCCCCGCATCGGCCATGGCGCGAACCGCCGCCAGCCGCCGGGCCGGCGAGCTGGCGCGCGGCTCCATCTTCATCGCCAGATCATGGTCCAGCGTGGTGATCGAAAGCAGCACCACCGCCGCCTGACGAGCGGCGAGGGTCGCCAGAATATCGATGTCGCGCGTGACGAGATGGTTCTTGGTCAGCACCGACACGGGATTGCGAAACTCCGCCAGCACTTCGAGGCATTGACGCGTGAGCGTCAGCTTTCGCTCGATCGGCTGGTAGCAATCGGTCACGCCGGACAACTGCAAAACCTTGGGCTGCCACTTAGGGCTGGTGAGTTCCGCCCGCAGCAATTTTGCGGCATCGGGCTTCACCATGATCTTCGATTCAAAATCCAGCCCGGCGGAAAAGCCGAGATATTCATGGGTCGGCCTGGCGAAGCAATACACGCATCCATGCTCGCAGCCGCGATACGGATTCACGCTGGCCTCGAACCCGACATCCGGGCTGTCGTTGGTGGCGATGATCGTGCGGGTCGTGTCGTGAAAGAAAACAGTCCTGGGGCCGGGCTCGTCGCCGTCGGCGGAGTCCAGGTCTGGCAGGACATCAAGCCGAACGAATCGGTTCTTCGGATTGCTGCCGGCGCCGCGGCCGTGGATTGTCGTCGGGACAGTCATTGAAATATCTTAGCCTGATTCCCAGCGGCGACACGCCGGCGGATTCGGATTTGATAGGTTTGAAACAGACAAAAGAGGTGAGAACACCCGCAACGCTGACTTCGGCGAGTTCAATCGAACCGCGCACCGCCGCCAAATATTTATAGCGTGTATTTACCCTATTAACCAGAATCATTACCATCGTCGGAGCGGATGCGCCCCTGCAGAAGGCACTTCACGAACGATCAGATTTTTCTTTTTCTGACTACACTTGTTTCACGACCGTATGCGATGTGCCTGACGCAGATTACGGCGGACAAATCATGACCTGTTCAAATGAAACGTCTGCCTGTCGCCCGTGGGACCGGGGAAGCCATGTTCGAAGTGCTGATGTGGAATTCGATCGCCATTCTTCGCCTCCGCTGGCGAGGACGGGTCAGTCGTTTCAGTCTTTAACTCTAATCAATTGCTGATTTATCGGAACATTCTTCATTAACTCCCGCAGCTTGTTACATCGCACTTGGTACTGGCCGTTCTTCGGAAGCGGCTTATCGCCAACTAACTCCCAAACGCGATCGCCGGGACCATTATAAACCTCGTCCCATGTACCATCGCGGTTAAGTTTGAGAACCAACAGGCACTCCGGTTTATGGCGCAAAGCGATCGACTTCCCCTGAGTTGCCTTAATCTCGACTGATCGCTCAAGAATCCTGGCATCTCGCCCCTTCGTCGATGCCGAGAGCAGAGTCACACCATAATAATATGCGGCGATTGCTTCGCCGATGCTGCCAATGGTATGCCCATCTGGGGTAAAATGGCGACCCTCGAACATCGTCTCCAGTTCGTCAATTAGCTGGTACATCTCGGTGATAATCTGTGGGAATCTTTTCGTATCCATCGACTTACCGAACTGCAATTTCATTAGGCAGCGTAACCATGTTTTCAATTACTCACTTTGGATTCTGTCGCCTTCGTTGTCCGATGATTCCAAGTCCGCAAAAGAAGAGGAGGCCAACGGCCGAGGGTTCGGGAACCTCTTGCACGGCTAGATAGTAAGGTTGATCCAACCCGCTGGCGAACTGGCTTACGGTGCCGGTTGGGCTGACCTCGCTGATTGTGTTGTTGCCGTTGTCGGCGACGAACAGATCGCCGCTGCTGTCGAAGGCCAAACCCGCAGGGCTGCTGAACCCGCTGGCGAACGTGCTTACGATGCCGTTGGAGGTAATTTTGCTGACCGTGCCATTGCCAAAGTTGGCAACGTAGAGATTGCCGGTGGCGTCAAAAGCCAATCCTTCTGGCTCGTCAAATCCGCTGGCGAACTGGGTAACACTGCCGCTGGGACTGATTTTGCTGATCGTGTCGCTGTTGTAGTCGGCGGCATAGAGGTTGGCGCTACTGTCGAAGGCCAAGCCCCGAGGGTTGTCCAACCCGCTGGCAAATTGGCTGATAGTACCGGTGAGACTAATCTTGCTGATCGTGCTGTCGCTTACATTGGCGACGTAGAGGTTGCCACTTTCGTCAAATGCCAAACCTTGAGGATCGCCCAACCCACTGGCAAACGTGCTGACGATGCCGGTGGACGTGATCTTGCTGATCGTGTCGTTGCCTCGATTGGAGACGTAGAGGTTGCCGCTGCTATCAAGCGCCAACGCTCTTGGGCTGTCGAGCCCGCTGGCGAACTGGCTGACACTGCCAGTGGAGGTAATCTCGCTAATTGTGTTGTTGGCGAAGTTGGAAACGTAAAGAATGTCGGCGTGAACAGAAGCACCCAGAAGCAGGCATGTCAACGGTGTAACACAAATCAAAAATCGGCGCAACCTCCTACTCATCGCATCTCCACCTTTCAGATGACTGCCATCGAGGACACCCGAATAGCAGTAATGGAGTTGGACGCAACCCCACGCAAACGAGCAGCAGCATATCGACCGGGAGGTACATTACAAACGAAAAAACATCTAACCGGCACCTCCGAAGAGCGTCTTAACTGCTTTCATCCATTGGATTCTCCGGACTTCATATCCTCAACGGCTAGTAAACTCCGCGTTCTTGCAGCCAAACGACAATTCATTATATGTGCAGTCCAACGCCGACCAAGAAATCCGGGCTTATTCGCGTCGCCAACCCGTGCCGTCCGGCCTGTCTTCCAGGGAGATGCCGATGTTTTTCAGGCCGTCCCGCACCGAGTCCGCCAGGGCGAATTGCTTGGTCTTTCTCGCCTCATTGCGAAGCTGGATGATCAGGGCCATCAGTTGATCCACCGTCCCCGGCTCCTTGGCGCGCAAGCCGGGCACTTCCGCGCGAAACAGCCCCAGCACCTGACCGAGCCGGCGCAGCGTTTGCGAAGCGGCGGACGCAGCTTGCATCACATCGGTCTGACGGGTGCTCTCGGCCCGGTTGTGTTCCAGGAAGCTGTTGACCGACCCGGCGATTTCGTGCAGAACCGCGATCGCGCCAGCCGTGTTGAAATCGTCGTCCATCATTTCCAGGAATCGCATCTTGTGGCCGATCACGTCCTTGACGAAACTTCCGACCTCCGACTCCATGAGGCGAGACGCGATCTGATCCATGTCCGATGAAGCATCCGACAGGGGTTTGCCCGTCAACCGCTCAACGCGATCCGCCAGCCGCACGAACACCGCCAGTCCCTTGCGCGCATTGTTGAGAACATCGTCGGTGAACTCGATGGGCCGGCGATAGTGCGTCGCCAACAACATATACCGCAGCAATTCCGCGCCCCAGGTATCGAGCAATTCACGTGCAGAAACCACGTTTCCCAAACTGCCGCTCATTTTTTCGTCGGCAAATTCGCCGCCGGCCAATTTGGTTTTAATGCGAGTCAGGCCGTTGTGGAGCCAATATTTGGCAAACGGCTTTCCCGTCGCCGATTCCGATTGGGCCAATTCGTTTTCGTGATGGGGGAACATCAGGTCCATTCCCCCGCCGTGGATGTCGAAGGTTTCGCCGAGATATTTCATGCTCATGGCGGAGCATTCGATATGCCATCCCGGCCGACCCTTTCCCCAGGGCGAATCCCACGCCGGCTCGCCGGGCTTGGCGCTCTTCCACAGCGCGAAATCGGCCGGATTTTTCTTCCCCTGGCCTTCCAGCGTGCGCGTGCCGCTGGCCTGCTCCTCCACCTTGCGGTTGGAAAGCTTGCCGTAATCGGCGTCCTTGGCCACGTCGAACCAGACATTTCCCTCCGCCGCGTAGGCGAAACCGCCGGCGACCAACTTCTGGCACAATTCGATGATGTCGCCAATGTGGTCCGACGCCTTTGGGAACCGATCGATCGATTCGATCCCGAAGCGCTGCAGGCAATCGAGATACTCCGCGGTATATTTACCGGCCAAATCCTGAACGGTCGTGTTTTGCCTGGCGGCCGCCTCGATCAGCTTGTCATCCACGTCCGTGATGTTGACGACCCAGGAAACGTCGTATCCCTTGAATTTGAGATACCGCTTGATCGCGTCGAAGACGACCGGACCGACCATGTGCCCAATGTGCGGTGGCTTGTAAACCGTCGGCCCGCACAGGTACATCCCCACTTTTCCCGGGCGCACGGGAACGAACAACTGTTTTTCACGGGTGAGAGTGTCGTAAACGCGAAGGCTCATGGTTTTGTCCGATCCATTGTGCCGTCCACCGTCCGCGCCAGCAATACCACCGCATGCGCCGCGATGGCCTCGCCGCGGCCCACGGCATCGCAACCCTCGTTCGTGCCCGCCTTGACGTTCACCGGGCATCCAACCATTTTCGACAGCGATTGCACCATCTTCGACTTGTGCGTTTTCAGCTTCGGCCGCTCGGCCAAGACCGTCACGTCCACGTTCACGGGCGTGAATCCCATTTCCCGAACCCGCTGCATCGCCCCATCCACAAAAACCTGGCTGGCGGCATCCTTCCAGCGCGGATCGGTATTGGGAAACATCTCGCCGATGTCGCCCAGGCCTGCCGCCCCCAGCAGGGCATCCACCACGGCGTGCAGAATCACATCCCCATCCGAATGCGCCAGCGGCGAAATTCCCTCGGCCACTTCCACCCCGGCCAGGACAAGCCTGCCCTTGGGCTGCAACCGATGAATATCGTATCCGTGGCCAATTCGCAGATCGTTTAAATCTTGCGGCATCACAATCCGTACTCCCGAATTTTTCGGTACAGCGTCCGCTCGCCGATGCGCAGGATCTTGGCAGCCTGCTCGCGGTTGCCGTCCACCATTTTCAGCGTGTTTCGGATCAGTTCCTTTTCTGCCTGTTCGATGCTGATGCCGACCAGGTTGTCCATGCCGCCGAGATGCTCGGCGGCCGCGCCGGCGGGCTGGATTTCCGGAGGCAACGTTTCGGGGCCGAGGATTTTTCCCGACGACAGAATCACCATGTTTTCGACCGCGGTCCGAAGTTGCCGCACATTGCCCGGCCAACTGTACGACATCAAGAGCTGCTGGGCGGCCGGCGCGACGCCTTCCAATTCCTTATGATATTTCTCCGCGAATTCCTGCACGAAGTAATGAATCAGAAGCGGGATATCTTCCCGGCGCTCCCGCAACGGCGGGAGGCTCAGCGTGACGCCTTTGATCCGGAAAAATAAATCCTCGCGGAACTGCTTTTCCGCCACCATTTCGTCCAGCTTGCGGTTGGTCGCGCTGATGAGACGGACATCGACGGAGATCGGCTCGTTGCTCCCGAGGCGCACCACCTCCCCGTTTTCCAGGACGCGCAGCAGCTTCGCCTGCATGGCATTGGGCATGTCGCCGATCTCATCCATGAACAGCGTTCCGCCGTCGGCATGCTCGAATCGGCCTTCACGCTCCGATTGAGCGCCGGTGAACGCGCCTTTGACGTGGCCGAACAATTCATCTTCCAGGATGCTCTCACTGAGCCCGGCGCAGTTGAGGGTCACGAGCCGATTTTTGCGCCGCCGGCTGTTGTAATGAATCGCGCGTGCGACCACTTCCTTGCCGGTTCCGCTTTCGCCCATGATCAGGACCGGAATATCGCTGGACGCCACCTGCCGTCCCATCGCCACCACGCGCTGCATGGCCGCATTCTTTCCGATCAGCCCTTCAAATCCGCTCTGCTCGGCCAGTTCATCGCGAAGGACCTGGTTTTGTTTCTGCAACGCCGCCCGCTCGGCCGCGCGATTCACCTGCGCCCGGAAATAATTCAAATCCAGCGGCTTTTCGATGAACCCGTACGCCCCTTCGTTCATCGCCTGCACGGCAAGCGGAATGTCCCCATGCGCCGAAACCAGAATCACCTGCGGCGGCGGAGTCAGCGTCTTAGCCCTTTTCAGCACCTCCAGCCCGTCGCGCTTTCCCTCCATGACCAGGTCGGTGACGATGATGTCATAGCTCTTTTGACGCAGGCGATCTTCGGCCTCGGCAAGGTTGTACACCACATCGCACCGGTGCCCCTGCCGCTGAAGCGCTTCGCACATCACCTGGGCATGATCCTGCTCGTCATCGACGACCAGAACGCTGGATTTGGGAATTTGATCTTCCGACATACGCGCCCGGCATCTTACTCGCAGGGAAGCCGAACCGTGAAATCGGATCCTTTGCCCGGCTCGCTCTTGACCGCGAGTTGGCCGCCGTGTTCCTGGATGATGCGCTGCGCCATCGCCAGGCCCAGACCGGTCCCGCCTTTTTTGGTCGAGTAATACGCGTGGAAAATCTTGTCCAGATCATCCGCCGGGATTCCCTTGCCGGTGTCGATCACATCCACGACCGCCTCATTCCCCGCGACGGCGGCAGAGAGGATCAATTCCCCGCCTCCGGGCATGGCCTGAAGCGCGTTGATCATGAGATTCAAAATGGTCTGCTTGAACAGCCGGGGGTCGACGTTCACCAGCAGCGGCCCGGCCGGCGGCTTGAAACGCATCTGAACGTGATGCAATTGCGCCTGCGGCGCGAAGAAATCGACAAGCTCTTCGAGCAGAACATTCAGATCCGCCTTCTCACGCCGCAGCTCAATCTTGCCGGCAAAGCGCAGAAAATCGTCCAGGATGTCCCGCAATCGGGACGCCTCACGGCTGACCGTATTCAGCCGGGCGGTCAATCGGCTGTAAGCGGGATCAGCCGGATCGAGGTCTTCCTGAAGAAGTTGAAGATTGAGAAGGACCGTGGAGAGCGGATTTTTGATCTCGTGGGCGAGGCCGCCGGTGAGCGTACCCAGCTCAGCGAGGCGTTGGACGACCCGCAGCCGCGCCCGGCGGCGGCGCGAAGCGGCACGAACCCGCGCCAAGGTTCTGCGCATTCGCCGACGAACTTGCCGGAGACGCGACAGAATCACCCCGGCCAGCCCCGCCGCGACGAGCAGACTGCCCAGCAAGCCGACGAGAAGGCCTGGCAAGAAATGATTCATGAGCCGAGGCGCCTACTGTAACGCCCCCAGGCCCAAATTTTAAACTTTCACTCGCTCGCCGACTCTTTTGACGGCCTGGGCGGACAAGCCCTTGGCGCCGGTAATCTGGTCGTATTCGACCTTTTCACCGTCTTTCAAGGAGCGAAAGCCATCGCCCTCAATGCTGCTGAAATGAACGAAAACGTCCATTCCATCCGGGTTCAAAAGGAACCCGAAGCCCTTCTTCGAATCAAACCATTTGACGGTTCCAATAGCCATAACCGTCCTCCCACACAAAAACGGCGAAATTGCCAAGAGCTTAAGATGTGTGCCCTGAACCTCGCCGGAGACAAAAGAAATGAAATAGCGGCAGCGACAGGATCACGTGCCGGACGCCCCGCATACGTGTAATTGCCAAAAATATGACGACTCGACATGCTGACACAACCGGTTTACGAAGTGAGCGGCTGACGCTGGTCAGCATAAGCCGCAAGCCGCAGAAATGCAATATTTTTCTGAGTTCTTTTGCCTTATTTTACTCAATTTGCATGGCCCAATGTCTCGCTTGCGCAACAGGGCCAAGATTCTTGCCGTTCCTCGATTCTTGACCAACTTTGTATAGTTCACTTTTGGCCGTGGAGGAGCGTAACAAATGTGTGGACAAGAACGAACGGCTCTGCGGGTGCTTGTGGTGGACGACAACCAATTCGTCACCCAATCGTTGTTTAGCCTGCTTCGATCCGAAGGGTTTGACCCGATCGTCTTCCAATCTGCGCAGCCTGCCCTGGAGTTCATCCGCGGTAATTGCCCGGATATCGCGCTGATCGATCTTCACCTGCCCGACCTCTCCGGCCTGGAACTCTCCCGCGAGCTTCGGCAGACCCACGGCGATGGATTACCCATTATCATCTTCAGCGGCGACTCGTCCCTGGAAACGCTCAAGGCCCTGTCCGGCGTCGGAGCCACTTTTTTCATGGCCAAGCCGGTAAACGCCCCCCATCTAATGGAATGCATCAAGCAATGGACCGGCCCCGCTAAGGTCCCACCGACTTGAACTTCCCCGCCACATACTCTTTGGCCAGCTCAAGATAATGAGCCGTGAGCCATCGCATGTATTGCAACTCCTCTTCCTTGACCGCCCGAACCACCTTCCCCGGCACCCCCATCACCGCCATCCGATCCGGCACAACAAGATCCGGCGGCACCACCGCCCCCGCCGCGATCAAACATTCCCGCCCAACAACCGACCGGCTCAGCAACGTCGCTCCCATTCCAATGAGCGATCCCCGCCCCACCTGCCTGCCATGAACAATCGCCGAGTGCCCGATCGTGACATCATCCTCAATGACATTGGCAACTCCGCTGTCGCAATGAATGACGGCGTTATCCTGAACATTAACGCGTTGCCCGATCGCCACCGGCGCCACGTCGCCGCGAATAACGGCCCCGAACCAGATGCTGCTGTCAGCCCCGATGGAGACAGCGCCAACAATGGTGCAGTTTTCCGGCCGAAAGAAACCGGGCTCAACGCGAATGAAACGGACCATGTGGGCAAGTTACTCGATTTTGCAGTTCTGTGCAGCCGGCCGAACATCACCATAGGATGCGGGCACAAATCGTTCATCCCGACACCGTTATATGATATTCCCGCGAGACGCCGGGGCTGTGGGCGTCATAATCGCGCACTTTCACGGTGCATCGATAGTCGCCGGCCCGGGTTGCCGCTCCGGTGATTCGGCCGGTGAAACGATCGAGGTGCAGTCCACGCGGCAGGCTGCCGGTATCGACCTGCCAGTCGTACACGGGAATTCCGCCTTGAGCCGAAAAGGTCGCATCGTAAGCGCGCCGCAGCGGCGCAATCGGCAGGCTGTCGGTCTGAATCGACAACGGCAGAAGCGGCGCGACATCGCGCAGCTTATATCCCACGGCCTGGGCGCACAGGAGATCCAGCTTGGTAATCAGCCAGCGTCCGTAGGGGGTTTTGCCGTGGTATTCGTTGCCGAAGGCGCCGTGCAGGCTTGCCGGGTCGATGAAACCGTCGAAATGATCCCGCAGATCGGTTTTGATGTTGGTTCCGAGGTAGGCACGAATGGCCGCGTCTTTCAAAACTCCGTTGCGGGGAAATTTCGGGTTGTCCGGATGGAAAAAAAGCGCGTGGCCTATCTCATGATGCAGGATCGAATAGAGATCGTTGGGAACGTCCTGAAGATTGGTGGCCTGCCACCACTGCTCATCGGCAATAAGCGGAGACATCCAGTGCAGGGTGTTGTAGTTTCCAAGGACTTCCGTTTCCACGCCGCCGGATCGGCGGACGGGAAGCGTGCCGTCGGCGGTCTGCTGAAACCCGCCGGCCGAGGAAGACTCGCCGCCGGAACGAAGCTGTGGCCCGTTGATCCCGTATGCGTAAAGCAGAAAGCCGGTGAAATCGCTGGCATTGGTGACCAAGTCGCATTTCCTGAAGCCGTCGGGTTCCCAAATCCACGTTTTTTCCTGACCGGCCGCCACCGGCTGGAGTTGCATGTCTCGCAGATAAAACGCCCAATCCGCCGCCGCCTGTTGAAAGACGGCGCGATGTTCGGGGTCCCTGTAAAACCCGGTCCGGTCCTGTGAAAAATCCACCACAATCGGGAACGTCCTGGAATCGTGCTGGCTTTTGACGGTTACGATATGGATTGGAACGATCACCTGTGCGCGCCGTCCACCGCCGTCGAGCAATTGAATAGTCAGAAACGTTTCTTCATTCCGCTTTTCACGGGCGGGAAAGACCGCGATGAAAACCCGCTGCGGCGCAGCGCTGGTGAATACCAGATCCTTGACCGCGCCTTGCGAGCCGGCCTTGCTGGGCAAATCGAAATAAAGCCTCGGTTCGACGGTGGAAAGCGTCACCTTCAGCGGTGAAATCGCCTGCGGCGGCGGCGTGATCGTGAACTGAATCGCCGGATTGGCCATGTACCCCTCCCAATCGGGAACGGTCAATCCAAACGAGCTGACATCTCTGCCGAATATGTCGGTCACGAACGCATCGGCGCGCGCCGTCACCCGGCCGATGGCCAGAACACACAGGCATGCCAGCACTCGCGTGGTTCGAAGAAGGCTTCGCGTCAATCTACCGCCAATATACCTTCCACACGCGGCGGCGTCAGGCTTTTGGATTTGCTTTGAAACGGCGGCTAGGGGATGCCGATCAGGTACCCTCGGCGACTTTGATGCTTAAATAAAGCCCCGCGACACCAAGCCGGACAAAACTAATCGTGCGATTTTTTTTTGGCGAGGGCGATCGACCACGGCATCACCCATCGATTTGGCGAAAAGGCAGCGGGCCGTCACCGGCAGCAAGCCTGCCAAACCAGGAATCAACATGTCGATCTAACCCATGCGGTCGGTTTTCTCAGACCATCGCAAGCCGGACCCAGCCCCGATACCGGCGGCGCACATAGCCGATGGCGGCCAGGCTTGCCAACATAGCCAGCGTTGCCGAAGCGGCCGGCGGGAGTGGGACGGCGGGCGCGCCTGAATTACCGTCTAACAGCGTGGGCGAGCCGCTTCCATCCAGCAGCGAGAAATTGTAGTTTACGAAGTTTGTGCTTTGATCGTTGCTCGCAGCCTGGGCATCCATTGCCAGCGAATAGACGCCGGCTGCCAGCGTGCCCTGAATCTGAACAGCCGGTAGATTCACCGTCGTCAGTGGAGCAAACACGTTGTCGCCCTGGGCGTTGGTGAAGCGAATGCTGGCCGACGTGTTGCCTGGCACGGCCGGATCAACCGAGCTGTTCAAATTCACATTGAAGGTGTACGACTCGGGCTGCGACACGTCGAAAGTAATGTGAAATGCCGTGCTGGCGGATGAACTGGCCGGGCCGACTTGTGTGGCGAGGCTGGAATTCGCGGTCACGCTGCCGCTGGCGCTGAATCCATTGGCGTTCAGAGAGGATTGCTGCTGCGACGATGCTGTCGACATCGGACTATTGGGGCCGAACGCGGATGTCGCGGACGCGCTCCCGTCGAAATCTCCGAACCCGTTTGCCTGCTGCGACTGGTTTTGCTGAAGGGTCGTCGGCGACTCTGCCGTTCCCCCGCGCGCAAAGCCTGTGGTCGACGAGGACGCCGACACCGAACGGGCCTGCGTTTCATACGTAATCGGATCCCCGTAAACAGAAGCGGCACACCCCAACCCCAATCCAACCGCGGCAACGACCATAACCAGCGTCCGGCATCGCATTGAACAACTCCCTTTCACCATCTCGTATGCGGCGACGATTCTTGTATTCGGCCAGACCTCCGCTTTTTCGTGAGAGGCCGATAATGCGCTTGTCGATGCAAGCCATCGGCCGGTAATCTAGTTGCGTGCGATGGATCGTCGGAGACATTCACGGCATGGCCGCGCCACTCAAAGGGCTGGTTCAGTCCGTTGCCCAAACCGACCCTTCGCCAAACTGGATCTTCGTCGGCGATTACGTCAACCGGGGGCCGGATTCCAAGGGCGTCATCGAATTCCTGCTGAAACTCTCCGGCGCTCGTTTTTGCCGCGGCAATCATGACGATATTTTCGACGTCATCCTCAACGGCCAGAGCTACGTCGATCAACTCACGAACAATAATCGGTGGGCGGCTTACAAATGGTTCATGGAATACGGCCTTCGCGACACGCTGGCGAGTTACGGCGCCGATGATGCCGCCATGCGCGCCGTGCTGGATCATCCGACATCGGCCGGCCTGGACGGTCTGATCGCCGGCGTTCCGCAGGCGCATCGGCAATTCATCCGCGGCCTGTCGCCGGTGATCGAGGAACCCGACCTGTTCGTCGTCCACGCCCGCTGGGAGCCGGCAACACCGGATGAAGACCCCAGCCCCACGACTTATCTCGACGTGGATCGCGCGCTCCGCAAAACCGCCACCTGGGGACGATTTTCTCCGGCCGAGGTCGATCAGAAAAAAGCCTGGCGGCGAAGGGGATTCTTCGGGCACACCCCCGTCGATTACTACGGAACGCGCAGCGGATACAGCCCGCACGGCGGCGGGAAACTCATTCCCGTCGTCGGAGAAAAAATGGTTCTGCTCGACACCGCCGCGGCCCTCAGCCCCGTGGGACGCCTCACCGCATTCTGTCCGGAAACCTCCACCTACGTTCAGGCCGATCGGCAAGGCAACGTCGTCACGTAAACGGAAATGGATATCGACGATCCCAATCTGCCGCTGCTCCGCCCTCATCGGCTGAAGGTGGCGCTGCTTCAGCCGCAGATCGCGCCCAACACCGGCAACGTCGCCCGCGCCTGCGTCGCAACGGGAACCGAACTGCACCTGGTCCGACCGCTGGGATTCGTCCTGAGCGACAAAAACCTCCGCCGCAGCGCCATGGACTACTGGCCGCGCCTTCGCCTCACCGTTCACGATGATTCCAAAGCCTTCTTCGATTTCGTCGCGCCGGGCGGCTCCATCTGGCTCTTTTCCACCACCGGCAAAAAATCATTGTGGCAAACCGAATTCACCGACGGCGATTGGCTGATCTTCGGCAGCGAAACCTCGGGCATCGCCCCGGAAATCCTGGCCAACCATGCGGCAAAGGTCGTGCGAATCCCGCAAATTCCCGCCGAACGGTGCCTCAACCTCTCCGCCGCCGTCGGCATTGCACTGTTCGAAGCCCTTCGGCGGATTCAATCGGATACAATGCCGCCGAGCACCCTTTTGAAATGAGGTAGACAATGAAATCCGCATTGAGAGAAAAACGCTGCAAGGCCTGTCGGCCCGGAACCCCCGCCCTGACGGACGGCGAAATCTCCCTGCTGCTGCCGGAGATATCCGGTTGGGAATTGCGCGACGGCGAAATCCGCAAGACTCACAACTTTAAGGACTATCACCACACCATGGCGTTCGTGAATGCCGTTGCGTGGGTGGCGCATCGCGAGGACCACCATCCCGATCTGGAAGTCGGTTATAACCGCTGCGTGGTTCGATACAGCACCCATGCGGTCAAGGGATTGTCGGAGAACGATTTCATCTGCGCCGCCAAGGTCGATGCGCTGCTGGAATAGCCCGTCAGGCCGCGCACTGCTTTGACGATCGAGCCCATACATGCCGATTCCCGCCCTGCTTCTGGTCCTCGCGACGCTGCTGCCGCTGGCGTCGTTCGGACTGTTGCTGCTCATCGGCAAACGCATGGGCGATCCGCTGGCCGGCTGGGTCGCCACCGCATTCGCCGCCGGTAGCTTCGCTCTCAGCATGTGGGCGATGATCTCCTGGTACAACGCCGGCCAACTCGCCGGTATGACCTGGGGCCCCGGCGACAAGCCCATCGAGCTGACTTTCAAATGGCTTCCGATCGGCCCCCCCATCACGCCCGACCGCCCCGGCTTATTTCAGCTCAATCTCCATATCGACACGCTCACCATTGCCATGTTCAACACGATCACGCTGGTCGTGGTCCTCGGGCACGCCTTCAGCGTGCGCTACATGCGCGACGACAAACGCTTTGCCCGCTTCTTCATTTCGCTGCAACTGCTCTACTTTTCGATGCTGGCGTTCGTCCTGGGGGGAAATCTCCTGTCGATCTTCGTCTTCTGGTATCTGATCGCGCTCGGCGGATATCTGCTCGTGAACCGGCTGGATGAGCAACCGACGCGCGGCGCCGCCGTGACATCGTTCGTCGTCAAGCGCATCGGCGACGCCGGCTTCCTGCTGGGCATGGCAATCCTCTTCCATGACCTGGGCAACGCCACGATATTGCAATTGGATCGCTGGCTCTGGCCCGCCGGAAATCCCGCGATGCATCTGCCGCCCGCCTCGCCGATTTCCATCGCAGCTCTGACCGTCGCGGGCCTCGCGCTGTTCTGCGGCGCCGCGTGCAGGTCGGCCTTGTTCCCCCTGCATTTCTGGCTGCCGGCCGTCAGTCGCTCCCCCGCGCCCGCCGCCGCGATCGTTCAATGCGTGACCCTCACCGCGCCGGGCCTTTATCTGATCGCCCGAATTTATCCCATCCTCACTCCCACGGCCAAACTCTGCATCGCGGTCGTCGGCCTTATGAGCCTTGTCATCGGCGCCGGCGCCGCGCTCTTCCAGCGCGAGCTTGGCCGCATCCTCGCCTACAGCACCGTCTCCCAATTCGGGCTGATGTTCATGGCCATCGGAATCGGGAGCTGGATCGGCGGCCTGTTCCATCTGCTCACGCACGCGTTCTTCAAATCGCTGCTGATTCTTTCCGCCGGCAGCGTCATTCATGCCGCCCACGGCCATCAGGATCTGACCCAATTCGGCGGCTTGATGCGCAAAATGCCGCTGGCCGCCGCCTGCTTCGCCATCGGCCTGCTCGCGATGGCCGGCGCTCCATTCACCTGCGGCTACTACAGCAACGAGATGATCCTCGCCCACGCCGGCGCGTTCGCCGATCTTTCGGCCCGCGCCACGCACGACCCGCTTTACTGGTGTTTCTTCGTCATCCCCGCCGCGATCTCGGCCGTCACCGCTCTGTACATGACGCGCTGCTGGATGCTCCTGTTCTGGGGAAAGCCGCGCAACGCACAAATCTACGAGAAATCGCGCGAGCGCACCGGATTCTGGTTCCCGCTGTTCGTGCTGGCCGTGGTGAGCCTGATCGGCGGAAGCCGGGTGCTGGAGATCAAGCAATTCGTCGCCCAGGCGATTGTCGAAACCGAGAACTACTGCAACGCCGTCGGCGAACCCTCAGCCCCGCCGTTCGGCGGCTTCGCAAACACCTGGCCGATCACCGCCGATCGAACCAGCGACGCCGTCCAGGCGCTCGAAGACACCGGCCAGAAACTCTTCGACCGCTACGCCATCTGGCCCTTCGGCGTCGGGATCGCGTTAGGTTTTGTTCTGTATTGCCGCAGATCACCCGTCAAAGAGCCGTGATCGCGGCGTCGGAGGCCCTAGACATGTTAGACACTTTTTCGGCGAATAATTAGTATACGCAAACAAATTACGTTGCTTTAAGTTACGCCTATATTTTTCACTTACGGTCGCGGAAAAATTCAACTGGGCTTCGGGAACGCCGCAAGGCGTCCCATTTGCCGGTTCGTTGCTTTTCGCCGCGGCGAAGCGTTTGAAACATCGGCCCGAACATAACAAAAGAGGCTCCGGCTTTTGAAAACTGGCCGTGTCCCAATCCCGTTCGGCACGGTTATGGCGCATTGGAGTTGTGACAAATTCATCGTCGCACCTGATCGCTGCATCTCTTTTGGTTGAACGGAAACGGCACCGTCAAACCGCGTGCCGAACGGGATTGGCTGCGTCCCCGTTTTTCGGCATTTGACCGCCGCTCGCCGAAGCATGCGAATCGTCAGCACCCGCCGACTTTGCCAGGCGGTAGAAGATCGCCAGGTGCGTCGTGAACAGCAGCGGCACGAGGAAGCCCGGAATCAGGAACCACGGCAGGGTCGACATCAAACCCGTTCCAGGCTCAGCAAAAATCCGACGGAGCGGACCGGGCGACGAGAGCACGCCCAAACTCACCGCCGCGACAAGGTCGGCCAGCCCGAACACGTTCCACGCCGCCAGCGCCGCTCGCCAGTTTTTGGCCCGGCTGTGAACCATCCACGCCACGGGAATGGCGGCAAGGCCGGCAACGATATCGCCCCATCCGGCCACCGGGGCGAACGGCGCGGGCAGACGGCTGCTCGCGTGGAGGATGAGGAAGCTTACGCCCAGAACCCGCGTGACATGCACCCCGACCAATACCGACAGGGGGGCGCGGTCAAGCGCTTCGCGCAGCAAGGGCACGCGCATGAGCGCGAGGAACATCAACACGATCGGCGCCGCCACCGCCAGCCCCACACCCAGCGAACCGGTTCCATGTACGTCACCCAGCGCCCCCGTGGCGGCCAGGATCACGACGAACACGAACCACCCGGACAGGACCCCGGCCAGCTTGACGCGCCGCGACGCTTCCTGTCCCATCACAACGCTCAGGGTCGCCACGACAATGGCCGCGGACATCGTCAACTCGACGCCGCCGATGACATCAAAGGTTGTCATAATGCATCTCCGTGTAAATACACATATCTGGTGAAAAAAATCAGTTGCTGGGCACGATCGGCAAATCTCCTAACTTGTGCCGTCGAAGGATGGGCGCAACCGACGCCTGCGCCTTGCGCCACGCGGGAAGGCCCTTCTCGGCCGCGGCGCGGCCGGCGCGCGTCAGTTCCACGCGCCGCACCCGCTGGTCCGCATCGATCGAGCGCACACGGACCAGGCCCTTGGCCTGCATCAATCGGAGGTTACGCGTCAGCGTCGTCCGCTCCAGCCCCACCCCGGCGGCCAGGGCCGACAGAGCCTGTGGTCCGGTCTGCGTCAGCACAGTAAGCAGCGAGAACTGGGTCGCACGCAAACCCGTGCCTCGAAACGACCGCTCGTAGTGCTGAGTCACCGCCCGGCTCGCCCGCCGCAGGGCCGCGCAGACGCACCCGCGACAGGCGAGAAACTCGGGATCGGCACGGTAATGTTCCATAGTTAAGTGTATATACACGTTGTGGCCGGAAGTCAACTTTTTTTTTCGCTCGCTGTTTTCTTGCGTGCAGGCGCGGGGAGGGGCAGATCGATTTAAGCTGCGTTCTTTTGCGCCGCCAGCTCCCCGCGCAATTCCTCAACGCGGCGGGCCAAGTCCTCGGCGGTTTGGCGGGCGTCGTGGATCGGCTCCAATAGCTCATCGATCCAAGCCAAC
The DNA here is from genome assembly GCA_036267155.1 of Tepidisphaeraceae bacterium. Taxonomy (GTDB): domain Bacteria; phylum Planctomycetota; class Phycisphaerae; order Tepidisphaerales; family Tepidisphaeraceae; genus PALSA-1353. The sequence continues at coordinate 71,795 of DATAWP010000034.1, forward strand.
GATCGCGTTGTCAGGTTCAGGGAATCGTCGGCGTCATCGACGCTCTTCCAACGGGTCAGGAACCGCTCGACGCGATGCTTTGTGCCCCAGCGCAAGAGTGACCAGATCAGCAGATACCAGATGATGAGAAAGATCGCGTTTCTCAGCAGCGATTCGGCGCTGATGACTTCGACCACCAGGATTCCGACATCGCGAACGGTGCCGATGGCGGAATGGCCGGTGAGAATCGCTTGCAGAACGGGCTGAACGAACGGGAACCAGAGCAGGGCGCCGATGGTCAGCAGGATGCGAATGAACGGGGCGACGATTCCGGTTCGGCCGGAGAGTTTTGACCGAATCGTCTGGCGTTGGCGCTGGACGGTTTCGGTCAATTTGCGGCGCAGTCGGGTCTGGGCCATTTGGGATTCCATCGGCTCCCAAAGCTTTTTGTGCGAGTACAAGCCGGCGATCGCGGGGTCGGATTGGTAGAGCTGGCCAAAGGCGGATTGGATGAGTGTGGCAACGGGGCCGGCGGGGATTTTCAGGTGGGCATCGACCAGGGCCTGGGGGCCGGCGAAGAATGAGCCGGCGGCGGCGTTTTCGCGGATCAGCATTCGCAGGGGCGAGAGCAGGGAATGCAGCAGGTTGACGATTGGCCAGCGTGCCACGCGGCGGGCGAAGACGTCATCGGTCATCACCATGCGATAGGCGGGATCGTCCGTCATCGCGGGGACCGCGGTTTCGACCAGCGGGACGCCGAGGCGCTGGGAGAGCAGTTCGGCCGCCTCGTCGTCGAGGCGGGCGAGGCGCGCGGATCGGCCGGGCAAATCCTGGTCGATCAGCCAGGCCATCAGCGTGCCCATACGGCGGTGGACGGCGAGATCGCGCGATTCGGCCAGGGAATCGGGCGATTTCTCGCGCGACAGCAATCGTGAAAGTTCAGGCAGATCGAACTCGGTGGGTCGCCGGGCCGAGATCAGAAATACCCGCGGCGGGGAATCGAGCGACAGGACGAGCCCCATTCGCCGGGCGTAATCTTCGCGGAGGTCCTGGGCCTGATCGTTCGCGGGAAGCTGGTCGGCCTTGTTCAGGCAGAAGAGGAAATTTTTGGGATCGTTGCCGGCCGCCACCTTGGCCAAAAGATTCTGGGGCTGAATATCGGCGTACTTCTCGACGCTTTGAATCCAGATGGGAAAGAGCATGTGCCGGAGCATTTTTCGGGTCAGTTCGACGTGCGAGGTAAATCGGCTGTCGATGTCGGGCAAATCGAGCAGCACCTGGCCGCCGAGGCGGGACTGGTCGTGCGGTACGATTCGGAATTTTCCAGGCGCGGCGCGCTGGAGCAACTGCTCGGCCTCGGCCTGGCGGGCGCGGTGGACATAGGCCACGACCGTTTCCGTGCCGGGGCCGTGGGAGGTTTCATCAGTGATCGGAGAACCGACGAGGGCGTTCACCAGGGCGCTTTTGCCGACCTCTTTGCCGCCGATAAGTCCGACGAGGTAAATACCGGCCTGGTCGGTGTCCGATTCCAGCACGGGGGCGTCGGGGTCGAGAAGCGCAGGGGCGGATGCTCCGGTCAGTTCCATCGTTTCGCGGACGAGTTGTTCGGTTTGTGAAGAGTTCATTTTTACCGGCAAAAGAATAAATACGACCTGCCACGGATAAAAATCAGAAGCGCACAGATGAAATGCAATGGAAATGATTGCTTCTTATGCTTTGTATTATCTGTGTGCATCTGATTCACATCTGTGGCTAAAATTCTTCCGTGTGTTTGTATTTTCACTGTTTGCCGCAGGATTCCTCCAGGTCATTGGCCAACGATTCAATCGCGTCGATCTCCGTCAATCTCGGTGCGCGGGATTCGATCCAGGCGATGGTGCGGTGAAGTTGGTGGCGCGCAAGCTTTTCGAAACGCATGGCGATGGCGCGATTCGCCTGGCGGGTGCGGGCGGCGACCTCGTTGCTCAGGCGCTCGGTGAGCCAGGTCGCGACCGAATATCCGCCGAGGATCATCAGATCCACGTGGCCGAAAATCGCGTGGTGGGCGGCGACGATGATTGCCAGCAGGTACGGAGCGGCCTCGGTCCATTGCGTCAGCTTCTCGCCGCCGGGCAGGTGACGCAATAATTTCAACAGCAAAACCGTGTCGCGCGGCGTGGCGTTCCAACGCTTTTGCAGCCAGTCGTTCAACTGCTTCAATTCATCGTCGGCAATTTTTCCCGCGTCGGAGGGATCGATCTTGGATTGGGCGTATTGGCCGGCTGGGTCGGCGAGCCATCGGGCGCCGCAGGAAACCGAACGGATGGCGTCGTCAATCCGGCTTTGGATGATCGTGAACTGATCGACGAGCGTTGCGTTGAAATCGGGTAATTGGCGCGAGGCGGCGAGATCATCCTCGGCCGAGGGAGATTTGAGATTCGCGCGGCCGTGCATCACCAGTTCCCAGGCGGATCGCGGCAGGCGCACGAGGATTCCCGGGACTTGACGAACACGGTCGAGGATCCGGCCCGGGCCGATCAGGTAAAGGACGCTGCGCTGCTGCAAGCGGCGTTGCAATTGCTCGGTAATGGGATTCACGTCAACGCCGGGAGCCGGAGTTTCCATGGCGTGCAGGGCGGAGACAACGGCATCGACTTCCCGCCGCTGGCCGCGCAAGGGGGCGGTGATCTGGTCGCGCAGGCGGCCCAGCACATCCGTGATTCGCAGGGACATTCCGGAAAGGCGCGGCGCGTCATCGGCGGCGTGAAGGGAAGCGATCGCCTGGCGCAGCGACGGCAAATTGGATTGCGTGGGCGGTTCGTAGGCGGCGTCGTCGCGCGGGACGGCAAAGACCGGAGGATCTTCCCGATCGGCGGAAACCATTTGGCGATAATCCGCAAGCATCTGCGGCGTTTCGCACTTGTTCATCACGAACAGGACGGGGATCGCGTAACGACGGGCGAGGCGATAATACGGGAGCAATTCGGTCATCTGATATTTTTCGGGGGAGACGAGAAAGACAATCGCCTCGGCCCAGCGAAAGGCGCGATCGGCCTGGGCGTGATGCGGAGGCTGGTCGCCGTCCAAATCGGGAGTGTCCACCAGGACCACGTGGCCGAGGAGATCGTGAGGGGACTCGATCACAATCAGCGAATCGCTCTGGCCGCGGACGGGCAGATCGGACGGCAACGCGAGCGCGCGGGGAAGGCCGAGCCAGTTTTCGGGGACATCGCCGGATTTTGCGGCGATGGCGACGGGGCCGGCGGTGAAGGTTCGGCGAAAGCTGGCGGAGGAAAGATTCGCATCCAGCAGGCGGTTGACCAAGGTGCTCTTTCCGGTTCCGGTGCCGCCGAGGATGCAGACGATCAGGGGGTGCTGATCTTTTCGGCGGAGGTGGAACAGTGCGGCGGCGGCATCGGCACGCCAGCGGTCGATGGCGGTTGCGCCGGCGGGCGCGCGGGCGCGCAGGGCGGCGACTTTCGCGTCCAGAGATTCCAGGGGTTTGTCCAGGGATCGGCTGCCCATGGGCGAGGTGTGGTTATATCACATCGGTGGGAATGGGAGAGGAAGGGAAGCCCACGGGATGCCATCCTGTAGCTTTTTGGGGAAGAAGGGGCGTCCTTGAAGTACCCCGCCCAGGCGATGTGCTTGCCGCACCGGCCGCAGGTCGTGTCGTCGATGTTCAAGTCGATCGCGGAGTCTTGGCCTTCGGTCGCGGCGTTGATCCCGCGTCGGTCGAACCAGATTCGTCACCGTCGGCTTGGAGCGACACCGGGTCCATCCGGTGGCGATGTGAACAAAGACGGTGAAGGTCGGCTGCGTGAAAGCCGGCGCGAGCAGTTGACAGAGGGCCATCCAGCCCGATACCAAGGCGGCATCCATGCCGACCTCCTTCATTTGTGTTCTTAGACAAACACAATTGGACGGTCGGCATGGTGTTTTGCGGAGTCCCCGGGTTCATAAAAAGACCGAAAAATGGCTAAAGTTCAGATTGTCATTCCTTGAATTCCCGCGTTTCCCGCGATACCGTTCCCTGCCCTAACCGCGGAGTGGATTTATGTTTCCCTTGGCCGAGCGAATGAAGCTGATTTCCGAGTCGATCACCCTGGCAGTCTCCGCCAAGGCCAATGCCATGAAAAAGGCGGGAATCGACGTGGTGGGCTTCGGCGCGGGAGAACCGGATTTTGATACACCCGCGTTTATCAAGGATGCCGCCAAGGCTGCCCTGGACAAGGGCCAAACCAAATACACTCCGACGCCCTGTTTGCCAGAGTTGAGGGAAGCCATCGCCAAAAAGTTCAACGTCGAGAACGGCCTACCGTACAAGGCCGACCAGATCAGCACCGGCGCCGGGGGCAAGCACTGCCTTTACATGGCCTTCATGGCCATCCTGAATCCCGGCGAAGAGGTGATCATTCCAACCCCGTACTGGGTGAGCTATCCCGAACAGGTGAAGCTGGCGGGCGGAGTATCCAAATTCGTTCGCGGCGAGGAGGCAAACGGGTTCAAGATTTCGCCATCGCAGCTTGACGCGGCCATCACACCAAAGAGCAAAGTGCTCATCATCAACAGCCCCAGCAACCCCGGCGGCCATGCGTATTCGCCGGCGGAGTTGAAAGCCCTGGCCGATGTTGTGGCCAAGCAACCGCAACTGATCGTCTTTTCGGATGAGATTTACGAGAAGCTGGTGTTCGACGGCCTGAAATCGGTCAGTTTCGCCACGCTGCATCCGGATTTGCTGGAGCGGACGCTGACGTTCAACTGTCACAGCAAGAGTTTTGCGATGACAGGCTGGCGCATCGGATACGTCGGCGGTCCAAAAACGGCGATCGACGCCATCAACAAGCTTCAAAGCCAGATGACCAGCCATATCACGAGCTTCACGCAGGTTCCGGCGGCGCTGGCGCTGAGCGATCCGCGCGGGGCCGAGAGCATCGAACAGATGCGCAAGCAATTCGAGAAGCGTGGCCGGCACATCTGGGAGCGACTGACGGCTTTGCCGAAAATCACCTGCGTCCGGCCGCAGGGCGCGTTTTATGCGTTTCCGAACGTCAGCGCATATTTCGGCAAGAGCATCGGCGGCAGTCGCATTACCGACGCGGTCACTTTTGCCGCCGCGCTATTGGAGCAGAGCCACGTCGCGGTGGTTCCCGGAAACGACTGCGGGTTCGATACCCATGTGCGATTCAGCTTCGCCACGAGCATGGAGCAGATCGACAAGGGCCTCGATCGCGTCGCGGAATTTTTGAAGAAGCTGGGATAAGACCTACCGATTCAGCAGCATTCCCTCGGCCATCAGTCCCGGCCCCAGTCCTATGGCGACGCAGGGGCCGGAGACTTCGCCGGCCATCTGTCGGAGGATAAAGAGGATCGTCGCCGAAGACATATTTCCGTGGCGGGCCAGCACGGCCTGCGAGAATCGCAAATCTTCCGGCTCCAGTTCCAGCGCTTCGCCAACAGCCGCTAGAATCTTGGGACCGCCGGGATGAATCGCCCAGCCGGCGATATCAGAGATATTCAGATCGCGCCGCGCGAGCCACGATTCGCACCAGGAGCCGAGATGCCGGCGAATGATTGCCGGGACTCCCGCCGCGAGGGTCATTTCAAATCCATGATCGCCGATCGTCCAGGTCATGGCATCTGGGCTGTCTGGGATGAGATAACTGGAAAAGTCGTCGAGATGCCAGGCGCCTTCGCCGCCATCGGAAATGCGGCCAATGACCGCCGCCGCCGCGCCGTCGGCAAACAGTGCATTGGCGACAAGCTTGCCGGGATCGGTGCCGTAGGCCAGGTGCAGGCTGCACAATTCCACGCAGCAAACCAGGACTTTCGCATTGGGATTCGCCGCTGCGTCGCGCGCCGCCGCCAGGGCGTTGAACGCCGCGTGGCAGCCCATGAACCCCACGTGCAATCTTTGCACCTCGCGCGGAAGAGAAAGCTTTTCGATCAGCGTTGCATCCAGGCCCGGCGAGAAAAATCCCGTGCAGGATGCGGTGATCAAATGCGTGATTTGCCCCGGATCGACCTGGGCATCCTCCAGCGCCGCCGCGGCCGCTTGAAGGGCCAGAACCGGAGCCTCGCGCGCATACCGCTCCATGCGAGCCGCCGTGGTGGGGCCGCGATCATTGGGGCCGGTGGCCGGCGGATAGAATTTTCTTGGCGCCTCCAGTTGGTCATCTCCGTCGCGGGCCAGCACCGAGCCGCGCGATTTGATTCCGCTGCGCAGAGACAACCGCTTCAGCCACGCCCGCTGCTCGGGGCCATGGCAGCCCAGGTCCATTGCCACATCAAGTATCCGCTCCTGCGACACGGCCGTCGGGGTCGCCGTTCCGATGCCCAGAATGGTTGTGGATAATCTCCCCTGGTGTTTTGGGGAAGCCGTAGCGGCCAATCGAGTCATGTCGCATCTCCTTTTGCCGCGGCTGAGACACATGAGCGGCGATCCAGTTTGCGATCGCCGGCATGGCGCTTCCCACGGCAATGCCCACGGTCAGCACTGCCGGATGGTGCATCATAGGTCGCAGCGCGCGAGACCAGTGTTGTTGCCGGCCGATGAGCCGATGATGATCTCGTTTCCAACGCTCGGGCAAATCTGCCGGCCACGCTTGCCGAGGCGACGGCAGCATCTGAACGATCTGCCTCGCTCCCGTCGCCGCCCAGGCCATCCCCTCGCCGGTGAACGGCTCGACATATCCGCACGCATCGCCGACCGCCAGGACGCGATGGCCGCCGAAATTTTTGCGCCGACGCGTCAACACGCCCGTGCCGCGAAACCGCGGCGATTCCGATCCAGTTGGGATCGCCCTTCCGCAGGAACGGAGAATCTCGCGCACCAGCGCCTCGGGTCCCCCCGCCCTCCGGCACGCAACCGGATCGAGGGCCGCCGCCATGTGCAGGCGGCGCGACGGCAAGCAAACCAATCCCACGTATCCGGATTTCCCAACGTGCATGTGAATTGCGCCCGGACGAATCGGCCACGGACCGGATTCGTATGTCGCCGCAACGCCGATCCATGCGTTGCGGGCGACACTCCATTTCGCCCACGTTTCGCCGGCGAGAAATGTTCCGCTAATGCCATCGCAAGCGAGCACGACGCCGGCGCGAATGGTCTCCATGCGATCGGAGAATTGCAATTTCAGGCTGCGGAACGAATCGCCCGCAGAGGCCGGCAACAGCGATGCGGAAACACCGGGCAGAAACTCGCATCCACGGCGGACCGCCTCCGAAACGACGGCCCCGTCCAGGTCCGCTCGCAAAAGCCCCATTTCGCCGGGAATGGAAAGCTCCAGTGCCGCGCCGCCCGCGTGCCAGAAAACCGAATCGATCGGCTGGGCTTCCTGAATCGCCGCGTCGATTCCAATTTCTCGAAACGCACCTGCCGCCGCGGCGGTGAGGCATCCGCCGCAGACTTTTTCGCGCGGCCACGCGGACTTTTCTATGAGCAGAACGCGCCACCCCCGCTCGGCAAGCATCGCCGCCGCCGCGCCCCCCGCCACGCCTGCGCCCACGATCGCCGCATCCCAAAATGTGTCGGAAATGCTCACGCGGTGTTTGCTCCCATCCTCTCCCACACCAGCAGCATGCGCCAAGGCCAACAGCGATGAACGTGCACTCCATTCATCCGAGCGCGTGCCGCGAATCCCGCCAGCTCCCGGATTGTCCAAGCCGCCCGCACGCTGACCGGCCCGTCGTAATGCACAACCGGGCTGCGGCTGAGGAGCCGGGTTCCGATCCACGCGATGACAAATCCGCTTCGGCTTCGCCGTAAATCACTGATCACCACTTGCCGCCGGGCCATCGCTTGCATTTTCGTTAGAAATTCAATCACCTGCGCCGGCTCCGGAATATGGTGGAGAAACAAACTGCACGTCACGACATCGAAACTCCGTTGCTGATTCTCGGTCAACCAATCGGCCTGGACGCAACGGCAGGCGACCCCCGCCTGCTCGGCCGCCGCGGCGGCGTTGCGAAGGGCTGTCGCGCTGCGGTCGAGAAGGGTCAAATCAATCTCAACGCCCGCGTTTTGAGCCGCCGCCACAACGCCGATGGGCACATCTCCGCCGCCGCAAGCGACATCCAGCATCGAAATCCGCTTGAGATTTTCCCGCCGGGCCAGCGCGATTATTGGTTTCATCATGTAGTGGACTGTGTTGGAGGCCCTGTTAATCCGCCGCAGCCCATCCAAAGCGCTTAGATGAGCGGATTCCGTGATGTCTGAACCATCCATGATCTCCGGCGTCACGCGGCGATGATTGGTCAGGATCGGCAACATATCGCTCATGCATCGCCCCGCACCGCAACGGCGACGCCCGTTTTGCTGCTTTGCCGGGCGGCGTCGAGGAGGGCCATCGTCGGCAAAACGGAGTCGGGTGTCACGGCCGGCTCGCGTTTGCCGGCGATCGCGCCGGCGAATTGGTCCCAGATTTGACACTCGGTTAAGCCGGCCGGGGCGAGCGAAAGACGACGCGGCGGCTGGGCCGGATCGGCGGGGGAAAATTCAAGCTCGGCCCAGCGGTTCACGTTGAAATCCGGACTGTGTGGACTTTGCGCCGAGCCGGCGGTTCCGTCGATGTGCCAGCGGGGAAGCGGGTGCGTGGTCGTCGTATTGATCTCTACGAGGCCGACGGCGCCGTTGTCGAAGTCGATGCAGATGCGGGCGAAATCATCGCAGTCGGTGGACCAAATGTTCTGACGAAGCTGGGCGAAAACGCGCAGCGGCCGGGCAGGCCGGAGGAGACGCCAGAGTTGGTCGAGGAAATGGCTGCCCCAATCGAGCAATCCCCCGCCGCCGAAGGCGGCTTCATTGCGCCAATTTGGCCGGTATTCCCGAGCCGCGGGACCGACACAACTGGCCCATTGGCCCAATCGGCTTTCGACGTTGATGATCTTGCCGAAGACGCCAGCGGCGACGGCATGACTCACCGCCAGAAAATCCGCGTCCCATCGGCGATTGTGAAAAACGCTCAGCACGCGTTGCCGGGAACGGGCCAGTTCCACCAGTTCGAGCGACTGCGGCAAATCCATGGCCATCGGCTTTTCGAGCATGACGTGCTTGCCGGCGCACAGGGCGGCGGAGGCGTGCTCGAAGTGCATGGACGTGGGCGTGGATATCAGAACCGCGTCAATGGAGGGATCGGCGTTCAGGGCGTCGATTTGTTCGTGGACGGCAAGGCCGCAGTGTTGTGCCAACGCCCGCCGGGCCGGTGTGACATCCGCTACGGCAGCGGCGCGAATGGTTTGGCATTTCTCGAGCCAATGGGCGTGCTGCGATCCGATCCGGCCGAACCCGATAATACCGACGCGCAAGCCGCTCATGAAAAGATCCCGGCGCGCCGGGACTCTGATTTAGTTGACGGTCGGGTCATCCGGAATTCGCGACGGATCGACCCACTGCCCCAGCAGCCGCCGGCGCATCAGCATCAGCCAGAGGTTGGAGTCCTCCTCGAACACATGGGCCGGTTGAGCGTCGGCGACGATCCAGGAATCCATCTCCATTTCCGCCTCGAGCTGCCCCGGCGACCAACCGGCGTATCCGACGAAATACCGCGCCGCGCCAGGCTGGTTCTTCAGCAGCGATTCGATCTTGGATTTCTCGGTGGTGAAAAAGACGCCGGGGAGAACGTCGGCATCCTTGACCATTTCGTTGCCGTGCAGAACCATCAGCGGCCCCTCGCACGGGCCGCCCTGATGCAGCACGCCCTCGACCTCGCACGGCTCGCCAAGGCTCTGTTCGCACGCCTGTTGGACCGTGATCTGCAGCGGACGATTCAGGATCAACCCCAGGGCGCCCTGATCATTGTGCTGAACCATGAGCACGACCGACCGCGCGAAATTCGGATCGGCCAATCGCGGCGAAGCCAACAGAAGTTTGCCCTGGGTGGAATCCATCACTGCGAAAACGATATCGGATTTTAGGTCGGGACGTAAGCGGAAATCCGGCTATCGAGCAGGTCTTATTTGATTGGCTTTTGTGCCAGCTTCCGCGCCACCTCTCGCTCTATCGCGGCGATCAGGTGTTCACCGGGAATTCGGATAGTGGTTTGCTGAAGCTTTTCAAGAACGGCGCGGAGGTCCAAAAGATTTTGCTCGGCAGCGCGCTCGATAATTGCCAAAGTCGGCAAGGGAAACAAACCCTCCCGAATGGCGATCGTACTACCCCGGCGTTCGTCCATGAGAATATCCAGAACGTGGCTCTCTTTGGCGAGCGAGATCGCATCGGCTTCACCAGGGCCGAGCCGGGCCGTGGAAGGAAGCCGAGACAATGGGTCTACTACTTTCAGCCAAGCAGGACGCGCCTCGGCCCATCGCCGCACAACCTCGGGGGCCTTCGGATGATTAAGCTCGCGGAGCACCGCCCGTGGCGCGTACACATGCTGGAACAGCTTCGGAAGCACATCAATCGCATTGATGAGCACGAGATAGTTTAGGGGAGTGGTGTCGGAAACGACGATCACGTATTTGTTATCGCTCGCAGCCGGGATAGGGCGGCATTGTATTGTTCTCTCGTCGGAAAGTCTTCCGTGACGTTATGCCTCTTGAGAACCGCCTCGGTTTCAAGCCGATCCAAACCCAGCGCCTGCGAAAATTCGTGGTGGGTGAGCTTGTCCTGACGGTAGAGTTCAACCAGCGCGGCTTCCTTTGCAGCCTGTTCGAGATTGCCCAACTCCCGACGAAGGCTTTGCTCAATCGACGTTGGCAAATCGAATGTTATCGACATAGGCTTTCTCCCGAGGGATATAGTTTACCATTCAATCGTCGGCGTGGCGCTACGTCCCCAAATCATTTGCACCCGTCGCCGGCTCCTGCGCCGGCGGCTTTGGGTCGACGGGCGGCGTGAATTCCGTCTTCTTCCGCCGCGGCGGACGCCGGCCCTGTTTCACATCCTCCTCTAATTGCGCTTTTCGTCGCAAAATGTGATGGTAGTGCTGGGCGAATCGATGGGCCTCGTCGCGGATGTATTGCAGGAGCCGCAGAGCCGGGTTGTTGCGCGCCAGCCGCACCGGCTCGGAACGGGCCTGGATGTAGACCAGTTCCTCCTTTTTGGCCAATGAAATCACCATCGGCGGCTTCACGTTCATCGTCTTGAAAACGTCCATGGCCGCGTGAAGCTGGCCCAGGCCGCCGTCGATCAGAATGACATCGGGGAACAATTCGTTGCTGGCCCCGGCTTCGCGATATCGGCGGCTGACGACTTCCTGGATGCTCAAATAATCGTTGTTCCCCTGGCCGTGCTTGATCTTGTACCGGCGATAGCAGTCCTTGAACGGGACGCCGTCGATGAAGCAGACCTTGCTGCCGACCGTTTCCCCGCCCTGAAGATGAGCGATGTCAATTCCTTCAACGATCCTCGGCGGCTCGGGCAGAGACAGAACTTCCTGCAATTTCTCCATCCCCTCCTTGGGATCGGTGACGAACGCCTCGGGCTGCCAATATTCCTGCTCGCCCTTGCCCGCCCGCTGGCCCAGGGCGGTCAGGGCTTTAATCTCATCGCGCAAGCGGGCGGCAAGCTCAAAATTCAGATCTTTGCTGGCCTGGAGCATTTCCTTTTCCATCGTGTGAAGGACGGTTTTTTTATCGCCGTCGAGGAAACGAATCAGCCGGCCGATGTCGGAGCGGTAGGTTTCACGGGAAATCTTGGCGGCGCAGGGAGCCGTGCATTGCTTGATCGGATAGAGCAAGCAGGGACGGAAGAATCGGCGATTGTCGTCCGATTCGGAAATCTCCAAATGGCAGGTGCGAAATTTGAACGCCTTCTGAAGCAGCGTGACCGCTTCCTTGAGCGAATGGACGCTGGTGAAGGGGCCATAGAGTTTCACGCCTTCGCTCAGCGGCTGTCGCGTGACGTAAACGCCGGGGAACTCCTCGCCGGTGGTGATCATGAGATAGGGAAACGTCTTGTCATCCAGTAGTCGGGCGTTGTAACGCGGCTGGATGTCCTTGATGAGCCGGTTCTCGGCCAGAAGCGCTTCCACCTCGCTGTCGGTTTGGATGACTTCGAAATCAACGATCTGGTCGATCAGGCCGGACTTTTTGAATTCCAGCCGGGTTCCCGCCTGGAAGTAACTGCCGACGCGATCGCGCAGGCTGGCGGACTTGCCGACGTAAATGACCCGGCCCTTGTCATCCTTCATGAGGTAGACGCCGGGGGATTTCGGCAGGCCCCTGGCTTTCTCGGCGAGTTTTTCGAGGCGATCGTGCATAGATAGAGATAAAAGCAGCTTGTGGATTGTATGCGCGGGAAAGGGAATTAAAATTCGATTGGAAGTACAAGTTGCAAGCGCAAGTGGCAGGTAATCTATCCAACTTGCACTTGCAACTTGTACTCGCAACTTATGTCACTGATTGTCGTTCCCAGCATCGATCTCCGCGGCGGACGGGTGGTTCGCCTGCAACAGGGGGATTACGCGCGGCAGATCGACTACGAGGTCGATCCGGTCGCAACCGCTCGGTCTTTCGCAGCGGCCGGGGCCACGTGGATGCACGTCGTCGATCTCGACGGCGCCAAGGAAGGGCGCCCGGTGCAGACGGAGATGATTTCACGTTTGTCCGCGGCGGCCGGCGTGGCGGTGCAGGCAGGCGGGGGCATTCGCCAGCGCCAGGACATCGACCGGCTTCTGGAAGCAGGCGTTCGGCGCATCGTCGTGGGAACCAAGGCGATGGAGGACTGGCCGTGGTTCAATTCACTGGCTCATGAGGCGAAATACGCCGGACGCATCGTGCTGGCCGTGGATGCGAAAGAGGGAGTGATCGCCGTGCGCGGGTGGACGCAGACATCGTCGCGCTCGGCGGTTGACGTGGCCAAAGAGGTGAGCGATTGGCCATTGGCGGGAATTTTATATACCGACGTGGCCAAGGACGGAATGCTCCAGGGTCCGAATCTTCAGCAGACCCGGGCCGTGGCTGAGGCGGGAAAGGTTCCCGTCATCGCCAGCGGAGGCGTCGGCAGCATTGAACACATTCGGCAACTCAAGCAATTGCCCGTCTGGGGCGTCATCGTGGGCCGAAGTTTGTATGAAGGGAAGGTGGACTTGGCGGAGGCGATACGGGCGGCTTCCGAATAAGTATCATTTGACGGCGAAATGGCCGACGAGAATACGAATGCACGATCGCGCGACGGGCCAGGTCGAATCATCGTCGGGCGCATCGATTTCCACATGCGTCATTCAACTTATATTTTAAGGAGATATCATGATCGTAAACCCATATCTGTCTTTCGACGGTCGTTGTGATGAAGCGATCGAATTCTACAAGAGCGCGGTGGGCGCGGAAGTAACCGTGCTCATGCGTTTTAAAGACATGCCAAAATCGTGCTCGGAAACCGGCCCCACGCCGGGCACCGAGAATAAGGTCATGCACGCCGCCCTGCGCATCGGGGACTCGACGGTATTTGCATCCGACGGCCGCTGCTCGGGTCAGGCAAAGTTCAGTGGGATTTGCCTCTCGTTGGCCGCGCCGAATGACGCCCAAGCCGAGAGACTGTTCAACGCCCTGGCGAGCGGCGGCAAGGTCAGCATGCCGCTGGGCAAGACATTTTTTTCTTCAAACTTCGGCATGCTTACCGACCGCTTTGGCGTCCCCTGGATGGTTCTCGTGCAGGCTTGATCGACGAGGAATTTCCGGATCGCGCAAGGGAAGCGTCGAAATTCGGCCGGTGCTGGAGATCGGCGGACTGCCGACGGACCAAGCCGTCATCGCTTATCGATCGGCCATCGCCGTGCGAATCACCGGCGGCGGGGAATTGAACAGATCGTGCAGGGCGGAGATGGCTGTGTATTTGCTGTATCCGCCGGCGGGCATGGGGTCGGTGGCGCCAATCAATGACACGACGATGCTGAAGGCCAATAGCAGACCGGCGAGGGCCCAGGCCGGGGCGCGATGCGGGCGGCGGAGCCAGGCGCCGGACCAGAAGAAAAGGAACGGCAGGAAAACGATCAACCAGGGAGTGCCAAAGGCGGCGGCGGATGCGCCGTAGTGGATCATGGAAAAGCCGAGGATGCCGATCAGTGCCGCGATGGCGGCGTCGGCGGCGAGAACCTTGGTGGTGAGCGGCCAATGCCGGTGCATGACCGCAAACATGCCGGCAATGCCGAGGACGACAACCGGGAAGTGAACCAGAAGGCCGTGATCGCCGAGAAGGGTCCAGGCGAAGCTGCTGATCCCGCGCTCAACTTTTTGCCAGAATGTGGGCGGCGGAGGATTGGCATCGGGATCGTCGGCCAGATCGGATGCCGCATACAAACCGGGTTCATCGGGAGAAGCGTCAACGGCCGGCTCGTCGATGCGGAGACGGCGATGAATGGCCAGTTCGGGGTGCATCGCTCCCGGCAATATATTTCCGGTCAGCGGAACGGTCAGGGAGGCATGGAGCAGGATGGGCGGTATGACACCGATGAGATAGAGCAGGACGCCGCCGACGCGGAGCGCGGTCGGCAGACGCATGACGGGAATGACGACTAGGAAAAGCAGCAGAAATACCGAAGCGGACAAGTCAATGGTGGCGGCCAGCGCGGCGCAGAATCCGGCCAGAACCAGCCATCTTCCGCCGCGGGAGGGGGTTTCGCTGGCGACAAGATGAACCATACATCCGGCAGCGGCCAGCACCAGGACGGCGGCGGGGACATGCGCGTTGAGGACAACGGCATAGCTGATTAATCCGGTTCCGAAAACGACGGCGGCCGCCAGCGCGGTGCGCCACTGGCGGGGAAGCTCGAAAATCCGGCCCATGCGGTAAACCAGCCCGGCTGCGCCGGCAACTGGCAACGTCACACCAAGCAGCGTCAGCAGATAGGGCACAAGAACCGAATTGTCCTGAAGGCGAAAACCCATCCAATTCAGAACCCAAGCCGGGCCGCTGAGCAGAAACGCCAGCATCGGCGGTTGATCGCTGTAGAGCCGGCCCCTGACCGCCATCACGTTGGGGGACGGAATGAACAGGCTGGAGTTGATGGCCAGGCGGTTGGCGAGGGGACCGGAATCGGCACTGTGCTGAACCAGCGCGGAGATGGTTGCGAGTCTGAGCTGCTCATCGCCCGATGCCTGACCTGGATGGCGAAGGGGTCGGAGCAGCGGCAGACAAAACAGCAGCACCAAAATCGGCGTCGCCAAGGCCCATGGCCTAACATACGGCCGGCCAGGACGAGGGCGAAGATGCGCCAATAGGGATGCCATTAATAAGCCCGCGGTGCTACACACCACCGCTAAATGAAGGTCGTTCCGATCAATACACTTTTAAAAACTGCACGAAATTCCGCAGAATCAGCTCGCCCTGGCGAGCGTAGCGGGGGTAATACTTCGCCATATCCTGACGAATCTTTCTCTCCCCGTCGAGGCCGTGAACCTTGACGATGTCCTGCCGCCCGGCGGCCACGACCGCCTCAATGTCCGGCTCGGTGAACTCAAAATGATATTGAAACCCAAATAGCCGACTTTTGAAACGGAAAGCCTGGTTTTTGCACAGCCGGCTGGAGCTTAACAGGGCGCTCCCAGACGGGAAATTTGGAGGCGGTGGATTGGATGGCGCCGGTAAACGCGGCAAATCAAAGGTGTCGTAATGCCAATGGAACATCATTGATCCATCGGTCAATCCCATGACGATCGGTTCGGTACCGCCGGGAAAGGGGAAATTCACCGGCCCCCAGCCTAACTCCGGCATCGGTATGGGAGGGTCCTCCGGCTTCGCGCCCGGCTTGGTATTGGGATACACCTTTGCCCCAGCCCCGTGAGCCAGAAGCTGCGCCCCCAGACAGATTCCCAGCACGGGCCGGTCGGCGGCGATGAACCGCTTGATGACTTCCACTTCCGGGGCCAGATAAGGATATTTGGGATTACCGATCTCGCTGACGTCCATGGGACCGCCCAGAAGGATCAGGACTCGCACCTCATCCAGATCGGTAGGGACTTCATCACCCTGGTAAAGGCGTCGAAGCTGGATGGGGATTCCATAATCGCGAAAAACCGGCACGATTCGCCCGGGCCCTTCGGACGCGGCATGCTGCAGAATGACGGCACTGCTCATAGAGGAAACAATGATCCGCTTTGTCGGACGGCCTTGTCAAGGTCGGCCCGAATCCGACGCGCCAGGCGGCGGCGGGCGGTTTTTCTGCGAATAGCGGCTGGGGTCGGTCTATCCGAAGCGGTTTTCATCGGAGATTTGGGGGTAACGGGCGAGCTGGGGGAGGCCAATTCCGCCAGTTCAAACGCCACCCGATACCAAAATCGGCCGTCGGTGTCGTGGTTCGGATAAATCTCTCGCAAGGTGTTCATCAAGCTTTTCAGGGAAGCGAAACCGTCGGTTTTGGCGTCGGCCAAGGTCAGGTCGCTCTGCTCGATGCGCTGGCAGGAAAGAATTTTCAGCCATCCCACGCCGGGGACAAACGCCCGGGAGCCTGGATGTAATCTGGCATACTTCCATCGCCGGAGAGTGGTCGTTTTTGTTCCCCGGCGGATAGAATCGACGAACTGCTTTTTGAATAAAAGCTGAGGCATTGCACCTCCGACCCTCACGTTTGGTCTCTTATATCGGTTGCGTATTAATGGCCGATGAGTTTCAGTTGCCGTAGGATAATAATCAGCACCAGAACGGCAGCAATACCCAGAAGCCAAAAGAGCTGTTTTTTGTCCAGTTCGTGATGGGCGTGCGTCTTAACGGGGCTGAGGCGGCGCTGCTCTTTTGCCTCTTCCTTTCGACGGGAACGGCAGGAGCCGCAAATTCGCTTGTCTTCATATTCATAGAGTCCCGCTTCCGGCACCACGCGTCCGCAATCGGCGCATTTAACCCCCTGCGGTGCGGTGGCGGCCTTGTCGGCTTTGTGACATTTGTAACACCAATAACCCCGGCTATCGCGCAGGCGTTTTTTGCCGGCCAAGTCCTTGCCGCATTTGCAGCAGACCTTTGCCGGCACCACGGCCTTGTCCACGAAGGTATCGCCGCTGGCGGATTGTTCTTCGGGGGCCTTTAACTCATCACTGGCGGGCGGCTGGTTCGTAAAACACGTGCAGGCTCGGCCCCGGTCGGAACTGTCTCCCCCAATGATGCCTCCACATTCTGGACAAATCAGATCGTTGGACATGGGATTGGTCGGTGCTGTCTCCTGGTTTAATTGTAGATCATGTCCCCAAAACCTCGCCGCAGCGAAGCAATTATTTCCTTAATCGCTCATCGGACATGATGTTATAGTAAGCAGCCTGGCGATAAACCTTGATTCCGTGCCCTGTCGCGACGATTGTGGCCGAGTTTTTCAGCCAACCCCAGCCGGGCGTCGATGAAGAAAACGAACGTTTCGGCACGGATCGCCCTTGAGTTGGAAAGAGCGTATGCGCGCGTTAAGCTTATCTGCACGATAATGTTGTGTGAAGGCCTACAATTAGTCGTTCCTCTGAATGCTGAGGCATGCGGACTTGATTTATGGAATCGTTTGACATCATCAATCGCGGCAACGCGGATTACATCGATCGGTTATACCAGCAATATCAATCGGACACTCGTTCGGTAGACCCATACTGGCAGGCGTTTTTCGCGGGTTTTGAAGCCGCCGGGGGACGGGCCGCGGCGCTCACCGGCGCTTTCCAAACTTCCGACCAGCCCGATCCCACCCAGGCTCGGGTCGGTGTGGATACCAAAAATCTGGTTCATTCCTATCGCGAGTTGGGCCATCTCCTGGCCACCCTTGATCCCCTCGGCCACCACCGGCCAAGCCATGCATTATTGGACCTGTCCCAATTCGGCCTGAGCGATGCCGACATGGACAAGCGGGTCACGCACACCGATTTTCAGGGTCCGTTTGACGGCACGCTTCGCGATCTGATCGACAAGCTGCGGGCGACATATTGCAGCACGCTCGGCGTGGAATTCGTGAACATCTCCGAAAAGGCTCAGCGCGAATGGCTGATCCAGCGCATGGAGCCGATCTTCAATCGGCCCATCCTGACCAACCCCCAGCGGCAGGCGCTGTTGTACGAACTCGTCGCCGTCCAGGGATTTGAAGATTTCCTGGTCCTCAAACAGCCGGGCCAGAAACGCTTCGGAATCGAAGGCGCCGAATCGCTGATCCCCCTGCTCAACACCCTGGTGGACGACGGCGCGTCGCTTGGCATATTGGAAGTGGTGATGGGCACCGCCCATCGCGGCAGGCTGAACGTCCTCGCTCACGTCGTCAACAAGCCGTATGAGGCAATCCTGCGCGAATTCGAGGGGCAGACAAAAGAAAAATTCGACGGCGACGGCGACGTGAAATATCACCTGGGATACGCCCAGGACCGCCTGACCAAGAGCAAACACAACATCCACATCGCGCTCAGCTATAACCCCAGCCATCTCGAACTGGTCGATCCAGTGGTGGTGGGCATCGTGCGGGCCAAGCAGAATTATCGCGGCGATCACGAAACGCGGACGCGGGTGGCGCCGATTCTGATCCACGGCGACGCCGCATTCTGCGGACAGGGGATCGTCCACGAAACCCTGGGGCTTTCGGAACTTCCCTACTACCGCACGGGCGGAACGATCCACGTCATCATAAACAATCAGATTGGCTTCACGACTCTGCCGCGGCAGGGACGGTTCACGCCATATCCCACCGACGTGGCCAAGATGATCCAAGCGCCGATCTTCCACGTGAACGGCGACGATCCCGAGGCGTGTATTCACGCGGCGGGGCTGGCCATTGCGTTCCGCCAGAAATTCCACTGCGATGTCATGATCGACCTGTGGTGTTACCGCAAGAACGGCCACAACGAGCAGGATGAGCCGAGCTTCACCCAGCCCGTGATGGCGCGCGAGATCGCCGCCAAAACCAGCGTCCGCGATCTGTACGCCCAGCAGTTGATCGAGCAGGGCGTGGTTACGCCAGAGCAATTTGAAGGGATGAAGGCCGAAGCGCGCAGCCGGCTGGACGAAGCGCTGGCCCATGCCCGCGACACTCACTCGGCGCCGGCGTCCCCGGCGGATTTCGGCGGTGTATGGAAGGGGTTCGCCCGGAATGGCGATTGGTCGGCCATCACCAGAGTTCCCGCCGATCTGCTGCGAAAAGTCGGCGAAGGAGCCACGCGCGTCCCCGAAGGATTCACCGTTCATCCCAAACTCAAGACTCTTTTGACGAAGCGGCAGGAAATGTCGATCGGCAAGGCGCCCATCGACTGGGGCGGAGCCGAAATGCTGGCGCTGGGAAGCCTTCTGCTGGAAGGCACGCCGGTGCGATTCGTCGGGCAAGACGCCCAGCGCGGCACGTTCACCCACCGCCATGGCGCCCTGCGCGATTACAACACCGGCGAAAAATACGTGCCGCTCGCCAACATTGCCGAAAACCAGGCGCCCATCATCTTAGTCAATACCATGCTTTCGGAGTTGGCCGTGTTGGGTTTTGAATACGGCTTCAGTTCCGCCGATCCGCGAAACCTCGTGGTCTGGGAAGCGCAATTTGGCGATTTCGTCAACGGAGCCCAGCCGATCATCGATCAATTCATCGTCGCGGCCGAATCGAAATGGGGAAAGATGTCCGGCCTGGTCATGCTGCTGCCCCACGGCTACGAAGGATCGGGGCCCGAACATTCCTACGCGTATCTCGACCGGTTCCTGGCGCTCTCGGCCGAGGAGAACATCCAGGTCGTTTATCCCAGCACACCGGCGCAATATTTTCACGTTCTTCGCAGGCAGATGCGCCGCAATTTCCGCAAGCCGCTGGTTCTGATGATGCCCAAGTCGATGCTGCGCGATGCGAGTTCCACGCTGACCGATCTGACCGAAGGCTCGTTCCATCTGGTGATCGACGATCCGGCCTATCCCTCGCGCGACCGGGTGAGGCGGCTGCTCCTGTGCAGCGGCAAGATTTATTTCGCGCTGGAGGCAGCCCGCAAAAAAGCGGGGCTGGAAGACATCGCCATCGTGCGCGTCGAGCAGCTTTATCCGTATCCCAAGGGCGAGCTTCAGTCGATCCTGGCCAAGTATCGCAACGCCCACGAGGTTTGCTGGGTGCAGGAAGAACCGAAGAACCGCGGGGCGTGGGTGTTCATGTCCGACCGTCTGGAGCCGATGCTGCCGGAGACGGCCGTGCTGAGCTATTTCGGCCGTGAGGAATCGGCCAGCCCGGCGGTCGGGTCCAAGCGCGTCAGCGATCAGGAAGAGGCCGAGATCATCTCCCGCGCCCTGGAATTGCCCGCGGCCAAGCCAACAACGCCCCCCGCCGCCGCGGACGAATCACAACTGGAAAAAGTCGCACACGGCTCGGGCGTGGGCGGCGATTGACGTTCCGTTTAGCCGCGACCCAAAGGGGAGCGCGAATCATCGCCGATTGAAAAGGCACCATCCATGGTCATCCAGGTAAAAGTTCCCGGTCTGGGCGAGTCGGTCAAACAAGCCACGCTGCTCAAGTGGCACAAGCAGGACGGCGAAGCCGTGAGGGCTGACGAGCCGTTGTGCGAATTGGAAAGCGACAAGGCGAACGCGGACGTGCCGTCCCCGGCTGCGGGCGTCCTGCGAAGAAAAAAAAAGGAGGGTGAGACGGTTGAAGTCGACGAAGCGATCGCCGAGATCGATCCCACCGGCGTTCCCACGTCTAAACCCGTAAAAGCCGTCGAGCAGAAAAGGGCGGCCGCGGTTTCGGCTTCGCCGCCCAATGCATCGCAAGCCATCTCGACAAGCTCGGGGCTGGCTGCATCCGCGACGGCAACGCTTGAGGAATACAGCCCGGCCGTCCGCACGCTGATCGCGGAAAACCGGCTCGATCCCAAAACGATTCCCGCGACCGGCCCAAAGGGCCGGCTCACCAAAGAAGACGTGGAAGTCTATCTCGCCGCCCCACCGCCCGCGATGAGCCGCGTCGAACCGCCTGCTTCATTCCGCCCCGCCCCGTCGGCCGCGACGGAGAAGAAAAAAGATGTCGCCGCGGTTGCTCCCCCGCTTGCGGCTCCAGCTTCGCAGACGATCATGTTCGATTCCACGGGAATCCATCGCGAGCCCATGAGCAGAATCCGCAAGCGGATTGCCGAGACGCTTCTGCAAGCCCAGCAAAACGCGGCGATTCTGACCACCTTCAACGAAGTCGATCTCACCGCCGTCATTGAGCTGCGCAACAAGTTCAAGGACCGCTTCCAGGAAGTCCACGGCATCTCGCTGGGGTTCATGAGTTTCTTCGCCCGCGCGACGGTCCTGGCCCTGAAGGAATTCCCCAAGGTGAACGCCTTCATCGAAGGCGACAACGTCGTCTATCACCAGTTCGTCCACCTCGGCATCGCCGTCAGCACCGACCGCGGATTGGCCGTCCCGGTGCTGCGTAACGTGGAGAAGATGTCCTTCGCAAAAATCGAAACCGAGATCAAACGCCTTGCCACGGCCACGCGCGACGGCAAGCTCTCGCTGGAAGAACTCTCCGGCGGAACATTCACAATCACCAACGGCGGCATCTTCGGCAGCCTGCTCAGCACCCCGATTCTGAATCCCCCCCAGAGCGGAATCCTCGGCATGCACGCCATCCAAAAGCGTCCGGTCGTCATCAACGACAAGATCGAAATCCGTTCGATGATGTACCTGGCCCTGAGCTACGACCACCGCCTGGTGGACGGACGGGAATCGGTCAGCTTCCTCGTGCGCCTCCGGCAATTCCTGGAAGACCCGACGCGGCTGATGCTGGAGATCTAGCCACGGGCGGCGCTAGACACGATAGACACTTTTTCGATGTCAAAATTGACCTGTTTGACCCATCGAAATATGTCGTAAATTATTATCAATAATAACCTTATGAAAACGCACCGCGCGGCTCGAATTGCGCTACACCGCCAAAAAATGTCCCATTTTATATTATTTTGCTAACAAGAGGTTGGCTCAAGCCGGCCAGGATCACCGGCTCGTTTTGTCGAGCCGCGCCTTGTGCTTGCGACTTGCACGATCGTTACGACTACGCGATCGATTCCACAAACTCGCCGCGCTTTAGACGATGCGGTTTCGGAAGTTTCTTTTCGGCCTTGAGTCGCCGTTGCGTTGGATCGTCTTCGCCCTCGGGCCACAGGTGGAATCCACCACGAGTTGCACGGATGTTCCAAATGCCCCAAAGCCACATCCCGTCGCCATGATTGGCCCCGTCATATTCCACTCGATGTGCCCGCTCGTACTGCTTCACCATCTGAACGCGGCCTGTCTTTACATCGTATGTGCCTTCAAAGTCGAAACGACCCACGATGTCGCGTCCACTGCCTTTTACCCGACCCTGAACGAATTCCAATGAAAGGGACATCTGCTGTTTCCCGAGTCTGCGCTGAATCCAGAACCCAATCCACGGCCCCGAAGGGAAACGAGGATCGGTCTCGACGTCAGGCCGCTTGTCCTTGTTTCGGATTTCGTTCATGGCACGGATGGCTCATTATATCGCATATGGTCGTGAGCATCCCCTTCCGATCATGGGGCGGACTGATGATTCAGCAACTTAAGGGCAAACGGCAGGAACGAGGCCGTCTTTCGGGGGAAGCCAGGCGGCAGCATCATCAACATCAGTTCCATCGTCGGTTCCCATCCAATGTCGATGGCTGCCGATGGGCTACGGAGTGTTTGAGTTGGGAATATATCGCAGAAGATCGGCGAGCCTCATTCGAATCCAATCCGCCGCTGTCAAAACGCGCAATTGTTGGCCGACCGAAATGGCTTACGGATCAGCGCAATATTTGGCTGAACAAAACCCTTTTGAACCGCTCTAACGGCTTGATACTCAGTTCGACTTTTGATTGCAGAATCGCGCCGTGCCACGAAGAGTAAAGGAAACTCGCAAGTTCGCCGAGGTCGGTCGATGCCGATAACTCGCCCGCATCGACCGCCGCTTTCAGGCAATAGACAATCGACTCGTGAATGTCCTTGAAGAACTCGGTCAGGCGCTGGCGAATTAACTTGCTTTGATCGCTTGCCTCGATGCTGAAATTTCCAATCAAACAGCCGCTGCGGTACTCGCCCTTTCTAAGAAACGCTATTTGCACGTCGAGCCATGCCCGTAGACGGCCAAGAGGCGGAAGAGAATCGTTGCGCAGAGTTTTGTCGATATTGCTTCGAACCATCGAGAAATAAAGGTCCAATACTTCCTGAGCAAATGCTTCTTTCGACCTGAAATGATTGGTGAACGATCCTTGCGGCACACCGGACGCACGGACAATGTCCCGCACGCTCGCTCCACTATAGCCGTGAGCAAGAAGAACCATTAGACCTTCCCGCAGCAATTTATCTCGATGTGAGGGCTTTGGCATAAAGAACTCTTTGTCATATTGTGAGAACGACCCTGCCGAAGGGGCGGCCCTCAATCAGGTAACGCAGAGCGTCAGCCGCTTCGGTCAGCGGGAAGGACTTAGCCACGATCGGCTTGACCTCGCCGGATTTAAGCAGTGAGATAATAACCTTCCAAGCGTCTCTCATCACTGCCTCCGGCTGAAGGAACATGTTGAGACTACGGATACTGGCCTGTGGCACGATAAGACTTGTCACGTCGATGGTTGTCTTACGGCTTGCGGAATACCCCAGCGTTGTGAGGCTTCCTTCCAATGCGAGCGTTCCGAGGGCCTCGCTCAAGACTTCGCCACCGATTCCGTCGATGACAATGTCCGCGCCGTACCCGCCCGTAATACGACGCACCCCGTCCTCCAACTTTTCCAAGGAAGTATCGATGACTTCATTGAATCCGAGCGCCCTCGCCTGTTCGGCTTTCGCGTGATTGGTCGTGCTCGACATGGCGTGCTTTGCGCCCAAGGCGCGCGCCAATTGCGTCACCGCGTTGCCGATCGATCCCCCGATCGCTGGTGCGAACACTGTCTTGCCTGCCCGAAAACCAGCCCGGCTAAGAGCCACATGGGCGGTGAGATACGCGACTGGAATACCCGCGGCACTCACGTCGTCGATATTGTCAGGAATCAGGCAAAGGTCTTTCTTCCGCACTGCAACCCACTCGCTGTATGTTCCATCCTCAAAAGCACCGTAGGGGCCAAAGAACATTACGCGTGAGCCGACGGGAAACTCCGTTCCGCCTCCCTCCGCCACCACACCCGCTCCTTCGTTGCCTAGCACCAGCGGCGCCTTCGAGTGGTGAAATTGGCCGGAAAGAATCGTGTGATCGAGCGGCGTAACGCCGGCTGCGGTGATTCGCAGCAATACTCTTCCGTCCGAGGTCACCGGTTTTGGAAGCTGTACGAGCTTCAACCCTTCATAGCCATTAAATCTTTCCGCTCTCATTGCACGCATGGCGGTTCTCCAATTTTTGTTGGATGTATCTCGGTGGGGCCGCGCGGGCCGGATATATTCATTTTGCACATCTCGGGTTATTTCGGGAACGCATCGCCAAACATCGGCAGCCCGCTCTTGGACTGCTGCCGAGTGGCTTCGTCTTGAAGGACATCCCAGTGTTCGACCAGGATTCCGTCCTTGATGCGCAAGATGTCCGCTGCAATCCAATTCGCGGGCCGGCCCAGCCCTGAGAATCGCCCATGGATGATTACGAAATCACCATCGGCCACGATTACCCCCGGTTCATACTTGAGAGAGGGTGGGCTACTTTTGATCAAATTAAAGAGGCCATCGCGGCCCGGCTCGATATGGGCGCTGTGCTGGATGTAGCGGGGAGACCAATATCGCTCGGCCTCGGCGTAATCCCTTTTGTTAAAAAGCGCATCGAACGCCTTGAGGACCAGCGCTTTATTTCTAGATTCTTTCGAGTCTAACATGTTGACCTCTTTGGTTGCGATGTCATCGGCTGGGGTCATAGTTTCGAGCCGCCATCAACCGCGATCGTGTGTCCCGTGATCCATCGCGCGGCGTCGGAAGCCAGGAACGCAAAGACCCCGCCTATGTCATCCGGCGTTGCAATGCGCTTCAGCGCCTGTATCGACATCGTGAGTTGCCGGCCCGACTCGGTATGAGCAAAGCTCGACATTTCCGTGTCAACCACGCCCGGCGCGACGGCGTTCACCCAAATTCCGCGGGGACCAAGCGCGGCGGCAAAGTGTTTCACCAACGTGTCAATAGCGCCTTTGGTCGCCGCATAAGCCGCTAGTGCGCCGACCGCAGAGCGTGCGCCGATGGAGGATACGAAGATCACGTTGGAGCCGTCTTGCAGCACCGGAAGCAATTGCTGAACGAGAAAGTAGGGAGCGCGGACATTGACCGCGAATAGCCGATCGAAATCCTCGACGGTCAATCCTTCGATGGGGACGGATTTGGAGATGCCCGCATTGGCGATCAAGATGTCAAGCTTTCCATCGACGATCTTGCGGACTTTCTCGGCCAGTATATGGGCGCCGTCGGCTGCCGCGAGGTCGGCGGCAACGGCTTCGGCCTGGCCGCCCGCTCCGCGAATCTCGGATACCAATGCCTCAGCCTCTTCGCGGCCTCGACCGTAATGCACCAGGACACGCGCCCCGTCGTGGGCGAGGGAGCGAGCCGCCGCCTGACCAATGCCGCGCGATGCGCCGGTGACCAGCGCAATCTTATTTGTTAAGTTTGCCATGTTGATTCTCCTTCGTGTGAAATTTGCAACTACGCATTCATTCCGCCATCCACGGTCAGATTCGCTCCGGTGATGTACGACGACTCCGGACCGGCGACGAACGCCACCATCGCGGCGATCTCTCCGACGTGCCCATAGCGGTTAAGCGCTGTGGCGGCCTTCTGTGGGACCGCCCAATCGCCGGCGGCGGGATTCAGTTCCGTGTCGATCGGACCCGGCTGCACGTTGTTGACCGTGATGCCCCGGCTCCCGATCTCTCGCGCCAGTGCCTGAGTGAACATCTTGACGGCTCCCTTCGTGCCCGCGTAGGGCACAAGCCCAGGCGATGCGACACGCTCGCCAACGGCCGAACCGATCATGATGACGCGACCCCCGCTCTTCATGTGCTTCAGCGCCGCCTGCGTCGCGACGTACACGCCGCGGATATTGATGTCGATCACGCGATCCATCTCCTCCAGCGTGGCCTCTTCGAACGGTTTCGGAATGGCCGTACCGGCGTTGTTCACCAGCACATCAAGCCCGCCGAACGTCGCGACGGTCCTTTCAACCGCAGCCCTCACGGCATTGGCATCGGCGGCGTCCGCTTGAATCGCGATCGCCTTTCCGCCGCTGCGTTCAATCTCCTGCACGACCGACGTCGCCGCATCCGCGCCCTTTGTGTAGGTAATCGCCACGTTCGCGCCGTCGGCCGCGAGCCGTTTGGCAATCGCGGCCCCGATTCCCCGCGAACCGCCGGTGACGAGTGCTGTTTTGTTGGTCAAGTTAGACATGGTGCGTTTCCTTTCGGTGTTGTGAACGCTGTTCGACATTTAGCGGACTCCACTCGTGCCATCGCTTTGGGACGCCGCGATGAATTAATATGTACGTCCGTATTGCCTAGTCAAACAGCAATTGATTTTTTTGTCTCGAGCTAGTTGATTTCGATGACCTTCCTGAATCGGTCAATGGAGTTCAAACGTTTGCCTGAGATTCGTGGGTAGCTCGATGGGCGGGGCTCCCATTAGAGGCAAATCCACTCCCATACAGGAAATGAGGAAACGTTCACCGAGTTCAAATCCCGCTGGCCTGTCCCCGTAAAACCATACAATCGCAATAGGTTATGGATTGGAGCCAGCGAGACGCCAACCGAACTTTTTCTCGTGGGTGTGCGGTCATGGAGTAAAGCTGCAATAGGCGTGTTAAGTGAAATGCAACCACGCGTTACGCCAATTTAGACATCTACTGTTCACTGGAGACAGATCGCCGATCCAGAACAAATTTTTAGTTCTGATGATTTCTTACCCTATCATGGACGGGAACTGGTGCTAACGTGGCCAGCGAATCGGCGATTTTTTTACGGAGAGTAGAAAAGCGGGACTCTTCCGTGACGAACTCCGAATGGCGTTCAGGTCGCTACGCTAGTTCAACAACTCCCGCCATTCCTGCCGCGCACGAATACGCGGCGGGCCGCCGATTTGGAGCAAGACTCGATTCAACAGGGACTCATCCCTTCGAATCGGATATGTGCAACCAACAGTTCTTTTGGAAAGGAACTCACCATGAGCCTTAAAACCATTGCCAAGCAGTTTGTGGATTTGTGCAGCCAGGGCAAGAACTTCGACGTGATGCGAACGATGTACGCCCCGACAATCGTTTCCGTTGAGGGCGACGGCAAGGAGACCGCCGGCCAAGGTCCAGTGATCAAAAAATCCGAGGACTGGGTTAGCAATAAAACGTTCCACGGCGAGACCGTAGCCGGCCCGTTCTTCAATGGGGCGAACCCCAATCAGTTCGCCGTCTACTTCACCCTCGACATTACCCCCAAAGCCACCGGCAAGCGCATTACCCTCGAAGAAATTGCCGTCTACACGGTCAAGGACGACAAAATCACGCGCGAGCAGTTCTTCTACGATGGCGAGCATTAACCCGATCTCGCAAGTCGATCGATTTTCGCACCACCACTCTCAACCACGCAAAGGAATGGTCATGTCCACTTTAGCCCAAACACGCGATGAGCCAGCCAACGCAATGAAGCAGCAACAGTCGGGAAATCCCGCAAATTACAAAGCATGGGTCGCCAAGGCGGCGAAACAGCCGATGGTGCTGAAAACGGTTGATCTCGGACCCCTCGGGGCCGAGGACGTTGAAGTCGCTGTCGAATCCTGCGGCCTGTGTCACTCCGATCTCTCGGTCTTGACCAATGAATGGGGCATTTCGCAGTATCCCGCGATTCTGGGCCATGAAGTCGTCGGCCGGGTCACGGCCATGGGTCCCAACGCCAAGGGACTGGCGGTCGGACAGCGCGTCGGCGTCGGCTGGAACTCGGGGAGCTGCATGCACTGTCACCAGTGCATGTCTGGAAGCCATCACCTTTGCCCGCAAGTGCAAGCGACGATCGTCGGTCATCGCGGCGGGTTCGCGACCCACATCCGCTCGCACTGGGCTTGGACCATCCCGCTGCCGGAAAAGCTGAACTTCGCCGAAGCCGGGCCGCTCCTGTGCGGCGGCATCACCGTCTTCGCGCCGCTGCAGATGTACGCCAAGCCGACCGACCGGGTGGGCATCATCGGCATCGGCGGACTTGGCCACATGGCGGTCAAATTCGCGCACGCCTACGGGTGCGACGTGACCGCTTTCACGTCGAGCGAGAGCAAGTTCGACGAGGCGAAGGGTTTCGGGGCGAACCACGTCGCCTCGAGCAAGGACTCGGCGGCGATCAAGAAACTCGCCGGCAGCTTCGACCTCCTGATCAGCACCGTAAACGTGAAACTCGATTGGGACGCGATGATCGGCACGCTCGCGCCCAACGGCCGTCTGCATGTCGTCGGCGCCGTGCTGGAACCGATCCCGGTCGCGGCGTTCTCGCTCATCGGGCAGCAGCGCAGCGTCTCCGGTTCACCGTCTGGCTCCCCGGTGGCGATCGAGACGATGCTCGATTTCGCCGCACGGCACAATGTCGCGCCGCAGACCGAGCATTTCCCGATGAGCAAGATCAACGAGGCCTTCGCCCGACTTGAATCCGGCAACGCGCGCTACCGTATCGTGCTGGATGCGGATTTCTGATTCGCACGT
This sequence comes from Tepidisphaeraceae bacterium, assembly GCA_036267155.1. Lineage (GTDB taxonomy): Bacteria > Planctomycetota > Phycisphaerae > Tepidisphaerales > Tepidisphaeraceae > PALSA-1353. The sequence continues at coordinate 100,264 of DATAWP010000034.1, forward strand.
TTTCGAGGCAATCAACCATGAACGACCCGCCAAAGACAGCCATCGTAACGGGAGCTTCGCAGGGGATCGGCGCGGGAGTCGTGACGCGGTTTGTCGAACGGGGTTTCAACGTCGTTGCCAATTCCCGGAAGATAAGCCAATCCACCCAGGTCGCGGCCAGCCACGTCGCTCTGGTGGACGGCGACATCGGCGATCCGGAAACTGCCGCCCACATCGTCGAGACGGCGCTGTCTCGCTTCAAGTCGATTGAAGTACTGGTCAATAACGCCGGCATCATCTTCACCAAGCCGTTCACGGAATACACGGCCGACGACTTCAAACTGCTCGTCTCGACGAACGTCGAGGGCTTCCTGTACCTCACCCAGCTCTGCATCAAGCAAATGCTCGCGCAGAAGACCGGCGGGAGCATCGTCACGATCACGGCGGCCCTTGCTCGCAACCCAATCCGAGGCATCAAGGCGTCGGTGCCGATGATCACCAAAGGCGGCCTTGAAACGATCACCCAGCATCTTGCGATGGAGTATGCCAAAGACGGCATCCGCGTAAACGCCGTCGCGCCGGGCGTCGTCTACACAGCGATTCACGAGGAGACTTCCCAGGCCGAGATGGAGAGCCTCTCGCCGATGGGCCGGCCCTCGACGGTCAAGGACATCACCGACGCGGTCATGTACCTGACCGACGCCGCGACGGTCACTGGTCACATCCTGTACGTGGATGGCGGCGCTCATTTCGGCCGCTGGTGATTGAATGGTCATTGAAAGGGGCTTTCGTCATGACCACAAACTCAACAACCGCCGAGGACCGTCTCGCCAAGCTCGGCATACGTCTGCCGGATGCCCCAACGCCTTTCGGCGCGTACGTACCCGCAGTTCAGACGGGCAATCTCCTTTTCCTGAGCGGAATGCTCGCCACATCGGGCCACGCGGCCACGGTCGTTGGCGTCGTGGGCAAAGACCTTGACGTGAAGGCCGGCCGGGAAGCGGCGTACACGGCCGCTCTCAATGTGCTTGCGCTCACGAAGAAGCAGTTAGGTTCGCTCAATCGTGTGAGCCACGTCGTAAGGCTCGGCGTGTCCGTCGCCGCGACGCCTGAGTTCACTGAACACGCGAAGGTCGCCGATGCGGCATCGGAGTTGCTTCGAGATGTCTTCGGCGAAAAGACCGTCTCTTCACGCCTTGTCTTTGGCGTCGCAAGCCTTCCATTCGGCTCGCCGGTCGAACTGGAAGTTATCCTGGAAGTGAAGGCCTGATCCAAGCTGCTGCTCGCTCATTCGAAGGAGTCTGCGATGGCCCAGCACATCTCATACCGGACGGTGAAAGTGGACGGCCTCTCTATCTTCTACCGCGAAGCGGGGCCGAAAGACGCGCCGACCATTCTGCTGCTGCACGGACTTCCGTCGTCGTCGCGCATGTTTGAGCCGCTGCTTGCGCGGCTGGGGGGTGAGTTTCACATGGTCGCGCCCGACTATCCGGGCTTCGGCCACAGCGATGCGCCGACGCCGAAGATATTCTCGTACACCTTCGACAACATCGCCAACGTAATGGACCATTTCACCGAGGCGCTCGGCCTGACCAGGTACACGCTTTACATGCAGGACTACGGCGGGCCGGTCGGCTTTCGGATGGCGCTGGCTCACCCGGATCGCGCAGAGGCTCTGATCGTTCAAGATGCCGTCGCCCACAACGAAGGCCTCGGCGCCAACTGGAAGACAAGGCGCGCGTTCTGGGCGGACCGTGCCTCGCACGAGGCTGCGCTGCGGACCAACTTGCTCTCTCTGGAAACGACGCGGACGCGGCACGTTGGCAACGACGCGAACCCCCAGAAGTACGATCCCGATCTCTGGACAGATGAATATGCGTTCCTGAATAAGCCAGGCGAGGCCGACATCCAGAGCGATCTGTTCTACGACTACCGCACCAACGTGGACGCCTACCCCAAGTGGCAGGCTTGGATGCAAAAGACGCAACCGCGCCTGCTGGTGCTCTGGGGAAAATACGACTTATCGTTTGAGTTGACGGAGCCCGAGGCGTACCGCCGTGATGTTCCGAAGGCTCAGGTTCACATCCTTGACGCGGGCCACTTCGCTCTGGATACGGCAGCCGATGAAATTGCCGAACTTGTGCGGAACTTCGTGAACTCGTCCAAATGATTGGCGTGGACTTTAGAATCGCGCGTCTGCCCCCAATGGTTTTGGTTAGCTGTGTTTATCAACCGGCTGGGAAATACTAGGCTCTGTCTGACGGATCAAGAACCCTCAGGTATTTCAGCATAAACGTGAGCTTTATGAAGGCAACGAAGTTAAGAGCCAGCTTCTCATAACGTGTTCCCAGCCGGCGGCACTCCTTCAGCCAGCCCACTGCACACTCGACGCGGCTCCGCTTCCGATATGTCTTTTTATCAAACTTCTCGCCCACCGGAGAAGTCTGATTGCTCTTGCGTGGAATCACCGGTTCAATCCCGCACCCTTCAAGTTGGTCACGGATTTTGTCGTAGCTGTACCCTTTGTCGCCGGCCAGCTTGATCGGCCAGCCGATGTCACGCGGACGCCGCACGCTGTGCAGGAGCATCGTCAATTGCGTCGATTCGTGCGTTTGCCCCGCCGTGAGGGTGACGCCGAGGGGAAGGCCCTTGCCGTCAGTGATCAGATGGAATTTGCTTCCCCATCCGCCGCGGCTGCGACCCAGTGCGTGGTCGTCGGTCTCAAATTCCGGCTCCCTTTTTTTCGCGCTCCGGCCGCGGCACGCGAGGCCCGCACGTTGGAACCATCGACCAGCCACAGGTCCCAATCGATTTTGCCTTGCTGGTCGAGCCGGATTTGCAGGGCTTTGAGGATGCGATCGAAGGTGCCGTCGGCTCGCCAGCGGTTGAAGCGATGATAGACGCTTTTCCATTTTCCATAGCGTTCCGGCAGATCGCGCCAAGGCGCTCCGGAGCGGAGAATCCAGAGCATGCCATTGAGCGTGGTTCGATGATCGTTCCATCTGCCGCCGCGTTTTTGCCGAGGGAACGGGCCTTTGAGAAGATCCCATTGTTCGTCGCTGACTTCGTATCGCGCCATGGTCCTCCTTGACGCGAACAGTCTGCCCTGCCGAGCGAAATCGCGCAATGCCTAACATGCGCCGCACTTGGCATCCGTCAGGCAGAGCCTAGCGGTTGCGGCGCCACCACCGCACACATCGCACGTCGCGTTCTTCACTCGTACCGAAGCGCGACAATTGGGTCGAGCGTGGAAGCGCGAAATGCCGGGTAAAAACCGAAAAATATCCCGACGGCGCCGGAAAATCCCAGCGCGAGCACCACGCTGTATGGCTCCACAATCGATGGAAATGGTGTCAATTGTTTCACCAGCCAGGCGGCGACTAGGCCTAAGCTCGCGCCCAGCAAACCGCCCAAGCCGCTGAGCACAATTGCTTCTATCAGGAATTGCCAAAGGATGTCGCGATCGCGAGCGCCCACCGCCTTACGAAGACCAACTTCCTTTGTTCTTTCGTGAACGGTTACGAGCATCACGTTCATAATTCCGATGCCCCCCACAACCAGGCAGATCCCCGCCATTGAACCGATTAGAATAGTAAACGACGTCATGATTTGGTCGGTGGTGCGAATAATCTCCGCCTGATTTTGGATCTGCACATCGTCCGGGTCGCCGAGCTGTACGCGGTGCAAGCGTCGAAGCAATTCGGCAATACTGTCTTGAATTGCATCCAGATCGGAACCATCCCGCACCCGCACATCGACTTCGTCGAGCCAATCGACCCCAAAAAGTTCGTGCATCGCTGTGGTATACGGAACGACCACTTGCTCATCGGGATTGAACCATCCCTGATCTCCCTTTGATGCCAGAATGCCGATGACTCGAAAATTTATGCCCCCAATTTTTACGGTCTGACCAATCGGATCGGACTCTCCGAAGAGTTTCACGGCCGTGACCGTTCCCAGGACACACACCCTTCGCCAGCTGGCTGCATCATCGTCGGAAAACATTCGGCCCTGGGCGATCGTAAAGTTACGAATGGTCAGGTATGTGGCGCTGGTTCCGAGGATATCGACAAAGGTATTCTGATTCAGGTGTTTCACCTGCCGGTTGTCGCTCACGACCGGTGCGATTGCCGTAACATCGGAAATCGTGAGGAGCGCCCTGGCGTTTTCAACGGTGAAGTTTTGTTTGCTTCCCCTGACGACACCAGCGCCAACAACGGGCGCGGGTCGGAGGATCAGGAGATTTCTCCCCATCGCGATGACTGGCCCCAGCACCTCCTCGCGCGCGCCCGCTCCGATACTCAGCATTGCGATAACCGAGCCTACCCCAATCGTGATTCCCACGATGGAAAGCGTCGCGCGCATCTTGTGCACCGCCAGGCTTCGCAGCGACAATTTGATGATCATGCGCAACAATCAGACGACCTTTAATCTGGTTTCCCTGCCCTTCGATTGATTCTGTGCTGCCGCGGGGGCTTCAATATCCACTACCAATTCGCTTAGACAAATTCGCAAGCCTCTGGTTTAAGCCGACGGACGAAGTATCAACAGCATAAAGTGCACCTCCGATGTTGCCGGAATATGGATCGTATCCCTCGGGCATCGCCGGCATTGGTTCGGGCTTGGCCGCGGTCGTTATAAAAAGCGTCGAGCGGTCCGCGCCACCGAATGCAACCGACGAGACTTGTTTTGCCGGCACCGGAACCTTCTGTACAGGGGTTCCCTTTGAGTCGTAACAGACGACCACGCCGCCATACCATTGCGCGGACCAGAGATTTCCGCGTGTATCCACTGCAAGTCCATCCGGCAAACCTTCATTATCACCGAGTTGAATCAGCGGGCGCCGATTCGAGATACTCCCATCTTCGACATCAAAGTCGTACGCGTAGATTTTTCGCGCGACAGAATCCGTGAAATAGAGCGTCCGATCATCGGGTGAAAACGCGATGCCGTTTACCAGGTGAAAACCTTCATCGAGGATGCTGGCGCGGCCCTCATTGTCGATCCGGACCAGATGACCAAGTGGATACTTGGAACTCGGCGAAAAGTAGCACGTGCCCGCAAAGACCCTGCCGCGAGCATCGGCCATCGCCTCATTGAACTGAAGTTTTACACCGTCGACCTCCCCGATGACCAGTTTCATTTCGCTTTGACCATCCCAAATCCACAGGCCATCGTTATTCGCCACGACAAATCCGCCTCCGGTTTTGAGCAAGCAGCGATTGATCTGCAAACCGGATTTGACGACGCAGTGGTAACCGGTCGCCGGCACATATTTGAAGAATCGATTTCCGACACAATCCGTCCAGAACAGCGTTCCGCTCTCCTGATTCCACAGCGGGCTCTCGCCGCATTCAGCTTGGTAATCGGCGATGATTCTGGCAGACAATTTGGCGCAGTGTTCGTGCATGATCTTTCTGGCGCCTCCCATGATTACAGCAGCGATTCGTCGGGTGGATAGGGATAGCAGCGCGCGGTCGCGGCTCCATCCACGTTAATAGACGCGCCGGAAATGAATGACGCCTTGGACGAGAGCAGAAAGGCGACCAAAGCGGCGACTTCATGCGGCTGACCGACGCGCCGCTCCAGGGGATGGAGATCCTTTAGCTGGCGCAACAATTTTTGCGGTGATTTGGAGGCAAGGATCTCCGAGCGCGTCATCGGCGTCATGATGCAGCCCGGGCGCACGCTGTTGCATCGAATGCCGCGGTGGCCGTATTCGACTGCAATTTGGCGAGTCATCGCGTCGATTCCGCCCTTTGTTGTTTCGTACACAAACCCTGAGGGAAATGCCGCAACCGCGCGAATCGAAGTGATATTGACGATGGAACCGGCCGTGCGCCTGCGAAGAAAATTCCGGCACGCCGCTGAACAACCCAGCGCCACGCCCAGCAGGTTCACATCAATCATCGCTTTCCACGCAGAGTCGCTAAAATCATGACATCGTGACGGCATTTCGATCGCCGCGTTATTGACCCAGCCTCTAAGCCGGCCGAGCCGCTCGGCAACTTTGATGGCGCGATCGAAGGTCGGGCGATGGCGCACATCGCCGCGAATCATCGCGGCCCGATCCTGCATGCCATGCGACAGCGGACTTACGCCCGCGATCGATCGGTCGATTCCCACAATGCTCCATCCAAGCGCCAGAAGTTCCTCGACGACTGCGGCGCCGATTCCGCGGCTTGCTCCGGTGACTACAGCCACAGGCCACGAATGCTTGGAATCTTTGTTCTTCATATTGATTTGGCCCTCCGGGATTCGACAAAACCATTGAAGGCGGCCGCGTTAATTAAAACACGGAGCGAAACGCTGTACTCAATTGATTCGCCTTCAGTAAGCCAGCGGGCCTCACCATTTTCGACAGCTTGCCCCAGCCCACAATGCTGCGACGACATCGATGGCTCCAAACCTAGAATCTGCGCCCTTTTTTCCCAGATGCCGGTGGCGCTTCTGTTTTCGTGCCAGATCCAGCAGTATGGAAACACTGCCAGGGGCCACTGTATCGCCGCGCCCAGTGAATGATCTCCATTGCGAAGCGCAATCCGTCCCTGGGGCATATCGCTGATGCAGAGCAGCCGACTGCGCGGTTTCTCCGATGGCCACGAGTCGCAACGCTCCAGCTCGCCATCGAGCAATCGCGCAAAGGGCCAGGCGTTGGGCTGAGGCCCGGTCGGACTCGTCACAGACATTTCGCGCGCCGATCCGCCGACGGTAACGATTTCAACGCACGGTTCCAGCAGGGCTAACCCAAAGGTAATGTGTTCCGTGGCAATAAACGCCGCGCTCTGTTGTTCCGCCGCAATCTTCACGTGAATGATCAGCCTGTCTTCGTGAACGAAAATTATTCGCTGAATTCTCAGGCCGTGGCCCGACCATGCGAAATGAGCGTGTTTGTCGCTGGAGTTTTGTATTTCCCAACGATCGACGGACGCCATTCCGTGAAATCCATGCTCGATGCCCTGGAGTCGACAGGCATTTCCGGCATTGGGCGCCAGAAGCTGCCAGCCGCCCCGATAGGAATTGGTCCAGGTAACTTCGTCGATATCGCCGTGCACCGGCGGATCTGGAAAAAAAGGTGGCCGCCCTAGCAGTTGCCGACCCGTCGGCAGACTAATCAGCTGGACGATTTCTGCGCCATGATCCGGATCGATCGTGACGGCTAACTCACCATTACGAAGCACAATCATGCTGTCCAACGATCGGTGCGTCGTTGTGCCCTTACCGATGAGAGTGACTCGCCGGCGCACGCTGTGTAATTCTGGCCCTGTTTGGCTGATCGACTTCAAATCGCCTGGCGTTTTCCGCAAATTCCGCTACACGATCCCAGTTCAGATCAATGCCCAGTCCTGGTTTTTCAGGCAGCGCGATTTGCCCGCCCTGAAGGTATATTTCATCTTCGACGAGCGACTGGCGCAATGGGGATTCCGACAGATTGCCAGGCAGAAACTCAACATACGGACAGTGCTGCAACGTGGCGGCCAAGTGAACGCTGGCGGCAATTCCGATTCCGGTCTTCCAGCAGTGGGGGACTATCAGCCTTCCACGGTCGGCTGCAATTTGGCCGACCCGCATCGCTTCCGTAAGTCCGCCAACGCGTCCCACATCCGGTTGAAGCACATCCACCATTCCACGATCCGCAAGATCAAGGAACTCCCAATGCGTGTTCTGCCACTCGCCGGCGGCAATTCGTATCGGGCTGTGATCGTGCAGGTAGCGATATCCGTCTAAATCATCGATGTTGAGGGGCGTTTCCAAGAAGAATAGTTTGTAAGGTTCAAGCTTCTTGAGAATCTGTAGCGCCTGTCTGGCATTGGACCAACAGTACGCTACGTCCACCATCAGTACGAAATCAGGTCCAAGCGCTTCGCGACAGGCAGCAACAATTTCGACCACGTCGGCGTCGTCCTCGTGAAGGCCGTTATGTGTGTATGGACCGTTGATACAGACCTCGAGCTTCGCCGCGGTGAAGCCGGACTTCTTGGCGGCAATCGCTTTGTCGATAAGACTTTGTCTGTAGGCGGAAAGCGTGTTGCCAGTGGGTAACAGGCTTGCGTAGGGAGTGATTCGATCCTTTACAGCGCCACCAAGAAGCTGATAAACGGGCTGGTCTAAAGCCTTGCCCTTAATGTCCCAAAGGGCCATATCGATGGCACCCATCGCACAAATCAGAGCTCCCCTGCGGCCGGTCATCTTGCTCCCTGAATAGAGCTTTTGCCAAATGCGTTCTGTTTGAAGAGGATCTTCCCCAATTAACATTTCGCGCAATCCCAAGCCCATGCAATGCGTTCCCGGACTATTGACGCACGCCCGCGCAACCCAGGGATTTGTGTCGGTTTCCCCTATTCCACTGATTCTCTCATCGGTGTTGATAACGATGACGAAGTCGTCCTGAGCGGAGCTGCATGCATCCGAATCGTACTCATCAACCAACAGGACATGGCAATCGACGCTGGTAATCTTCATTGGACCACTTCTTCCTGAACCACCAAAATAAAAAATTCGAATAGAAAAACCAAACGCCACACTACAATATGCTGTACAATAGCATACTATCGCACGAGATGCAATTGAAATCGAATGCGTGCGCCTTGGTTATAAGTTTTTTCACGAAATTGTCTTATGGATACTGACTTCCGCATCTCTTTTTCGGTGAATTTATGAAACTCATTCGTTTTGGACCCTTTGGCAAGGAGAAACCAGGTGTTGAACTGACGTCGGGCGTCCGGAAGCTTGCTCGATCCATTTCCCGGATTGGAACGGCGTTTTTTTCGCCGGCGGTGGACTGGAGCGGTTGTCGGCGGCCTTAAAAGCAAGCACCAATCAATTGCCCGACGTGTGCCCGACGTGCCGCCCGGCACCGCCGCCAGATACAGCCAGCCTTGTTGCGTGGGCACATACCTGATGTCAGCGATCCATTTGCAGTTCGTCTTTGGGGCGTGGAACTGACGGTCCAGGACATTGTCCGCCACCGCCTGCTGATGCCGGCTGTCCGTCGTCCGCGGAACGTATTTACGCCTGATTCTCGCCCGAATTCTCCGCTGGGTCATGATCCGGGCCACCGTGTTGCGACAGACCTTCTCACCGCTGGCGACCAACTCCCTGCTCTTTCACGAACGCAAACTTCACTGCTGCTCCTTGGCAAAGAAGGCCGACGCTTTTTTTAAAATCTCACGTTCCATCAGCAGACGCGCGTTCTCCTTCCGCAGCCGCTGCAACTCCGCCTTGAGGGCTCCTTCGCCGCTGGGAGCCAGGCCCTCTTCGCCAGAAAACTTTTCGACCCAATACCGAACCGTGCTCGGCTCTATTCCAAGACTCTTTGCCGCATTAGCAATGCTATAGCCCTGTTCATTGACCAACTTCACCGTTGAAACCTTGAACTCCCGCGCAAACTTCCGTCGTGCCATGGTTCTGCTCCTGGGAGATCATTACGATCTCCCCGAGAACGCCCACAAAACGTGGGGAAGTCCAGAAAAGGGGCGGTGCTCTAGGGTTGATCTTGGAGGACCGCCAATCGTCCCCCATCAACGAAATATGTTTGGCCACTGGCAAAGGCGCAATAATCGCTGGCCAGGAACGCTGTCCATGCCCCGATTTCCTCAACCGTACCCATTCGTCGAACGGGGTGCATACGGATCGTGCGTGCGATCTCGCTATCCGGGTCGGAAGCGCGCTTGAACCAGGTCTGGTCGCTCCCGCCAGTGGCGATGTATCCCGGGGCAATACCGACTGTGCGGATCGCCGGCCCCCATTCCAGCGCAAGGCTCCGCACCAGGCCGACCAACGCTGTCTTGGCAACGTTGTACGGAAAACAGCCGGGAATGGTTGCCTCGGCGTGGTTCGACGCCATGACGACGATTACCCCGCGGCCGGTGGCTTCCAGGTGCGGCCGGCAGAGCTTGGCCAATCGCCAATGGCTGGCCAAGTTTAGGTCAAGACATTCCTGCCACTGCGTCTCATCGCACGCAGCCGCCCCGTGGAAGAAGTTTCGCCCGGCGTTGGAGACGACGATGTCCAGCCGTCCGAACTCTGCTACCGTGGCGTCCACAAAGCCCCGCAGGTCATCCGACGAAGTGACATCGGCGCGGCAATAAAACGCCCGCCCGCCGGCATCGATCACACTTTGGCGGAACGCCCGAACGGATTCGCTGCTTGCCGGTACCAGGTCGCAACCGGCCACGCTCGCGCCGGCCTTGGCCAGGATGCGGGCGATCCCCGAGCCGATGCCGTGGTTCATGCCTGTCACGAGCGCCACGCGACCTTTCAGATCGATTTCCAGTCCCATAGCTTTTTCACACGTAAATACCCTTGGTGTTCCTCACGTCACGGATGCCCGGGTGCTTCTCGATCTCGGCTTCGATCAGGTCCGTTCCCAGGCCCGGCCGATCGCTCAGGTGCAGGTAGCCATCGTGGACGTCGAGCGGGTGGGTCATCACAGTGTCGCGCCACGGCACGTCGATGAACATGAACTCTTGCCGGAAGAAGTTGGGTATCGACGCGCACACGTGCGCGCTGGCGAGCGAACTTAGCGGCCCATTGGGGTTGTGCGGGGCGATCGGCACGCCGTAGGCTTCGGCCATCGTGGCGATTCGCTTCATCTCGCTGGGGCCACCGCAGCGGGTGACGTCGGGCATGATCACATCGCACACGTGGTTCTCCAGCACCGGTCGAAAGTTATGGCGCGTGTAGTGTCGCTCGCCGACGCAGATCGGAACGCTCGCCTTCACCCGGTCGCGGATCGCCTTGAGCGTGTTAACATTCTCCGGCCCGACCGGCTCCTCGTACCAGGTGACACCCAGCGGCGAGAGCCGCTCGGCCATCAGCAGCGCCACCTGCGTGTTCAGCCCTGCGTGCGTATCAATCATCATGTCCGTGTTCGGGCCGATCGCTTCACGGACGGCCTTAGTCACTTCAAACGCCCGGTCCTGCTGTGCCGGGGTCAGTTCCAGATTGCTGGACAGGTCATCGCCATAGAAGTAGCTGGTGTGCGCGAAAGGATCTAACTTCAGTCCCTTGAACCCGGCCGCCACCACCTTTTTCGCTTCGGCAGCATAATCGGCGGCGTTGAAGTCCGCCCTGGCGAACCAGTAGTTAGCGTACAACCGCACTCTCTTGCGGAATTGCCCGCCCAGCAGGTTATAGCAGGGCGTGCCAAGCACTTTACCCTTCAGATCGAGCAGCGCCATGTCGATGCCGCTGATGGCACACATGCTTGCGCCGAACGGACCGATCCAGTTCAGATCGCGATAGAGCTTGGTCCAGATGAAGTCCGTGTTCATCGGATCGAGCCCGATGATCCGCTCACCCGCGTGCTGTGTGGCGGCCTCGATGATCGGCGAGCCCGGCCAATTGGTCGATTCGCCAACGCCGGTCTGGCCCGTGTCGGTGTAGATCTTGAGCAGGGTCCAGTTGTATTTGACGCCCTCAACCAGCCAGGTTTTGACTTGCGTGATCTTCATGGAGTGAAGTCTTCGTTGTTCAGAGAATGCCGTAAGTGTCCCATGCCTGCTGGGCCTTCATGCCGCCCTTGATGGCCTGGTAGACGCGTCGCTCGCCGCGGGCTTTTTCAAGGGCGCCACGCATGACGGGCTCTTCGGTCGACCGCGGAATAACGCAGACGCCATCGATGTCACCAAAAACGATGTCGCCCGGGCGAATCAGCACGTTGCCGAAGCGAATATCGCATCGAAAATCCAGCACCTTTCCGCGCGGGCGCTGATCCTGGGCATACCGGCCCATGGAAAAGACCGGGAAGTTCATCTCCAGAATGCCCCGAGTATCGCGGGAGTAGCCGTTGACGACCGCACCGACGGCGCCAACGTTGATCGCGCGGGTGCTCATCAGTTCGCCCCACAGCGCATACGTCGGCGAGGAGCCACTGCAGACGTAAACTTCGTTCTTTTGCAGATCGTCCAACGCGCGAAGCATCAACCCGAACGGCCGATTCAAAAGTTCGTTCCGTCGGCCGGGCCCTTCGCCGCCATCGTCGTCGGCTTCCAGCACGGGCATGGCTCGGCCGATTATCACCATGTCCTGGCGCAGCGGCTGAATCTGTGGAGGCAAAAACTGGTTGCGATACCCCAGCATATCCATCACGTCGCCCACGACGGCCGTGAAAAGTTCACTTTTTGCCAGGGCGAATAGTTCGTCATCCGAGGTCCAAAGCGCCATGGGAATCTCCGCCGCTCATGCCAAGCCAGTATTCGGCCTCGGCCGGGTTTTGCCGGATGGCGTTGCGGAATGAGCCGGTGGCTTGGGCGTACCGACCATCGCTGTATTCGCGGATTCCTTCACGCTTGGAATCCTGGGAAAAGGTCAGCGCCTCACCGCAGCCATAAACGCCCATGAGCAGCGCCGCCGACGCGACGCAACCAAGAGCCCGAATCAGCGAATTTCACAGCTACCTCCCTGTAGCAAGTATTGGACGCACAAGGCCCGGAATAACGCCTAAAGAACGCATCCTGCACGGCGTTGATGCTCAGGATACATGGTCTTTCGCGAGACTCAACAAGGGTCGCGCGAAAATTGCCGGTTCTACGCCTGTTTTTGCGCTGGTTACGGATGCTCAGCGGGCGCATTTCGAAGGACGGGATCGTCATCCGAGGGGGCGAGATACTGCGGCTCGCGCGAGACGGTGATCCTCAGCTTGCCTTGATCGGCCTCGACCGGCGGCTTGCTTTCGCCTGTCATCGCGGTGACATCAAACTTGCCGTCGCTGGCAGGGATCGATAAATGCACCGGCTGATCGTCGGTCGTCCAGGCCGCCAGGCGGACCGATTTGTCATTCAAAAACAGCAGAACGTAGTCTTGCGGTCGATCGGTCGCGAGCCGCCCCGCGCACCGGAAGCCCGACAATTGCGTGGTCAGCGTTTTGGCGGCCAGGTACGCGGGCTTGGGGTCATAGGGCTGCGCCGGATCGGCGCCCAAAGGATTGTGGACCATGCCGAAATGATCCTCGGGGTCCTTTGGATTCATGCCGTCATCGCGCCAGTCATACCAGATAGAAATGGGAATCTGCTGCCATTGGTTAACCAGCCATTGCCGGGCCAGATATTCAGCCTGCCTGGTTTCGTCGTATTTCTTCCATATGGCGGAATAGCCCCACTCGCCCGAGAGGATCGGGATCGATCTGCCCGCCGGTGCGTATTGGGCGATTAAATCACGAAGCTTCTGATAATCCTGCACGACGGTTTCAGGGCCCTGAGATCGGTAAGGATGGACCGATACCGCCGAAAAATAATTCAGGCATCCGGCCTTAAAGCAGGCTTCGCAAAACTTCATGTCCATGCGGTTGAGGGCTGGACCAACATAAATCTCATCTGGCGCGGCGTCGTGCAACGCCTTGCCTGTGGCGATCGCCAGCTTGGCATAATCATCCACATCGGTCTTGGGCGACCAGAAGCCGACGTTGGGTTCATTCCACATTTCCCAGACAACGCCCCGACCGGCGAAATGTTTGACCGCGGCCGTTGCCCAGGTCGCGAAGGCAGCACGCTCATCGTCGGTATGGGGCGAGACCGTGTCATAAAGTATGTTGCCATAATCCAGGATCCAAAGCGCGCGAATGTGATATTCATCGAGATCTTTGAGCAGTGAATCGTAATTGGAAAAATCGTAGTTCCCCTTGCCCAATTCCGTTCCTTCCCAGTCAAAATCCATTCGAATCCAGCGAATACCGGAGTCAGCCAGCATTTTCATTTCGCCAGGTTGGGGATGCGTAAAGTGTATGTTGACGCCGAGCCCGTCCGGTATCGGCTGCGGGACAAGCGGGGAGTCGGCCTGAGTCAGCCGTGGCGCGGCAGCCATGAGGAACCAAGCCAGAGCGATAAGTCGTGTGAGCATATTCATCATGTAGACGATACCGAATATCAGTAGGTAATTGTATCGCGTCCTATCCCATGCCGAGCAACAGCATCGGTCCATCACCTTTCGGTGAACACAGAACCTGGCTCGGCGCAACCAGGGCAGGGAGGAACCTCCGTGTTGGTTTGAGCGGCGTCCATACCGCCCTTGTTATATGCACGACGGTCAAGCCGCCCAACAATTACTCTCCGCCTTTCGCGCCCAACGTTTGATCGGGCGTGCTGATTTAACGCAGAGAGATTTCGCTGACCCGATTCGTGCGGTTTTTTTGGGAATCGGGCTCCCCACCGATCAGCCACCAGGTGTTTTCGGACACTTTGATCAGCGGCGCACAAGCGACCTGGATGACCACTCGGCCCACAATTGAAGCGCCCAGCGTGTTTATGTCGAGCAGCCAGATTTCATTATGTGCCTGGCCATCGGCGCACCCCGCCAGCACAACGTGCCTGGCGTCAACCGGCGCGGCATTCCAGCAATACCCGGCCATAGGGAGGGACCCGAGTGCAAACCAGCGATTCGATTTTGGATCGTACCGAAAAGCATCACCCAGAGTCCTGTCGTGGACGCTTTGAGTTCCATCAGCCAATCCACCCAGGACGTAAAGAGAGTCCGCGCATGCGACAACTCCCGGATAGGCGCGGCCAGTCCCTGGAAGGGAAGCCATTTCGATCCATTTCGAGTCCTTTGAGGACAAATCTAGGGACCAAACATGATTTGCTGCCATCCGACCGCCGAGCTGGCCGCAGACCACGAAAAATTTTCCGTCGATGATCGCTCCGCCGCACCCCCTGATCGATTCGGGCAAATCTGGCAATCGCTGAACTTGCAGCTTCCCATGATGGGCAGTGATGCAGCACGCCACCGTCGTCGGCTGATCCACGCCGCTCAATCCCCCTGCAAGATAAAGACCGGTGTCGTCCTGAGCGAACGCGCCTTCGGCGAGGCCGATGGGCAAATCCGGTCCTTCTGTCCATCCATCTTTGCCGAAAACTTCGGTGTTTGTTAAAAAGCTTTTGACCGTGCGATCGGCATTCCATGCCGTGCCCCCTGTCACGACGACCATTCCATCCACCACTCCAGCGGCGTGACTGCCGCGGCCCGTGTGAATCTGTGGCCCTTCCGTCACGCGGACGGACCAATGCGAGCCAGACCCGTCGATTTGATGGGGATTTAATGTTTTGCTATTCGAATCGTCGAATGGTGTTCCCATCGCAACTCCTATAATGAGTGTTGAAACTGAGTACCTCTTGACAGCTGGAAGCCCGAGCCGCGCACGATAAATTCGAGCGTTTCCCGAATTGATGCTTCCTCTTCCTGGTCCAGGCGAAGTACTTCAGCATGGAATCCTTCTTGCGCAAACTGATTGGCAAGTTGGCGCAAGTTGTCGACGTTGCGGCTGGCCAAATAGAGCGAGGCTCCGGCTTGTCCCAGTGCGCGTGCAATTTGCCTGCCGAATAATCCTGCCGCGCCGGTGACCAAAGCGATTTTTCCGTTGAGCTTGAAGGAGTCGATGACGGTCATCGCAACTCCTCGAAAGGAAATAGCGGACGCCGCCGGTGTTGAAATGGGAGGCGCGTCATGTTCGCCGTGGTGACGCCGGGGGTGTCAACCCGGATGAATGTGCGGCATACGGGGGAATATGCCGCGATGGGCGCATTGACGCCCTTGGCGACGAGGACGGCAAACTTCCGCGGCTCGATGCCACACGATGTCAATTGATTCAAGCTGAAAGGCGGCGTGCGCCGCGAGTGCACCAGCAGAGTCAACGATTCTGATTCAACCACCGCGGTCTTTCCCATATCGAAACGCCCTTGCGCACCGTGGCGAATCTGATCTTCGTTAAATACTCCGTCGTGAAGGCTTCGAACGCGTCCCTGGACGGGCAGCGGCTCGCCATGCATTTTGTCGCTCTTGCCGCCGACAAGTCCCTCGAATACGGCGCCCGCGCCGAGTAAAGCTGCCGCATTTGCCGCGTCCGCATCGCAAAGCGCGACAAAGCTACGTTCAATCCTTCGTCGTCGCAGAGCGCGGGCTATGATCGTCCCATCCCCCGGCGAGCCGCCACCGACGTTGTCCCCCAAATCCAGCAAACACACCGGCATTTCAGATCGCAACGCCTGGTCGATCGCTTCTTCAACTGACGGTAATTGCGGCACAAAATCCCGCCGGTGCGCCACGAGATAATTGCCCAACTGATCCGCCAATCCGCCGGCCTGCTCCTGATCATTGTCCGTCACGACGATAAAGCTCGACCCCATTTCCGGCACATCGGCATAGGGAAATCCCAGAACCACCCCGTTGCTGAGCACCCCCGACAATTTCAACTGCGCATCCGCCAAACGTACCAGATCTAGGCAAGGAGGCGATTCAGTATGTTGTGCGGCAATATTGATCGCGACCGTCGGAAAAGCCGCCGCCATCGTCGGCCGGACTTCGCCGCGAAGCGTCCGCACCATCAGCGCCGCCGCTTCAAGCCCCCTTGCATGCTGATCGACGTGAGGATTCGTGCGGTAGGGAATAATCGCCTGGCAGGCGTTGACCATCGCCAACGATAGATTCGCATGTGGATCGATCGTGGCAATGATCGGCTTGGCGCCAAAACGCTGGCGAACCAGGCCCATCCAATGCCCATCCATGTCGGGGAACCTTTCGCTCACGCCCGCCCCGTGGGGTGCCGCCAATATCCCCGCCAGCGGACCAGCCCGATCCAAACAGTCCAGCATGGTCGCCAGAAGATGCTCGAATGCCTCGGCCGTAACGACTCCGCCGGGCGTGGCGATCGCCGCAAATAGCGGGACCGCTTCCACACCTGCCGACGAAAGCCCGTCGAAGAATCCCCCCAGCTCATGATGGCTTTTGTGAAAATGCTCTCGAACCGCCTCGCCGGTGACCAGCACATTCCGTCGGAAATCATCCAACGTTGTTGCCTTCGGCAGGAAGGTATTTGATTCGTGGTTGAGAGCTATGATTCCGACGCGCATGTGATTTGCGACAATGATTGGTCCGGCTGATTAGATCGCGACCGGTCCGCCGGGGTACGCCATCACATCCAGTTCGAACTTCAGCGCTTTGCCCAGAACTCCGGCCAGCGTGGTGCGAGCCGGCAGAGGGTCTTTAAAATACTCGCGATAGATTCGATTGTACTCGGCCACGTCCTCTTCGCGGCCCAGGTAGCTGCGTACCTGAATGACATCGTTCAGATTCATTCCAACGCTGGCAAGAATCGCCGACACATTGGCAATCGATCGCCGCATTTCGCCCTCGAAAGAATCGGTCACTATCCGGCCGGCAAAATCGACCGAAGCCTGCCCCGAAACCAGCACAAATTCCCCTGCACGCACAGCCGGAGAAAAAGGCAATGACGACCTTGGGACTTCCAATTCTGCCAGGACAACCTCCAACGATGGAACCACTTGTATTCCATCGTACGAAACGATATATTCACGATAATGGAATCCACTTCGCTTGTCAAAGCCTTTTCACTCCTCGAATTGCTGGCGGAGTTGGAAGGGTCAGGCTCACTGAACCAGTTGGCCCTCGGCAGCGGAACCACAAAGCCAAGCGCTCATCGGATCCTGCGCTGCCTCATCGGGCTCGGATACGTTCAGCACGATTTGGGAGGCATTTACCGCCTGACCCCTAAGCTTCGCTGGGTCGCCATCGGCCGAAGCGACCGCCGGCTGGCATCAATCGCCGACCCGCTTCTGCGCCGCCTTCATGAAAAGACTGCGGAAACCGTCAACCTGGGCGTCCTTCGACGTAATCGCGTCGTTTACATCACCATACTGGAGTCCTCTCACCCGTTGCGGCGCGTAGCCGAGGCCCACGAGAGCGATCCCATCTTCTCGACCGCACTCGGCCGCGCAATTGCCGCTCATTTGCCCGACGCCAAGATCAACCATCTGTTTTCCACCGCCGCGATTGAAGTGCGAACTCCTCGAACAACCAGGGACGAAGAAGAGCTGCGGCGAATTCTCGCCAAGGTTCGCCGCGTGGGTTACGCCATCGAACGAGATGAAACCGACCTCGGCGTAACGTGCATTGCCGCACCGGTGCTGTCTGAAGCACAGCCGATCGCGGCGATCAGCCTCAGTGTTCCCTCGGCCCGCGTCGATTCAAGTTCGGAAAAACGGTGGATTGCCGACGTGCAGGCGACTGCCCAGTCGCTCGGCCGCGAGCTCGCCGCTTCGGAGCGCGTCACCGCATAAGCAGACCGCTTTCAGGAAGGCGATGTCTTCACCGCAAAGCCGGGCCTCTACGGCGAAGACTTGCGCGGCGGCGTTCGATTGGAAAATGACTACGTTGTCACCGCCGACGGAGTCCGTTCATTGTGCAGTTTCCCGCTCGATTTTTGGCTTTTGAGAGGTACATCGATGTCAGAGCCACAACTCAACTCGAAGACTTACTCCGGAGCCTCCGGGCCGACGCTTCTGATCACCGCCGGCGTCCACGGCGACGAGTACGAGCCCATGCTGGGCGTGCGAAGCCTCTTCCCCGTTCTCGAATCAGCAAAGCTGCGTGGAAAAGTTGTTCTTGTACCCGTTGTGAACGCCGCCGCCTTTGAGCGCGGCGCTCGAACCGCCGAGGACGGCCTCGATTTGGCGCGGGTCTGCCCGGGAACGCTCGACGGCTCGATCACCGAGCGCACGGCACACTTCCTCAGCGAGCTCATTCGCACCGCCGACTTTTATATCGATCTTCACACCGGGGGCACAGCGTATGCGTTGGTTCCCCTCGCGGGATACGGTCTCCACAGAGAGCCGGCAATACTCGAAACTCAGCGTCGCATGGCGCGGGAATTCAATTTACCCTTTATCTGGGGAACCACTCCCAACCTCAACGGTCGATCTCTTTCCGTCGCCCGCGATGCTGGAGTACCGGCAATCTACGTCGAACATGGCGGCGGCGCCGGATTCAACGTAACCGCCGTCGCCGATCTGAATGCTGGCTGCCTAAACGTGATGGCCGAGTTGAAAATGATCGATCGACCAGCGCCGCACCGGCTAAAACAGGAAATCGTCGAAGATCCGAGCCCCGAGAGCGGTCATCTTCAAATTAACTATCCTTCGCCGCTGAATGGGATTTTCGAATCGGCGGCGCCATTGGGCCGACGCATTCAGACCGGCGAAGTCATCGGCCGCATCACCGATCCCAACACCGGCGATTCTGCCACCGTTCGCGCTGAAAAGAGCGGTTTGCTGATCATGCTGCGCGCATTGCCGCGCGTTCGAATCGGCGACGCCCTTGCCACGATAGTTCCCCCACCGCTGTCGGCAACGGGAGGAACCAATGCCTGAAAAACGCGTCGCGCTTATCACCGGCGCCTCCACGGGAATCGGCCGGGCCACCGCACTCGAATTCGCCGCCCATGGATACGATCTTGGCATCACCGCTCTCGAATCCGATGCACTCAATCGTGTTGCCGACGAATCGCGTGCCAAAGGCGCCAGAGTCATGGCCCGCCCGGGCGATCTGGCGGATTTGGGTTTCGCACAATCTTTTGTTCACGCCGCAATCAACGAACTTGGCGCACCCCACGTTCTCGTCAACAACGCCGCGTGGCGCGAGCTTGTCACCATGCGCGAAATTTCCACCGACTCCTGGGAACGGACCTTGCGCGTCTGCCTTACGGCCCCCGCCTTCATGGCTCGCTGGGCGGCCGAGCAAATGGAAGCGATGCACCGCGGCGTGATCATCAACATCTCGAGCATCATGTCCGGCCACGCAAATGGTTTGGCCCCTGCTTATGTGGCGTCAAAAGGAGCGATCGATTCGCTCACCTACGACCTGGCCGCTCTGTACGGGCCCTCGGGCATCCGAGTCTTGTCCGTGCAACCTGGCGCGGTGGACACCGCCATGAGCGCCGACCTCGCCGCCGAGAAATCGAAGGAGTCTGCCGACTTGCGCCAGTGGTCCGAGGAAATGATCAGCCTCCGGCGATGGGCCCAGCCGCAGGAAATCGCTCGCGCCATCATCTGGCTCGCCAGCGATGAAGCATCGTACATCACAGGAACTTCCATCGTTCTCGATGGCGGCTGGAGCCGTCAGTTGTATCCATACGGCCTGAAACATGCCGTCCGTCCGACCCAATTTCCCAACGGATGATTGAATGTCCAATTTGCAGGCGCCAAAACCCGCCGCGAAAAACGAAGCTGAATCCAGCATCAGCCTCGGTGAGGGACAAACGCCCCTGCTTCTGTCGCGCCACATCGGCCCCTCCGTCGGACTGAGCAATCTCTATTTCAAGCTCGAAACCGTTAACCCTTCAGGATCCTACAAAGATCGATTCGCTGCCGCGGCCATCTCCCTGATGTTAAAGGAGGGCAAGAAACGCTGCCTCGCGACGTCGAGCGGAAATACGGGCTCTGCCCTGGCGGCGTATTGCGCGGCGGCGGGGATGTCGTGCGAAATCGTGATTCTCGAAACCACTCCGAATGAGAAGCTGAAACAGATGGCGGCGTATGGCGCCAAACTATTCAAGGTGCGCGGCTTTGGCCCGCAACCGGATGTTACCCAGCGCGTTTTCGCGCGTTTACAGCAGATGGGAAATTGTGGCGATTGTGCGCTGCAAATCAGCGCTTACTGCTATTCGCCGGGCGGGATGGCGGGGATTGAGACAATCAGCTCCGAATTAGCTGCGCAATTGTCCTCGGGAATCGATCACGTTTGTGTTCCGGCGGGTGGTGGTGGTTTGACCCTGTCGATTGCGCGTGGATTCGAGCGATTGCCATCGGGATTCTCGCGTCCTCGCATCCATTGCGTTCAACCGGAAGGTAACGACACGATCGCAAGCGCAATTCGATCCGGCGCTTCCAAGGCTCGGTCGGTTACCTGCACGACAAAGATCAGCGGATTGCAGGTATCCAATGTCCTCGATGGCAACGAGGTTATTGCGGCTTGCCGCAAGTCAGGCGGAAATGGCTACCTCGTTACCGACATCGCTGTGTGGGAAATGCAGCGCCGCATGGCACGCGAGGAGGGAATTTTCTGCGAGCCGGCCGCGGCGGTTGCCCTGGCGGGAGCGCTCAACGCATTTGCCGCGGGCGAGATTCGCGCTGACGAGCGTGTCGTTTGCATCGTCACGGGCATCGGATTCAAGGATCTTCACGCGATCGACAAAATAACTGCGAATAGCCAGTGTCCGGTTCTTGAACTTTCACAATTTGAGGAAATGTTGCGATAAGAATTTCTCAGAGAATCGTTGCGCTTGTGTTCGAGCTCAAGGGAAAATTTGTGGTCGTAACGGGGGCAGGCTCTGGAATTGGAGAGGCGATTGCCCGAGTTTTTGCTGGGGCAGGAGCGGTGGTTTTCGTTGTCGATCGCGATGCTGCCGCGGCCAAACGGGTTGCGGAAAGTTTGGCCGGCGCTAAGAGCGTGGCAGCGGATGTCGCAGATGAGGCTTCGGTGAGCAAGGCCGTTGGCGGTGTTCTTGAGCAGAGCGGTGGGCAAATCGATAAGCTGGTGAACAATGCCGGAATCGGCCACGTGGGAACTGTCCTAGCCCGCATGTTGCATCGGTGTTGATCCTGTCGAGTCTGGAGCGGGCATCGGTCGCGGAATCGCGGGCATCGATTGATAGCGCGCAGCAGTTGTCGTTGCCCCGGGTGCTCTCGTGTTGCGTTGGTTCATGCTTACCTC
>DATAWP010000035.1:0-25211 GCA_036267155.1 Tepidisphaeraceae bacterium
ATTGCCGTCGTTGACCTGGAAGCTGGAAACCGTCGGAGTTGCGGCGACGGTTACTTGCGCCGTGTTGCTGGCCGAGCCAAGGGCGGCGGTGACGGTGTACGTGCCGAGCGTCGAGCCGAGCGTGGCCAGGCCGGTGTCGTCGATCGAGTTGCCGTCGCTGACGCCGGCGATGGACCAGTTGAATGTTGGCGAGTTGATGTCGTTGCCGAATTGATCGGTGGCCGAGGCGGAGAACTGCTGCGTGCCGTCAACCGCGACGGTGGCGGAGTTGGGAGTGACCATCACGCCGGTGGGCGTTTGCTGGACGGTGACGTTCACGCTGCTGGTGGTGGAATTGTTGCTCGCATCGGTGATGGTGACGAGGAACGAATAGTTTCCCGCGCCGAAGAAGGTGGCGATGGTGCTGGCGGCGGCGTTGGTGCCGTTGACGCTGTAAGTGGGAGCGGCAACACCGTTGGGCACGGAGGTGGCCGACCAGGTGTAATTCAGGCCAGAGCCCGAGTCGTTTTCGGAGCCGGCGGCGCTGAGATTCGTGGTGGTTCCGGTGACGGGATTGGGATCAGCCGCCGCGGGGGTCGTGACGGTCGGGGTGGGGGTCAGATCGATCACCGTCATCGAATACGCGGGGAACGCATAGCTGAAACTGTCGCCGTTGAAGCTCAGGTTGGTACTGAAGTTTGCGAGCGATGCCGCGCCGGTGGCGGATTGGCTTTGGGCATAGTCCTGTGCTTCGCCGTATTGCCAGAACTGGGCCTGGCCACTGGGCGTGAATCCCGAAAGCGTGAACTGCTCCGTCAGGCTGGCATCCGGATTATCGTTGATGACCAGAAGGTCCAGATGCCCGTCCGATTCGAGAACGGAATAAACGCCCAGTTCACTGTAATTGCTGGTCGTTGATACATCTACTCCGCCGTTTTGCATGATCTTCGACGCCAATTCCTCGGCGAAATAGTCGGGATAAGCGATATACGGGCCGGTGGATGGCGGGTCGTTGTCGCCGGAGTTCCCAATCAAGCCCTCATCGCCGCCTTCGCGCCACCCGTAGAGACTTGGCGAATTGTTTCCGGTGGTACCCCATCCGTTTCGCAGATCCCAATACACTCCGGCGCTGTATCCGCTGTTCAGCAAACTGCCGATGGACTCCGCAACGAACAGGCCGTTGACGAGACTGGTCATTTGCTTGCCGGGAGTACCGTAATTGGAGTTGTACTCGGTGGCCATGATTTTCACGCCCGCTGCCGCGGAGGAACCCACCGTCTCGTCGAGCAACGATTCGTAGTCGTTGTAGCGTGTCGTCCAATCCAGGATGCTGTTGGGGTCTGTAACCGTGTCGTTGAGCAGAACCGAGTCGTTCTCATCGCCGGGTCCATACATGTAACTGTGATCGGAAATGAAACCGGGGACAAATCCCAGAGCCTCTCCATCCGTCAGAACATTTTTGGTCCAGTTGTTGTCCGATGCCCCGCTGGGGTCTCCGCTGTCGATCCCGATGAGGATCGATGGAAGATTCGCCTGATCGGCCTTTACGAAGCTGGCGAATGTGGCGGCAAATTGGGCATAGGCCTGTGGGTAGTTGTAGGGTGAGGTAGTATAGCCGCCCGTTCCGCTGGGGGCGTAATGGTCGATTTCCCAGTTCCCATATTGCTCGTTACCGATCTCCCAATACTTGATCTGCGTGAACGGGGTCGGCTCGTCGATGGCCAAAAATGCGTAGGAGGAATTGTAGTCGCCATCCGCCGTCGCCCAGGTCTGATACTGCGCCGGCGTCGAGGCGCGCAAATCGGCCCAGTATCCGACGGTCAGCCAGTTAACGGTCTGCCACTCCCCAGTGCTGTCGTTCCACTCCTGGCCGTTACCAATGACGGTGGTGTCGCTTGGTGATCCTTCGAGGTACGCCAGTTCCGCCTCGGCCTCCTGCGGGCTGCCCGAGCCGTAATCCGTGGTGATGATCCCGGTTCCGCCGACGGCCTGAATGAACTCGGCGAACTGGACGATGGTGTTGGCGCTGGGATCGCCGTTGTTTGATGATTGGTTGAAATGATAATCGTCGGAGGACGATCCGCCGGGGAACCGAAAGACGCTCAGCCCCGCCGCCTCGATCATGCTCTGTGTTTCACTCGTGGTCAGCAGATCATCCCACCAATCAACGTTCACACCGACCAGGTTGTCTGTTGAACTCGTGGTTGACGAGGCGATGTTGACGGTCGTTGTCAGCGTCGGCGGAACGGCGCTGATTCCCACATAGGTTGGGCTAACCGTTGGCTCGAATGCATACGATGATCCCGACGGAAGCTGGAAATTCGAAAACGTTCCGCTTTCGCTGGAATAGGCGATCAGGTTAAAAGAGTCGTTCAGCGAAGGGGAGTAGCTGTTAACCAGGCTGGCCTTCAGGGTGCCGCCGAGGCTCGCCGTTGCGGCGTTGAGCGTGCCGAACAGGCCGGTGACCGGCGGGCCGCCGAGCAGAATATTCAGAACTCCGCTGCTGCTTTGCGTGAAGCTGCCGCTCGCGCTGACCACGCCGCCCAGCCCGATGCTCATCGTCCCACTATTGGACACACTGGCGGCGGATACTTTGGCGGAGGTAACGGCGGCCACCCCGAACTGCGCATCGTCCCAGTAGACTTCCCCGCCGGCCGTCCCCGATAGGCCGGTATACGCACCGACCTGCAAAGCGAAGGTGACCTTCACGGCGTTGGCGGGCGCGACAGTTGTCGTCGTAAAATTGTTCCAGACTGTACCGCCTTCGCTCCCGGTGATCGTGCCGCCGGCAGCGCTGTTGGAATTCAAAACGGTCAGCGAATCCCCCGCCGCGTTGAGCTGGGTTCCGCTTGAGTTGTAGAAAAGAATATTCAGGAACGCGCCTTCCGGCCCGCTGAGTTTGTCGCTCGACGGGGTGAACGCATAAACCGATGCCGAATAGGAAACGCCGGGCGTCGCCGCGAACGATTGGTTCACGCCGGAATTGGACCCGGATTCCAGCAGAGATTGCGATCCGGTGTAGGCGTAACTGGTGCTGACATAGGTCGAGTTCCAATTACTCCAGTCGCTCGGAGCCGTCGTGGTGCTGCTTCCGGCCGAGGGCTGCTCAAAATCCCCGTTGTTCAGCAGATTCGTCCCCACGCCCGCGCCCACGCTTCCGGATGTCAGCGTCAAAGTCCCCGTGGAAGTTTGGCTGTAGAGACCGCCGACGCTCAGTAGACCGCCTGGGGCCACCGTGATTGCTCCATAGTTGGTCAGCGCCGCGCCGGACGCCAGCGCCACGGTTGCGGTGCTGCTCATTGCCAAGGCGCCGGAAGCGCCGAGCGTGGAAGTCCCCGCGATAGACAGTGTCCCTCCCGAAACGCTCAGCGTGTCGCCGGTAACGGAAAGACTGCTGACCGATGCGTTGCCGGTGAGCGTTACCTGGATATTTCCGGGTTGGTTAATGACGACGGCCGAGGTGGAATTGGGGACGACGCCGGTGCTCCAGTCGGCCCCCGTGCTCCACGATCCGCTGCTGTCGACATTCCACACGTCCGCGCTCAGCAGCAGCCGGCCTTCCAAGGGCTCGATGGCGTGGCCCAACGCGCGTCTTGCCGACCGACGCCGCTTTTTATTCGGTAGTTTACGCAACATTTTCTGTTTATATCCTCCGTACGGCTTTCCCGACGCAAGGCTGGACTTCAGGAAGGATGATCAAAATGCGGGAGCAGGGTTCCGTGCGTCAGACCAGCGAAGCCGCCGACCTCGCTGGCATGGAAAACCATTGAAAACTATAGCACCCAAAAATGGTCGATGCATCAAAAATTTCGCCCCAATCGGAGGACTTCACCGGGCAATTGCATGCATCAGAGGATTCGGGTAATCGCCGATCGATTCATCGACGCAACGATCAGCCCCAGGTCACGAAGCGCTGTTGAAGTGTTTGCGACGTATTCCAGGATAATTTTTTCGATCAGGACATCAGCCTCGCGTGCCGTCCGGGCCGGCTCGGCTCGTTCGCCAAATTCCGCTTTCAATGTTTCGTGCAGGCGCTCAATCTGCGCATGAGTCTCAAGAATTCTACCAAAATCCACTTGTTTGCCGCTTTCAATGCGAGCTGCCAGTTCTTCGATAAGTTTTGCCGCGTCAGGCATTAGAAATTTACTCGTTAGATGGTTCCACAAGAATCGGACAGCGACGGGGAACGCTTAATAAATTTCATCGAATTTCATCTTTGGCCCCGTCCCAGACCCAGAGGACGATATTCTTCATCAATTCCAGAGCATATTCGGATTGGTATCCGGCGATGCCCCAGGCGTCGGCGCCGAGCAGGCCGCTGGTCATGTCCAGGGGGAGAATAATGATGTGGCCTTGTCCTTCCGTGGCCATCATCGGACGCATGTCCGTGATGTCGGTGTACGAGCGGACGAATTGGCGAACATCGGGGTGCGATACGTCGATCATTCCGTTGCCGCTTGGGGTCAGCATGGGGTTTGAATCGGAAATCGGTTCAACCCTCAGCGCGGGAAACATGTGGAGCAGAAAATCGTCGTGAACGCTGCGAAGAAAAGCGTCGGGCGTTCCGCACGGCTCGATCAGCAGAACGCCGCCGTTTTCGACATATTCTTTGACGGACTTAAGTTGGTCGGCAGTAGGGTTCAGCTTGCCCGTGCCGGTCATGTGGGCGATGGGCGGGTTCAGCGCCGCCAGATTTTCCAGGGCGGTGGGCTCGAGATGGATGTCATAATCGGTCTGTTGCCGGAACCAGCGGGCGGCGCGGGGCCACGCGGCGGGTTCGGGATCCCAGTTGCCGTCATAGCGCAGGCGGGCCAATTGAATCGACGCCGCAGGTGGACCAGAAGGCGCCGCGATGGAATCGGAATCGAGCCGATTTTTCAACTCACTTTTTCCCGCGGCATACAGGGCCAAATTCACGCCCAGCTCGAAAGCTGAGCGGCCGATGCGTTCCTCGCGAAGTTGCCAATAGTGCGTCAAATCGGTCGGCCAGTGCATCATCAGAATCCGCGAGCCGTTGGTAATGACCCGGATTTTCGGATGGTCGGTGATGTGATACGAAACCGAATAAAGCACGCTGTCGTCCGGCAGGTCGATCCAGGGATATTGGGGGAAAAGCTGTTTGCCGAGGTCTTCGACGAACCGGGAAAATTCCGGGCGCCCCGCATCGGCCTGGGTCAGCAACATGCCGCCGTTCTCGACGTACTGTTTGATTTTCTGACGGTCCTGGTCTTCGAGGATGGGCGGTTTGTCGCTGGCCATGTAGAGGATCGGGCTGTCGGTCCAGTCCAGCCAGGGACGATCCACCGAAACGATCTGCCAGTTCAAAGGCCGTTCAAGTTCGGCGGAGGCGAAGCGGGCCAGGTTCGCGACATCGCGCGGGCGGTTGTCCCAGTCGCCGGCGAATCGCAGTTTGTTCATCAGCACCGGATGCCGGCCGCGCGCCAGAAACAGCAGGGAATACGATGTGTTCACGATCCCGTCGAATTGACCGTTGACGGAGCCCCACGATCCATCGGACGTTTGTGCCGCGACGATCTCAGCGGCGCAGTCGCGATACCAATCGTGCGATCCGTAATATTTGAATCCCGATGCCAGGCCGGTCCGTTCCAGGCCGTACAGGGCGTAGTACGTGTAAAAATCGGCCGAGGAAGGCAGCGCGATCACGCTGTTGTCGCCGTCCTCAAGCCATTTGAGCGCCTTTTCCAGCGCCGGCGAGAACGGCGGCCGGCCGACCTGATCGCCATAATCCTCCGCATCCAAATAATCCTGCGCTACGATCAGCGACGCGATTCCCGCCAGCGTCATGGATCGGCTGGGATCGTTCTGATCGGCGCGATAGCACCACTGGCCGCCCGGAAGTTGATATTTGGTCCAGTGCTCGCGGACATCGCGCCAGAACTGGGCGGGGACCGGTATACCTGCTTCCGCGCCGGACCAGACGCCCAAAAGTCCGTACTGCGAATTGGAATTGTCCCAGAACATGAAGTGCGAATTGCGGGGAAATTCGTTGTTGTACGTGAAGGCCCCCCCTTCCTGCGAACGCAAGAGCCACTCGACGTCCTCGCGAATGACATGGTGATCCTGCGGGCGGTCGTACAGCGCCAGCGCGGTTGCACGCAGCGCCCGCGCGTAGGTGATGTAATCCGTGACCATCGGGAATTTTTTGACGGCGTCGATGGCATCGGTCATGAACGGGCTGTGAATGTCCAGCCGCTTATCGCCGGTGGCCAGCTCCGCCTGCATGAGAGCGTAAACCGCCAGGGTATCCAGCCCTTCGTAGTGCTCGAAATTTCCGGCGATCTGCGGGCCGGTGAAGCGTTGAAGCAGAAAATCGACGCCTTTTTCGATGGATGCGCCGATCTGGGCATCGGTGATTCCGGTGACGGGGGGAATGTCCAGGTGGGCCGGCGGGCGGGGCATCGCCGCTCGTTTTGGCGGCGGCGGAGGCGGCGGTGTCTGAATCGCCTCCTGCGGCCGGGTCGTCGGAAACAACACGCTGGAAAGGTCCAGGCTCGGCTCGGTTGCCGGCGGAGCTATTGCGGGCGAAGTTGGAATTCGCGCCGGCGCCGGCGCAGTGGCGGGAGATCGGGCAACGCCGCTCGCCATCGGCGGTGGACGCGCGCCGGTGATGATGTCGTACAGCGAATCGCGCCGCTGCCACGATCGAATCAACTCTTCCTGCAAAAACGGATCGGAGATCGCATGGCCGCTGACCAGCCGCTCCAATTCCTGATATTTGTCGTACGCGGCGCGGTACTTTCCATTGATCGCCAGTTGCTCGGCATCCTGTTTGAGTCCGAGGATTTGGTCGCGATTGGCCTGTTCCCAGGTCGGCACCGCCGGAGGTGCTCCCTGAAGTAGCCAAAGGACGGCGATGATCATGACCACGATGGCGACAGCGCCCGCGCCCCAGACGAAAGTCCGCCGGCGATGCAGTTCCTCTTCGGCCGTTCGGGCCGGGGATCGCGGGAGCAGCGAATTGATTCTCGACGGCACGGCCGGACCGAACCACGTTCCTTGCTCACCCATCGGATCCTGCGGCAGACCGAAATTCGCCAGCGGCGTGGGCAACCAGGCGGGCGGCGTCGCCGGCGGTTCGGCCGGCGGGGCGGGCTGCATCGTCCACTGCACGAGGTCGGAGTCTTCGACCTCCACGTGCACATCCCCCATCGCCGCGGCGGCCTGATGTGTCAGATACGCCTCTTCGACCGCTGGCGGCGCCTGCTCATCGGATGGCGGTTGCACGGGGGTGGAATCTGATCCGGCGGACTGCTCAGTTGCCGGTGGATCGGCAGGCTGCGGCGCGGGATTGGCCTGGGGCGGCGGCGTCAGGTGCATCACTGCCCCACACGCCGGGCAGATCGTCAGCTTGCCCGTGAGGTTGCTGGCGAACCACAGGATCTTTCCGCATTGAGGGCACTGGGTCGTGAAGACCATGCGATCTCTAATCCCCAAACAAAAGAGCCTCTCACATTGTAAGCGACAGAGCCGGGGCGTGTCGCCTTGGGGTTTAGCCGCACGACACCCTCGATCGCCTCCGCGCATGTTTTGCGCGTCGATTCGCGTTGCCTTGCCGAACGACCGCGAAATGCTATCGTCTGATGGAGGAGACTTGACGTGATCAAAGTAGCGATGATCGGCGCCGGCAGCGTGGTTTTTTCCAGGAATCTCACCGGGGATATCCTCTCATATCCGGAGTTTAAGGATGCGACGCTGAGCTACATGGACATCGACGCCGACCGGCTCGAGGTCGGCGTAAACCTGTGCCGGAAAGTCGCCGAGGCGCTGGGGGCAGCTCCGAAGATCGAAGGAACGCGCGATCGCCGCCAAGCCCTGCGCGGGGCGGATTTCGTCATCAACATGGTGCAGATCGGCGGATTCGATTCGACGCTCGTGGATTTCGAGATTCCGCGGAAATACGGCTTGCGCTTCACCATCGCCGACACCACCGGGCCGGGCGGCCTGTTCCGGGCGCTGCGGACGTATCCGATGCTCAGCGGACTTTGCCGCGACATGATGGAGCTTTGCCCCAAGGCCCTGCTGCTGAACTATTCCAACCCGATGTCGATGAACATGCAGACCATCTCCCGCACCAGCGAAATCGCGGCCGTGGGGTTGTGCCACAGCGTGCAGGGAACGTTCGATCAATTGATGCAGTACATCGGCGAGAAGCCGGAAGAGGTCGCATTCATCTGCGCCGGCATCAATCACATGGCGTTTTATCTCAAGCTGGAAAAAAGTGGGGCGGACCTCTATCCGCGGCTGTTCGAGGCGATGAACGATCCCAAAATATTCGCCCACAACGCCGTGCGTTTCGAATTGATGAGGCGGCTGGGATATTTCGTGACCGAAAGCTCGGAACACAACGCGGAATACAATCCGCATTTCATTCCGCGCGGAATGGAAATGGTTCAGAAGTTCCAGGTGCCGCTGGATGAATATCCGCGGCGGTGCGATGCGATCATCGATGAATTCGAGCGAATGAAATCCTTCAGCAAATCATCCGAGCGGATGGAGGTGCATCGCAGCCATGAGTACGGCAGCACCATCATCCACTCGATCGCGGCGGGCAAGCCGAGCGTGGTGTACGGCAACATGCCCAATCGCGGCGCGATTTCGAATTTGCCGGCAAACGCGATCGCGGAAGTCGCAACGCTGGTGGACCGCAACGGTCCGCAGTTGACGACGGTCGGCGATCTGCCGCCGCAATTGGTTGGTTACATTCAGCCGCACGTGACGCAGCACGAGTTGTTCATTCGGGCTGTGCTGGAAGGCCGGCGCGATCACGTTTATCAGGCCGCGATGTTCGATCCGCTGACGGCTGCCGTCTTGCCGCTGGACAAGATCGTGGAGATGTGCGACGAGTTGATCGCCGCCCACGGCGATTTGCTCCCGAAATTCCCGGCAAAAACGCTGGTTCCAACCAGCGGGAAGCATTTCGCAGCCGCTGACATGAAGACGTATCGCCAAAGTTGGGAAAACGTGAAAACGGCGGCGAAAGCGGGTGGAACAGGAAAACTCTATTAGATTTTAGTCGCGTCGCTTGCGACGCGAGCACGCTCGCGGTCCGCGGCAAAAAATCAGCGGGTTTCCCACGGAAGGCCGTCAGGATAACGCTGCCGCATCAGGCGGTTGCCTTGGGATGAAGTGTTCGAGCCGCGGAAATGTCTGTTGCTGGACGGATTGAAGACATCTTCCCAGAAAAGGATTTCCGGTTGTTGCAGTCACGGCGGTGACGGAATCCTGGCTGAACAATCGGCCTCCGAATAATCCATTTTGCCGACGCCGCGGCGGAGTACAAGAAGGCCCGATCACCCGAGCGAGATATGTCGAAGCGAAGCATGACCCGCGCCGGCGGCGGCTCGGCGGTTGGGAAGGTCGCTGGGGTCCACGGTGATCCAGCCGTGGTAGCCGGCATCATCCAAATCGGCAAACAGACGAGGCCAATCCACGGAACCCTGTCCGATGGCGGCCGGCTTGGTGCGGCGGTCGGCGCCGAGAACGGCGTCGCGGCCGCGGACGTGGCGGATCATCCCGCCGAGATTCGAGAAAATCTCCCCGGGACTCCAGTCGTCGCCGAGCATGGCGACCGGATCGAGATCGATGCCGAACCATGGACACGCGGCGCTGCGCAGCGCGCGATCCAGCGCATCGAATCCGGCCAATTCGCTGCGAAACGCGAGCGTAACGCCATGGCGGTCGGCCCGTCGGCCGAGTTCGGCCAAAGCGCCGTCAACGGTGGCGGCAAACGTCGGATCGACTTGAGCGGGAATGTCGTGCAGATTCGTCACGCGCGGGGCGGGAATGGCCAGCGGCGGGATGTCGATAATGATCGCGCCCGCTTGCCGGGAGGAAATCGCCGGCGGGGGCTTTTCTGTCAGAGGAGGCCGTGGAAGCGGACCCAGGGCGATGCAGACCAGCGAGCATTGCAATCCGGCCGCGGCCGCGAGGATCTTTTCGATCCGGTCAAGGGCAGCGTCGATGTCGGCGCCGGGGCCCAGGCCTTTGGCTCCGAGGTCGAGGCGCAGTCCCGACAAATCGAGTTCGCTGGATCGAAGAACGGATCGCAATTCGCGGCGGCCGCTTTGGGAGAGATGGGTCAGGTCGAGATCGCCGAATCGGGAATCGAGCTGGAGCGCGGAAAAACCAAGAGTGCGGGCGGCCGTGGCGGCGACGCGAAGATCGTTGTCCATCGCCGCGGCAACGACTGCCAAAGGCCGCGTCTTGCTGGACAACGATCCGCTCATTTCGCCGCCGCCAAATGTGAACGTTTCTCCCCGATCAGCTTCAGCAGCGCCTTGTGCGGATCGGCAAACTTTGCGGCGCCTTCCTCCATCAGCTTGTTTTCCATCTTCTGCTGATCGACCTTGGCGTCGATCTCGTCCAGCACGGCCTTGGGCGGCATCTGATCCACCTTGCGGGTGTACGTCTTGTTGAGCTTCTCCACCGCGTCGTTGGTGGCGGGAGGATTGGTCTGAATGTCGCTGCCGGCCAGGGCGTCGACATATTTGTCGGCCGCGTCGGTCGGCTTCTTTGCGCCGGTGCTGGCGAAAATGATTTCCTGCTGCAACGGCAGGTTTTTGTCTTTCCAGAACTGCTGGTTGAGTTGCCAAAGGCGCTTGGCGTTGACGATGCCGACCTGTCCCTGTGCGGCGGGAGAAAGCGTGGTGACATACTTGTCCGTGTAAACATCGACACGGCTGACGAAGATGCTGTACACGCTCTTGAATGCTGCGGTTCCGTTCTTGCGGCGCTGGGCGCCGCGCCAGACGTTGTCGCGGGCGATCTTGTATTGGCGCTCGGAGAAGATCAGCGTGACGTTGAGCGTGATGCCGTTGGCGGCAAGTTCTTCCAAAGCGGCCAGACCCGCGGGGGTGGCGGGAACCTTGATCATGCGGTTCTTGTGTCCGGCGGACCATTTCTTGCCGAGTTCGACGTATCGCCGCGTGCGCTCGGGAATGGATTTCGGGGCCAATTGGAGATCTTCGAGCAGCGGATCGAGTTCAAAGCTGACGTATCCATCGTTGCCGCGAGTCTGATCCCAGACTGGACGGAAGACGGCCTGAGCATCGGAGACGAGCTTATCCGTCATCGCCCAGGCGAGGGCGGCATCGTCGTCGTGGCCCTGGTCCATGAGGGAAGTCATGGCATCGTCCTGCGACCCGGACTTGAGGATGTCCGAAACGATGATCGGATTGGACGTTGCGCCGGTGGCGCCCAGGGCGCGGTTGCGGCGGACGAATTCCGGATCAATCGAATCCAGCCAGAGCTTGGTTCCCGTCGCGATCAGTGATTTAAGAGACATATAGCGTTTCTCCGTTGTTATTTGATTGTATTACATCGGCGTTGGAAAGATATCGGGAAAGAAATAGGAAATGATCGGGAGGGGGCGACCAAGCAGGTCCACAAAAAAAGAATCGGGCGCCACTGGGATGCCCGATTCAGAAAATGACTTGGTTGAGGCCGATTACATTCCGTTGTTATCAGGCGGTGCGGGCGGTCCGGCCGGGGGCGCCTGATCGGGAGCGGCCTGAGGCGGCGGCGGACTGTTGCGCTGAGCCGCCCGGGCCAGAATCGGACCGACGACGTTGTCCATCGTGTCCTGATCCAGCGCCATGACGACCTGGGAGCCATCGACCTTGGGTTTCACGGCGGCGGCGAGCTTGTCGAAATCCTCGGCGGAGATGCTGCCTCGCTGGGTTGAATCGGTCTTGGCATCCTGAATTTTCTTGGTGACCAGGTCGGCCAGCGCAACGGCAGAATCGGCGTCTTTGCACTGCATGGTGCAATTGCCGGATTCCTTGGGAGGCGAAGTGATCGAGATGGAGACCCAGGAAACGGCATCCCACTGCGGATCGCTGAAAGGAGGCTGGGCCGGAGCGCCGCCGGGCGCGCGGCGGGCACTCAACATCGCGGCGACAAAGGGATTGTTCTTCAGCGAGCTGGGCACAAACGCGATTCGCACCGTCGCTTTGTCGGTGGCGGATAGGGCGTCGGCCAGGTCTGGCCGGGGTTCATTGGATGTGGTCTTGAGTTTTTCCACGCCCGAACCAGTGGAGTAAACCAGGGCGTTTCCAACAACGGCGGTCTGTTGCTGCATTTGCCTCATCTGGGCCGCGTTTGGATCGTTTGGATCGGCCGGAGGAGGATTGCCGTTTGGATTGAAGACCTTCGCCAAGGCGTCGGGATTGGCGCCGTTCAGCGGAATAATCAACCCGCCGGGCGCTCCCTGCATCATGCCGGCCAGCGAAATGACGACGTATAGATCCTTCCCGCCGGCGGTCTTGAAATCGGAGACCCATTTCTTGGCGCGGGCGATACTGTCATCGGCCTGCTTTTGGTGTCGGGCCTTTTGCAGGGCGTCGATGTTAGTGGATGCCATCGCCTTTTGCTGCCAGGCATTCAACTGATCCAGATCGACGGAGGTAACGTCAACGTAGATCACCGCGTTGGTTTGCGAATCAACGAACGGAGCGATTGGATTATCCGCGCGAGCGGGCGCTTGTGCGCCAAGCGTCGCGGCGATGATCATCAGAAAGAGTGTCCAGTATAGCTTCCTCAAGCGAGCCTCCTCGTGGGCAAAATAATCCACGGATTCATTTTAGCCGCATTGTGCCATGCAGATGGAGTTTAGCAATAGCGACAACTCACGGCTGGGTAGCGGGCTGGGTTGTGGGCTGGGTGGTGGAAGAAGGTTCCGCAACCCGCTTGGCTTCCCAGTCGCTCGTATTGGGGTCCTGATCGCCGAATTTCACTTCCAGCGACCCCTTGATCGTATCGCCGTTGAGCTTGCCGTTGTACTTGACCGTGATCGTGTCGTCGTTGAAGGGACGTGTGACCGTGAACGAGACGTTGCCGTCGGTCACCTTTCCGTCTTTGATGTCGAAAGTTTTTTGATCGAAGCCGTCGAGAAATGTGCCGCTGAGCTTCTGGCCATCCTGAGTGAGCTTGGCGGACATATTAATCGAGTCGCCGTCCGGCGTTTGGATGGCCCACTTCCAGGATCCCGTGGCATCGGTTGGAGAATCCGCGGCGAAGGCCGCGCCGAACCAGGTTGCGCAAATCGCCAGCACCGTCATCGCGGTTACCGCCGCTGTTTTTCGCATCGGGCCTCCGTTCGTTCCGGTTAATTAGACCCTGCCTCAT
Organism: Tepidisphaeraceae bacterium; assembly: GCA_036267155.1. GTDB lineage: Bacteria > Planctomycetota > Phycisphaerae > Tepidisphaerales > Tepidisphaeraceae > PALSA-1353. The sequence goes on from DATAWP010000035.1 coordinate 13,126, forward strand.
CCAAACGTTCAATCCCCGGCTGAGGAGGCGAACTGAAAATCTTTTATTTGCAATTCGACGTTGGTGCGGCCGTTGTATTCATTGAGGCAAGGCTCGACCGCCAGGCGAACGGCGGTGTTCGGCGAAAGGCGGTCGATCAACTCGCCGCACTGAAACGCGATGCAGCGGATCGTTTGGCGATTCTGTTTCACCATCAACTGGAGATGGTCGCCCGTCTTGCCGACGCGGCGGGGCGGCGTGGCGACCGTGGCGGCGTCGATGCACAGCAGCGGCTTGCGGTTGCCGTGCCCGAAAGGGGCAAGACGCTGAAGCTCGCGCACCAGCGGTTCGGTGATTTGCGACAGATCGGCCATTGATTCCAGGCACAATTGCGGGATCAGCATCTCATCGGTGACGTTGGCGGCGGCGTAATCGCAGAACGCGCGGCGGAAATCATCGAGATGATCGGGTTGAATTTTCAGCCCCGCCGCCATCTCGTGACCGCCGAATGCCAGCAGGTGTTCGCCGCATGATTCCAATGCCCGGGCGAGATGGAAACCGGCGATGGAACGCGCGCTGCCCTGCCCCTGGCCGTTGTTCAGGGCGACCATGACGACCGGGCGGCAGAAGCGATCGACAATCCGAGAGGCGACGATTCCGATCACCCCGGCGTGCCAGCCCTCGGCGCCGAGCACCAGGGCGCGGTGGCGCTGATCGGCCCAGCCATTGGATTCGATCTGGGTCAGGGCCTGCTCCAGGATTTGTTTTTCGACGGTTTGCCGATCACGGTTTTGGCTTTCGAGATAAACGGCGATTTCACGGGCACGGGATTCGCCCGCGGTGGTGAGCATCTCGAGCGCCAACGCTGCATGGCCGAGCCGGCCGCAGGCGTTCAACCGGGGGGCCAGGAGAAAACCAACGTGATAGCTGTCGAGATTTCGGCCGGTGAGGTTTGCAGATTCGATCAACGCGCGGATGCCGGTGAGTTTGCTCTGCTGAAGTCCGCCGAGGCCAAAATGGGCGAGAATGCGGTTTTCGCCGACGAGTGGAACGACATCGGCGATGGTCCCCAATGCGGCCAGGGCTGTGGCTTCGACGAGGAAGTTCCGGAACGATTCGCTGACGCGGGTTGCGCCAGTGACGGCCTGCCCGATTCCCCACGCCAGCTTAAACGCGATGCCGGCGCCGCAGAGATTCGGATTGGGATAAGGCAAGCCGGTTCCCGGCAACCGGGGATGAACGATGGTATGACAATCGGGAAGCCGCGGCGGATCGCCGTGCCATTGATGGTGGTCGCTTACGATCAGATCGACATTGCGTTGCCGGGCGATTGCCGCCGGCTCAAGCGCAGTGATGCCGCAATCGACGGTCACGATGAGTTGGGCGCCGTTGTCGATGATCTGGGTGAGCGCCTCGGAATTGAGGCCGTACCCCTCGTCGATGCGATGCGGAATGTAAGTGTCAATTTGTCCGCCGAGGAGCGTGATGGCGTGCCAGAGAATGCTGGTGGCCGTGATTCCATCGACGTCGTAATCGCCGTAAACGACGATTTTTTCGCGGTCGCGGATGGCCTTGGCGATTCGCGCGGCGGCGGCGGGCAGGCCCGGCAACAACGCCGGATCGGCCAACGCGAGAAGGCTCGGCTGCAGAAACGCCTGAGCATCGTCGAAGGTGCAGATTCCGCGATTGAGCAGAATCTGGCTGATGAGCGGCGAGGTTTTGAGCCGGGCCGCCAACTCGCAAGCCGCGGGCTGCGGCGGATTGATTTGCCAACGTTTGGGACGATACATCCGTGCATCCTCTCGCGAGGTTATTCTATAGGATTTGACCGGGAGATGTCAGCGGCCCGCGCCTGAACACCAATTGCTCCACATCCGGCGAAACGCCGCGTCCAGGTCCAGAGCAAACCGCTTGGCATCCATGAGCGGCGAGTTTTGCATCCGCCGGCGTAGGGTCGATCTCAATTGCGCCAGCCTCGGCAAATCTTCCGCCATGGCCCTGGCGATCGACACATATTGCTGCGGATTCTGGGCGATCCAGTCGGTTAGCCCGACGCTGGAAAGGATGCTCACGCCGCCGCGCCCGACGGCCGTGCGGCCGCGCAACGTCACCGTCGGCACGCCCATCCACAGCGCATCGCACGTCGTGGTGTGGCCGGAATACGGCGTCGGGTCCAGGCAAATGTCCACGCAATGATACAGGCCGAAATACTGATCCGGTCCAACGCCGCCGATGAACTCCACTCGATCCGCTGCAACGCCGCATTTTTCGATGAGCCCGACCACCCGATCCCAACGCCGCGCCTGCCGAGCCTTGATCAGCAATCGGCTCCCGGCAACAGCCCGCAGCACCTCGGCCCAAAGCGCGATCGTAACGTCGCTCAGCTTAGTGAAATTGTTGAAGCTGCCGAAGGTCACGTAGCCCGCTTGCAGTGCCGGCGGCGGATTTGCCTCCGAAGTCCGCTCGGGCGCCGAATAGCATAAACTCGTGCTCGGAAGACGGATGGACTGCTCCGCGTAAAGCTCATCACCCTCTCCCGGCGGATCGAGATAAGGATCGGTCAGACGATAGTCGATGCCGCTTAATCCGGTCGTCCCAGGATAGCCCAGCCACGTCACTTGCACTGGCGCCGGCTTGCGGGCGAAGACCAGCAAACGATTCCCCGCCGTGTGAAGCGACAGGTCCACCAGAATGTCGATGCGATCCGCTCGAATTTGCCGGGCCAACTGAGCATCGCTCACCCCCGCGCATTCGCGCCACGCGTGCGCCGATTGCTTGAACTTCGCCGTGAAGTCGTCGCAGAGCCTCGTGTCCGAATAGCAGAAAACTTCCATGTTTTGCGGGTCGTGATTGGAAATCGGTTGAACCAGGAAGCGCCCCACGGGATGTCCGCGGAAATCGGGGGAGACGTATCCGACTCGGATCCTCCGCGTTGGGGAGCGATCATTGGGATGCGGGAGGACTTCCGCCACCAGCGGTCGTTCGAAACGCTCGGCCCAGCCGCGGGATTCCTCCAGGATTTTCGCCGCGTCAAAATCCGGGATGAAATTGATCACGTAAAGCAGGTTGCTGAAAACAAAGGCGAGATCGGGATTGAGTTCCAGCGCCCGCCGGTATGCGGCCAGTGCGCCGGCAACCTCGCCGGCATCCATCAACGCGTTGCCCAGGTTGCTGTGTGCGTGGGCCAAATCCGGCTGGATTTGCAGGGCTTGCCGATACGCCGCGATCGCCTCGTCGGTCCGCCCCTTGTCGCGCAGCGCATTGCCCAGGTTGTTATGCCCCGCGACAAAATCCGGCTTGAGCCGCAGAGCCTCGGAAAACGCCGCAATCGCCTCGTCGATCCGCCCGCTGTTCAGCAACGCATTGCCCAGGTTGCTGTGATAGTTCGCCTGATTGGGATCGATCGCGATGGCCCGCCGAATCAACTCGATCGACTCATCCCATTGGCCTGTTTGAAGCGCAACGATCCCCAGCAGGTACAGCGCAGCCGGCTGATTCGGCTGCCGTGCCAGGACCTGCCGATACATCGCCCGGGCTTCGGGCAGCCGTCCCGCGTCGTGATGTTGGATGGCGATCCGCATCACCTGATCGGCCGACCATTGCGGCGCACCGCCACCGTTCATTCGCGTTCCTCAGCCAGTTCAAATACACCCGGTTTCGGTTCTTAATTTTCGGCCATCTCAATGGCCGCCAGTTGGGGGTTCCGCCATCGGGAGGATCAAGGAATCAAGCTGGTCAGAAATCGTCGGGGGCGCGTGGATATGGCCGCTGTGTTTCAAGCGGAAGGAGCGCTCGGCCGCGAGATGGGAAATGAACATCAACACCGCGAAGGCCACCACGCCGGCCCCGAGGACCAGCAGTGAATACATCATCCGCGGGTCGTCGGGGGCGGTGGCGATCACATCGGAATCGCTGATCGGTTTGATGTCAAAGGCATGCTCCGCCGCGGATTGCTTTTCGTCGCGGTTTCGCCGGGCGGTTTCCAGCTCGGCGTAAGCCGTTCGCTGATCGTCCAGCAGATTGATTTTCTTTGCCTGCGCGGCCTCCGCCGCGGCGTGCTCGGCTTCTTTCTCCTCATAAACCAGGAGGAATTCGCCGTTGGCATTGCGGGCCGCATCCAAATTCTGCTGGTCGGCGACGAGCGTGCGGTTTGCCGCCGCAACCTCCTGGGCGCGCCGAGCGTCGAGAGATCCAAGTTTTTGCCGGACCGTCTCCTCCTGCCGCTGCGCGATCTGGTCCTTCAAAGCCGCTATCTTTTTTCGCAGAACGATGACTTTGGCGGAGGGGGCGATTTCGCCGTCGCCGTCGCCCACGGCCTTGGCGTATTTCTCGCGGGCCTCGTTGAGCGCGTCGAGGCGGCCGCGGATTTCACGGGCCAAATCCTGCTGCGCCTGCGGAAGGGCCGCAACCACCGGGTCCAGTTCGCTCAGTTGCTTTTCCACCGGATCGAGCACCTCATCGGTTTCCCGTTTTTCACTTTGGAGCTTGTTGCGGAGGGATTGGACAAGCAGATTCAAACCCTCTTCCACCTTGATCTCGCCGGGATCGACGCCAAGCTGCGCCTGCCGCGCTTGCATCCGCGAAGTCCAGCCGTCGATCTCTTTTTGCAGGGGGTCGAGAATGCGAGGGTCGTTGATTCCCTCGCCGACGTTGGCGTTGTAGCGATGCTGGGCGCTGTCGAGGTTTTCGCGGAGTTGCTGGAGCTGAGCATCGTCGGCCCACTTCTGCTGTTGGCGGGACTGAATCAGGTCCTCAACATCCCGGCGCGTGTCCTCAAGCTGTTTCTCCAAATCCTCGCCGTCCACGATCAGCATGTTGATCAGATCGCGAGCCTTGGCCTGGGAATCCCTCGCCGAATCCACGAACTGTCGAAGCTGCGAACTGGTGCCCAGCACGGCATCGGCGGCGGACAACTCGTCGCTGAATTGCTTGGCGGCGGTTTCGAGTTGTTGGCGGGCCATGAAGGCGCCGGAAGACTGGTCGGAGCGGGCACTGTCGGCCTCCGCGGACAGATCGGCCAATTGCTGTTGCATCTGGCTGATCTGTGGATCGGATGAATCCGGTTGCGTCGCGGCGGCCACACCGACCTTGGCGGCATTAGCCTGGAGACGGGCGATCCCATCACGATCCCGATTGACCGTTTCCTCCGCTTCCTCGCGGGCCTTTTCCAGCTGTGCCTTGCGGACGGTTAGCTGCGCCAGTTGATCGATCGGCGGCTGAGCGTCGATCACCGGCTGCACATTGGCCAAATCGCTCTTGATTTTGTCGAGCTTCTGCCGGGCTTCATCGAGGGTTTGCTGGGCCTGCTGCTGCGAATTACGAAGCCGGCGGTTGTTATCCAGCAGGGGCGCGTTTGAATCGGAAAGCGCCTGCAGCAGCGACAGCATGCGCAGGCGGTCGGCCTCCTTGTCGGCTCCGCCCTCGCGGGACAACTGCAAGATCGTCTGGGCCGGCACGATGTCATGATTGGAAGTCAGCACCACCGAGGAGACCGTCCGGCTGAGAAGATCGGGAACTTTCAGAAACCCCGGGGAAATATTCGGATGATCCCGGCGAAGAATCTCCACCGCGCGATTGTGCGTTTCGTCGCTGCCCAGCAATCGGCGCTGAGCGGCTTCAAATTCGGTTCCGTCCTGAGTGCCGGGCGTCCAGTTGTAGTTCTCAAAAGTCATCTTTCCGACGATCTGGGACCGCACTGGAATGAATCGCCAGATCGCGCCCAGCGCCAAACCGATGACCAGCAGAATCGCCGGCATTAGAAACGGGATGCGGAATCTTCGACGATGGCGAACCGGTGGGGCATCCGTTGATGTCTCCGGTGACGATTGCGAAGCCAATGCCTCTTCGGCGGGGGCTTCGGATGGTTCCGATAACTCGGGAAGCGGCGTGGAAGGCGGATCACTGAATTCCATGTTGGAATTATCGGCTGCGATCGTCTGATCACCGGAGTCGGCTATTTGAGCCTCCGGCACGACCGGGTCCGGTTCGGCAACGACAGCTTTTTCCGCAGCAGCGGGTTCATCCGGCACCGGCGACTCGCTGGGAGCCGGCGACTCGATGGGAGCCGGCGACTCGATGGGAGCCGGCGAATCATCGCGAGCCATCGGAGCGGTCGCGGGTTCGGCCGGCGGAATAATCATCGGCGGCAGCCCGTCCTCTTCGTCCGTGCGGTTCCAGAAATCGTCCTCGGCGAAATCGTGTTCCGGATCGCCGGCCCGGCGTGCGGCGACCTCCGGCGTTTCGGGAACGATATATTCGTCCGGCCGGCTGAGCCGGGCACCGCCAAAGGCCGCGTCGTTGATCGCCACCGCATCAAAATTGGAAAACACATCGGTTTCCCGCACCGCCGGCGCTAAGCCGTCGAACGCCGTCGTGATTTGCGAAAAACCATCGCCGGCGCGGTCCGGCGGCAGGTTATCCATCGAGATTCCATACGGCGTGTTGGCGAATGTCGGAGGCCGCGGAGGTATGCGAGGCGCGGCCTTCGGGACGGTTTTCGGCACGGCTTTCGGTGGGAGCGGTTTGGACTGGGGCGGCGGTGGAGGCGCGGCTGCTACCGCGGGTTCGGGCGAAGCCGGCGGCGGAGTTGGCGCCGGAGACGCGACAACCGTCTCGGGCTCAGGGGGTGCTGGAGGCGGCGGCGCGGACGAGAACTGCCGCGGCACCGGCGATTTTCCCGAAAGATCAATCCTGATCTGCCCGAACCCCACCGGAGCCGGCGGCAATTCCGGCAATTGAATCGGCATGCCGCCCAGAAAGTGATCGAGGTTGACGGTCCCGCCGGAAAGGAACGCAAAGTTGCCCACGGAAAGGATGGGAGAGTCGAGGATCGACGGCGGCTCATCAAGAGGCGGCTCGGTGAGAATCGGTTCGGCCATGGGCGGTTCGGCCAGGCTCGGCTCGGCCATTGGCGGCTCGACCATTGGCGGCTCGGCCGGCACGTGGGCGCCGCCCTGGTCGGATGCGAATAGTTCCGAAAACCCGGATGCGGTCGCGCCGCCGATGATCGGTTCCGCGGCCTTCAGCGAATCATCCAGCGGCGGATCCAAAAACCGATCAAGTTCCAAATCAGGAACTTCCAGCGCGGGTGGTTCAAGAACCGGCGATTCCATTTCCGCCGGCGCCTGTGCCTGCGCGGCAATCGGCTCCGAAGCGCTCAGCGCGGATTCCGGGGATTGATCCGAAGTCTGATCGATTTCCAAATTAAGAACTTCAACCGCGGGCGGTTCAAGATCGAGCGAATCCGATTCTGCGGGCGCCTGCGTCTGAGCAATCATTGGCTCTTCAACGCCTGGTGCGGAATCCGGCGATTGATGTGGAGTCTCATCGATTTCTAAATTGGGAACTTCAATTGCCGGCGGTTCAATATCGGGCGATACGGATTCCACCGCAGCCGGCGATTCGATGGATGGCGAAGATTCTTCCGCTTCCGTCGGGGGCGGAACACGCTTGGTGCGCGTGCGGCGCGTTTTCGGCGGCTTCGGCGTGTCCGGCGACCGGCGCGGGCGTCCGCGACGCGGCTTCTCTTGTTTAGCCGGAGTCTCCTCTTCGACGGAAGGCGCCGCCTGGGCCGGCGGCTCGGCGGCGAGGGTATCCTGGCTGATTTCCAGCGGCGGGGGGACAGTTTCTGCAACTGGCGATTGCTCGGCCATGGACTCTTGCGGAGCCTGGTCTGCGTCGAGATCGATCGGCTGATTGTCCGAATCGGCGGCCGCAGACTCCTCCGCGGTGGTCGGCGGAGTTTCATCAACCGGCAATGGTGGCGGGGTTGATTGCGCCGTCTCTCGCGCCTCCGGTTCCTGGGGAAGATCGATCGCCGCAGGCGCAGTGGGCTGCGGCTCGAGTTTCAGAGGCCCTGGCGCATCGGACAGGTCGATCGTCTCGGCCGCGGGCGGAGATATCTGCTCGGTCGTTTCGGGTTCGGCCAATGTCTCCGGCTCAAGTTCCACCGGCTTGAATTCTTCGGGTTGCTGGGCCGCGAACTCAGCCAAGAGATCCATTGCGGAAACCGGCGGCTCGACCCGAGAGTCCACCACCGGCTCGGACGGCGCCTCGGGCGCATCGGACAGATCGATCATCGGAACCACAGGCTGCGCGGTTTGCTGGGGCGCTTCGATTTCGGGTGTTTCAAGCGTCGGCGAAAGCGGTTCGAGTTCCAATGGCGCGGGTTCGCCGGCGAGTTCGGACGGAGCGGCGACTGGCGCAGCCGGAGATTCGGTTGCCTCAGGCTCTTCTGGCGGAGACTCTGGCTCAAGTTCCAAGACCGTCGTGTCGTCGGCCGGGTCGGTGGCGCTGACCTCGGACGGAGCGGCCTGTTCGGCCGCTTCGGGCTCAGGGGTTGGTTCCGGTTCGAGTTCCAATGGCGCGGGTTCATCGGCGGATTCGATCAGAGCGGCGGCAGGCGCAGCGGGAGATTCAATTGCCTCGGGCGCTGGCGGGGACTCCGGCTCGAGTTCCAAGACCGCCGTGTCGGCGGCCGGGTCGGTCGCGTTGACCTCGGTCGGAGCGGCTTGTTCGGCCGCTTCGGGCGCAGGGGTTGGTTCCGGCTCGAGTTCCAATGGCACGGGTTCGTCGGCGGATTCGATCGGAACGGCGGCTGGCGCAGCGGGAGATTCAGTTGCCTCAGGCTCTTCTGGTGGGGACTCTGGCTCAAGTTCCAAGACCGCCGTGTCGTCGGCCGGGCCGGTGGCGCTGACCTCGGACGGAGCGGCCTGTTCGGCCGCTTCGGGCTCGGGAATCGGTTCCGGTTCGAGTTCCAATGGCGCGGGTTCATCGGCGGGTTCGATCGGAGCGGCGGCTGGCGCAGCGGGAGATTCAGTCGCCTCAGACTCTTCTGGCGGAGACTCCGGCTCAAGTTCCAGGGGGAGAGGTTCATCGGAAATACCGCTCGCGGGCGCGGGCTGTTCTTCCAGAGGCAGAGCTTCTTCGGTTGAGTGATTTGCGACGAGGGCTGCCGGCTTTGCCGGCTCGACCGAAGGCTCAATTGGCGCCGGCTCCAGAGGCAGGGCTATTTCTTCTTCGGCGGGCTCGGTGGAGGATTCGGCCGCTGCGGTCAGCTTCAAAACAGATTCACCGACGCGAAGCTCGTCGCCGAGCTCGATCTCATGCTGGTGGATTTTTTCGCCGTTGAGGAATGTTCCGGTGCGCGAATCGAGGTCGCGGACGAATCGCCTGTTACCGACTTCGAAGACGATGGCATGTCGGGCGGAAACGGATTGTTCGACCAGGATCACATCGCAGCCTGTGGTACGGCCGATGAGCAGCAGCCGGCTCTGGAGGTCGGGAAGGGCCTGGCCATCAACAATGACGCGAGCCGGGTTGGGACGGATCGCCGCGCGCTTCGGTGAGCGCGATGCGGCGAATTTGAACGAAAACTTGCCGATGCGGAGTTCGTCTCCATCAGCCAATTCGGCTTCGCGCTGCTCCTGGCCGTTGATAAGGATCTTGGTCCTGCTGCCAAGATCGCAAACGTAAACGCGGTCCTTTTCGCGGACGATCAGGGCGTGATGGCGGCTCACGGTGGAGGAAACCAGATGCAGATGGCAATGTTCCTCCGCGCCGACAGTCACTACGGGTTTGGTGAGTTTGATCGGCGGTTTGCCCGCGTAGTCGCCCTGCGGAGTGAGCGAGAACTCCACGGAGTCCGGCGTTGAAGACGGGGAATTAGCAGCCATCGGCAAGAATCCTGTACAACCGCCGAAGCAACGGTGGCGAATCCTACCACGGGATTTACGCGGCGGCGCGATAAAAACCGCCGAAATCACGCAATAGTATGCTTATCGACCAGCCGCTGTTCGATGTTAATTGTAAGCAATTTGACCAAAGGTGCGAGCCAAAGGTGCGCGCCAAAGGTGCGAGTGCCGGGCATTTGTTTAGCCGGGCCGTCCTCGGCCCGCTGTTCGGGGGCGAGGACGCCCCGGCTCCGTCAAGTTTTTGCCGCCAAAAGTGAGATTGCGTTTGTCCCGTGGTTGGTTCGGCTAAAGATTGGAAGGTTTCGATGGCTTTTTGGATGGGGTGAGAAGAACCTGCCCTACCCGCCGCTGCTGGAGGGTCAGCACCTTGGCACGGTAAGCGCCCAGGGGGACCTCGTCGCCCACCCGCGGCCAGCGGTTGAGTTGCTGCACGATATATCCGCCGACGGTGTCGACGCCGTCGGCTTCCAGCGGGCCGATGGGCAGGCGTTCGTGCAGATCATGCAGGGGATAAAGCCCGCTCACGCGGGCGGCGTCGCCGTCGCGGACGAGATCGGTGGCGGCGATGGGATCGAATTCGTCCTCGATCTGACCGACGATTTCCTCCAGCACATCTTCCATGGTCACGACGCCCTGGGTTAAGCCGTATTCGTCCACGACGACCGCAAGATGAAGATGGCGGGTCTGGAAGATGCGAAGCAGCCGGGCAACGGGCATCAATTCCGGAGCGTAAAGCACGTCGCGCTTGATCTTCCGAAGATCGATCTGTCCCGATCCGATGACGTGAACGGTCGAACCCGGCAGTCCGGCGGGGATGGCGACGGCTTCGCCGCCGGGGAGTTTCTCATCCAGAAATTTGAGCTTGCCGGGAACGAGCTGAAGGTGATTGAACAGGTCCTTCATGTGGATCTGGCCAATGACGTGGTCAAGGTCCCCGTTGCACAGGGGCAGGCGCGTGAAGGCGCTGCGCTGCACGATGCGGAGAACTTCGCCCAGCGGCTGATCGATCAGCAGGTAATCCACCTCCGGCCGCGGAGTCATAATCTGCCGGACTTTGAGCTGGCCAAAATCGAACGCATTGGACAGAAGGTTGGCTTTGCCCTGGGAGATCGTGCCTTGCGCGGCGGCTTGCAGCAGCAGGGCGTGCAATTCTTCTTCGGTATGAGGCAGATACCGGCTGCCGAGCGGGACATTGGAGGTTCGAAGACCGGCGAGGTGGAGCACGCCATGCGTGGCGGTGTTGAGCAGCCACGTCGCCGGATAAAAGACGTACGTGAAGATCACCAGCGGAATGCCCAGAACGGACAAAAGGCGGTCGGCATGTTCGATGGCGATGTTCTTCGGTGTCTGCTCGCCGACGATGATCTGCAGGGCGACGGCCAGAGCAAAGCTGGCGGCGAAGGCGGCGATGTGCTGGACCGACGCCGAGAGATGAAACAGGCTAAGCAGGGGCGACAGCAGGCTGCCCACGGCGGGGGCCGCGATGGCTCCCAGTCCCAATGCGGCGAGGCTGGTGCCGAGTTGAGAGCTTGAAAGGAACAGGTCCAGGTGTGTTTTGATAAGCCGGGCGGCCCGGGCGGACATGGTGTCGGCGGCGCCGCGCAGTCGCGTGGCGCGGGAGCTGATCGCGGCATATTCGGCCGCCACGAAAAACGCATTGAGCGCGACAAGGCCCAACGTCGCGATGATTTTGAAAAAGATCATCATGAGGGCTTATCGCCGCAGGGCGAGGATCAATTCAATTTCGCCGCTGGGCCGATGCAGCTGCTGGGCAATTTCATTGCTGGAACGGCCTTGGTCGGCCAGGGCATAGACCTGGGCGTGGCGCGGATCGCTGGGCAATTCCGGCAAAGCCGGATCTCCCCGCGATGGCGAAGCGGGCGGCGATTTCATCGCGGCGATTTTTTCGTCGGCCTCGCGAATCAGCGCCTCCAGCTTCCCGGCCCGCGTATCGAGTTGGGCGGTGATTTGCCGGGCCATTTCCGACAGTTCCACCAATATGTTCTGCATTTGCCGCTCGACCGAACGCTGCTGGGCCAGACTAGAAAAGGCCGGCGGCTTGTCCAGCGGGTCCTTCCTGCGAAACAATGGCCGGATGACCGCGTAGGCGATGGTGAGCATCGTCAGGGCAATGACGGCCCATTTAGTGGCGGGATCGAAATCCAAAAGCATCGGCGACGGCATGATTGGTCGTGCATCGTGCCGTTAGGACAGGCGGGAATCAAGGCGGCAAATCCGAAATCCGAATGACGAATCGAATGGAAGTACAAGTTGCTAGCCCGCATGTTGCATCGGTGTTGATCCTGTCGAGTCTGGAGCGGGCATCGGTCGCGGAATCGCGGGCATCGATTGATAGCGCGCAGCAGTTGTCGTTGCCCCGGGTGCTCTCGTGTTGCGTTGGTTCATGCTTACCTC
>DATAWP010000036.1:0-15950 GCA_036267155.1 Tepidisphaeraceae bacterium
CAATGTTGAAGCGGAATTTGGGCTCGGCCTTGCGTGCCCGGAGTCATTGGGGACGTTGCCGCGATCTGTTTTTGAGAGTGCTGACCCACAACATCGCGATCGCTTTCATGTGGTTTTCTACAGAGCCGTGGTGACCCCTTATTCCCTTATTCGTCAACCCGTTGGGTGCAACTCATCATTCGGTACACATTGCCTTTTAGCCGGCTCGCTTGCGGGGCAAAAAAAAACGATGCGTACCCGAATCGGGCATTGCATCCACCACGTTTTACCTTAAGGAATGCGGTTGATGAAATGGTTACAATGGACCGCCATTTGTGAATTCGCCGATGGCCGATTGCCGCGGCTGACAAAGTTATCCAAGACGTGAGAACACACGATGCTCGCGAAGACATCCAAGGGATTTTCGAAGGGCTTTTCGAATTTGCTGTGGAGACTCTTGTATCCGTCCCTGACGCGCCTTTCGTCGGATTCCCCGCTCAACTTTCTCAACTATGGTTATGCCGACGATGGACCGGAAGGAAGCATTCCGCGGTTGAATCAGCAGGACGAGTCGGACCGGCCCTGTATCCAGCTTTACCACCGGGTCGTTGGCGCCGTTGACTTGCGGGGACTGGACGTTTTGGAAGTAAGCTGCGGCCACGGAGGAGGCGCGGCTTATGTCGCCAGCTACATGAGGCCCCAATCCATGCACGCGGTGGACCGTAACGCCAAAGGCATTGAGCTTTGCAAATCACGGCATCAGGTAGAGGGGCTGACATTCTGCCGTGGAAATGCCGTGGCTCTGGAATTTCCCGACGGCAAGTTTGATGCCGTGATTAACATTGAAGCGTCTCATTGCTATTCCGATGTGCCGCGCTTCTTTTCCGAGGTTCGACGGGTGTTGCGCCCTGGCGGACACTTCTTATACGCCGATTTCCGTCAACGCAGCCCGCACCAGGCCGTCCTGCAACGACAGTTGGAAACGTGTGGGCTGGAAGTCATCTTGTGCAAGGATATCAGTTCAAACGTGGTCCGCGGGATGCAGTTGAACACCGAGAAATATAGGGAATTGGTTCGGCATATGATACCGAAGCTTTTCCGAAAGGCAGCCATGGCGTTTGCCGGGGTGAAAGGGTCGGCAATATATACGAGGCTGGAATCGGGCGAGACCGTCTATCTGTGCTATCACCTGAGGAAGCCGGCGGGGCTCTGAGGATTGGAGGCTACGGTTTCGCTCACCGCGGTCGCCCCGGCTTGCACCGCGCGGGCATACGACGCAGGAACGTCTGGTGTTACTCATGCAATTTCAACACCAAGGCTTCACCGTTTCCTTTTTGTTTTTGGAAGTTATGTCGATACACGCGGCCAACAGCGGCAGTCAGCGAGCCGGCATTGTTAATCCAGGAAATCGGTTTGGACAGCAATGAAATCAAATAGTCCAGTTTCTAGGTCGAAACTCGCCTGGCCATTTTAGGTTCCGCGGGGGATTCGCCGTTGCCGTTTTTTTCTTCCAGGGTTTCCAGGACCTGCTTGGTCATTTTGTCGGCTAGTTCCTTGAGGGAAACCATTTCGGGGTTTTCGGTGACGGCGAAGCCGCTCTTCTCGGCGACGAGAAGAGCCAGCAGGGTGCCCAGCATGCCGCCGCCGGGGGATTGCCCTTCGGTTGGCTGGCCGCCTGCGCTGAAGACGCGTTCGGGGACGAGGGGCTGGGTGGCTTTGGAGAGATGTTCGGCCACCTTTGTCAGGGCGTACAGGCGCGGGTCGCCGAAGCTGGTGATGCTGCGTAAAAGAACCGTGGCCTCGGCGAGTCCGACTTGGAGGGATCGAGTGGATTCACCGCGGCCGGCGAGGATGCGGGACTGGCTGTCGGCCTGGGCCGTCACCACGGTTTGCTCGGCCTGGCGGCGCGAGCGGGCCAGTTCGGCCTCGGCGACGACGACGGTTTGCTCCGCCTGTTTGCGGGAGCGGGAAAGATCGGCATCGCCCTGGTTCTCGGCGATGCGGATCTGGACCTGCGAGTTGGTCAGTTCCGCCTGCTTGGCGGCGATGGCCTGGGCTTCGGTGAGCGAGCGGAGCTTTTCGGCCGCGGCGCGCTGGCGGTCGTAGGTTTCCAGTTGCTCGATGCTCAATTGGCGCGTGCGGAGCTGTTCGAGCAGTGTTTCGATCTTGCCGGAGCCGGTGCCCTCGGCCGTGTCGGGCTTTCCGATCAGAACGTCCACGCATTCGATGTCGAATTCGTGGAAGCGGCGCTGCAATTCGTTGCGGGATTCAATCTGGATTTCATCGCGGTGCTGCAATAGTTCCAGCATGGTTTTCTTGTGGGCTACGTCGCGGAAATAAGCGCTGAGCATGGGGTCGAGCGTTTGGGTGATGAGTTTTTTCACGTCGCCGAAGCGCTGGATGACGCTGGGGGCGCGCTGGTAGTCGATGTGAACGACAATGCTCAGGGGCAGGAGGGGTTCGTAGGCGTCTTTGGTCACAAGGTCGATGCTCTGGAGGCTTTCGTCGTAATGATGGCTTTCGCTCTTGCCGGTGATCCAGTGGAGCACGAAGTTGGTGGTGGGAACGAGGATCAGTTTTCCGGCATAGGTGTTGAAGGGATATTTGCTGGGTCCGAGGGCCTTTTCCCACACACCGCGTTCGCCGCGGGCGACGCGCTCGCCGTGGCGGAAACTTTCGCCGGAGACATCGGCGCCCATGGGGCCGTAATAGCTGACGACGACTCCAACGTAACCGATCGGAACGACGGTCTTGGCGACGATTTCGATCGTGGCGAACCAGCGGTTGATGAAATAAGTTCCATCGGTGAGGGGAACATATTGCCGGCCGCGTCGGCCACCGGCGCGGAGGAATGCTTCGGGGTCCTGGAAGTTATTGTGATAGTTTGGATCGGTGCTGTCGTTACCGACGGCGGGTGCGATGATTTCGCCGGGGGCGAGGCTGGGGCCGTCGTGAACGGTCACGATGCCGATGCTGTCGACCGTCATGGTTTTTCCCGGCGTCAGTTGATCTTCGGTCGTAACGGGCGCGCCGATGACGACGGGATCAAATGCGCCGATGTCGTTCAGTTCCTTTTGCCAGCCGACGATGGTGGCCAGTTCCTGGCGTCCGGTCATTTCGAGGCGATAAACGCAATCCTGGGTGACGACGACGAAAAGAGCGAGGTTGATGGCGTAAACGCCTTCGCGGAGGATGACCCGCTGCCGGCCGCGCTGGCCGATGGCGGCTTGCTGGGAATTCGAATTGCCGAGGAATTTTCGGGAGTCCTGGAAATGATTGCAGTCCAGGACCCGGCCGAGGGTTTGGCTGGGGGGCAGCGGTTCACCATCGCGCGCGTAGACATATCCGATCTTTCCCTGGGGGACGATGACGAGCGAGACCTTGTGGATGCGATATTGCCACGGCCAGTAAAAAAGATGGACACCGCCGCGGAGGAGATCGGACTGATAACCGGCCTCGCCGCCGAGGGCGATGATCCGGCCGTCCTTGACCGATCCTTTGCCGGACCACTTTTTTTCGATGATGCCGACGCAGTTGTTGGGGATGGATCGGATGCCCATGACGACGACGATGAAAATGAGCACGGCGATAGCGCCGATGAGCCACCAGACGGCGCTCGGGATCGAAGAAATATCGGGAATGTCCGTCGCGAGCAGCGAGGATAAGTAGACGTGCAAGGCGGTCATTGAAGCCTCCGTCGAATTGAATGCGAACCGGAAGATATTGTAACGATTTGCGGGGTGGGGCAAGCGGTGGGCGGATTACAAATCGGGGGGTTGTTTGGAAGGGGTGAGAAGACCACAGGATGGCTATCCTGTGGCTTTCATTTGCGCGAGCAGTGGGTTTGCCACATCTGGCGATAGAGGCTTTCCATGTCGCGGGCGAAGCGAGCGGGGTTCATCAACGGCGACATGCACACTATCTCTCGCAAATTGGATCGAAGGTCGGCCAGGGCGGCGCTGAGGCCGCGATGCGCATCGGGCATCCGGGGATCGAGTTGGGTTGCGCGAAGCAATGCGGCAACGGCCAAGTCGGGCTTGCCCTGACGGCGGTATGTTTCGCCAGGATTGAAGTGAAATCCGGCAAAATTGGGGAGCACGGCGATGGCGCGCTGGATGAATTCCGCCCCCTCGTCAAAACGACCGGCCTGGGATGCGAGCACGCCCAGCAGATGAAGCACATTGGCGTCTTGGGGATTGTTGGTAAGAATCTGCCGGCAAAGGACCTGGGCCTCGTCCAATCGGCCCGCCTGATGATGGCTGATCGCCAATTCCAGGGCCTGGGGGGTCGTCACGGTTGGATCATAACCATCGCCATTCCGTTGACAACCTGGGCGTATGTCCAGTACCGTTCCGCACTTTGTTTGATCGCATCGCCGGCCGCACGGAGACTCATGCGCAACGTCGTCAGTAAAGCCAAGGCATACCTGAAAGTCCGACAGCAAGCTGTCCGAGGCGCGATGAAGAAGCTGAACCTCGACGGTCTGCTTCTGAACGCTCAGTCTGATCTTGCCTATCTTACCAACTTTACGGGGGATGATTCGATCGGGATCATCACCGCGAACAACTTTATCCTGGTAACGGATTTTCGTTACACGGAGCAGGCGGAAATCGAGGCGGGTTGGCTGAAGGCGGTCACGCGCGAGGGGAAGATGGATACGGCCCTGGCCGGGGCGATCCTTGAAACGAAGGCGAAGCGGGTGGGATTCGAAGCCAACCGGGCGACGTTCGGGCAGATTCACGCCCTGGACAAGGCGATCAAGGACAAGGCGGGGAAAGAAGTCGTCGAGCTGGTGCCGGTCGAGGACGTGCTTCTGAACATCCGCAAAGTGAAGGACGATCACGAGATCGACTTGATCCGCAAATCGGCCGCCATCGCGGAAGAGGCGTTTACCGCCATCAAGGACCAGATCAAGGTTGGCCAGTCGGAAAGCTATTTGGCGGGTCTGCTGGTGTTCGAGCTTCGGAGCCGGGGGGCGAGCGATTCGAGTTTTCCGGTGATCATCGCGGCCGGGGCTAACAGCAGCCTGCCGCATTACCGCCCCACCGACGCGCTGGTGCGCAAGGACGAACCGGTGCTGGTTGACTGGGGCGCGATGTTCGATGGGTATTGCAGCGACATCACGCGGACGATGCTGGTCGGGCGGACCAGCGGCAAGATCAAGGAGATTTACAAGGTTGTTCTTGAGGCGCAGGAGGCGGCGATCAAGTTCCTTCGCCCCGGCGTGACGACGCAGCAGGCGGATCGGGTGGCTCGCGATGTCATTGACAAGGCGGGGTTCAAGGAAAAATTCGGCCATGGACTGGGGCACGGGATCGGAAGGGAAATCCACGAGTTGCCGACGATGCGGCGAACCGGCGGGGAAGAAGAGCTTCGGCCGGGGATGATCGTGACGGTCGAGCCGGGGATTTATCTGCCCGGCGAGGGGGGCGTGCGGATTGAAGATGACGTGCTGATTACGCACAGCGGGTGCGAAGTGCTGACGACATTGGACAAGACATTTGAGGGCTGCCATCTTGAGTGAAAAGAAATCCTCCAAGAAAGCGCCAGTGCCCGGCGGCGCCGGGCCGATGGATGTCGCGCTGCTCGCGAGCATCGTGAAGCTCATGCAGGCGAACGATTTGAACATGGTAGACCTGCGCGACGGGAGACGGCGCGTGATGCTGAAGCGCGGGCCGGTGGCGGCGGCGATGCCGATGGCCATGCCGATGCATCTTCCCATGACGATGGCCGGCGCCTCCCCCCCGGCGTCGGCGGCCAACGGAACCGTTGCGGAATCGGAAAAATTCCTTGAGATCAAGAGCCCGATGGTTGGCACGTTCTATGCCGCTTCCAGTCCGGATTCCAAACCGTTCGTGGCGGTCGGCTCGGAGGTGAGCGAGGAGACCGATGTTTGCGTGATCGAGGCGATGAAGGTGTTCAACAATGTGAAAGCCGAGTGCCGGGGAACGATCGCCAAGATTGTGGTGGGCAACGGCCAAGTCGTGGAATTTGGGCAAGTGCTCTTCCTTGTAAAGCCGTGAGTGAGCGTCGGACGTTAAAGTTCGCTGACGCGGATGCTGTCGCGGCGGAGGTTCGGCGGTTGCGCGCGGGCTATACACAGGCCGGGGAATGGTCGTTGCCTCAGGCATGTTGGCATTTGAACAAGGCGATCCGGTTTTCGATGAATCCTCCGCCGCAAGTCAAGATGACCAAGCCGGGCCTCATCAGGAAGATGCAGTTGATGGCGATCCTGATCGTTGGCCGAATCCCCGCCGGCGCTCATGCTCCGGAGAAGATCACTCCAACGAAAGATGTGCCGGAGTCGGCGATCGACGAATTTTTAGTGACGCTGAATGATCTGAACAATTTCAAGGGTGAATTTGCCCCGAATCCATTGTTTGGGCAGCTCAGCCGGGGTCGTTATATGCGGCTGCATTTGGTTCACTGTGCGCACCATCTTGGATTTCTGTCGGCGACAAACCGCTGACTGGAATGGACGGCTATGTTTTCTAAGATTTTGATCGCCAATCGCGGAGAGATCGCTTTGCGGATCATCCGCGCCTGTCGGGAGATGGGCGTGCAGACGGCGGTCGTTTATTCCACGGCCGACAAGGATGCGGCGTATTTGAAGCTGGCGGATCAGGCGATCTGCATCGGCGAAGCGCCGCCGGCGGAAAGCTATCTCAATATCCCGCGCATTATCTCCGCGGCGGAAATCGCCGATGTGCAGGCGATCCATCCCGGATACGGATTCCTGGCCGAGAACGATCACTTTGCGGAGGTGTGCCGAAGCTGCAAGATCGAATTCATTGGGCCGCCGGTGTCGGCGATGGCGGCGGTGGGAGACAAGGTCGCGTGCAAGAAGCTGGCGAAAAAGGCCAAGGTGCCCACGGTGCCGGGCAGCGACGGAGCCATCGACGATGAGAAATCGGCGACGAAGCTGGCGGCGCAGATCGGTTATCCGGTGATCATCAAGGCGGCCGCGGGCGGCGGCGGACGCGGAATGCGCGTGGCGCACAACGATGTTTCGCTTCGCTCCGGTCTCAAACAGGCGCAGGCCGAGGCCGAGAACGCGTTCAAGGATTCCACCGTTTATATTGAGAAATACGTGGAATTCGGCCGGCACGTCGAGGTGCAAATCATGGCCGACCATCACGGGAATACCGTTCACCTGTGGGAGCGGGACTGCTCGATGCAGCGACGGCATCAGAAGCTGGTGGAGGAATCGCCCAGCCCCCTGCTCAAGCAGGAACTTCGCGAAAAGCTGTGCGAGGCGGCGGTGCGGCTCGCCAAGGCGGCCGGGTACGTCAATGCCGGGACCGTCGAGTTCCTCGTCGATGAAGATAAGAATTTTTATCTCCTGGAAGTCAATGCGCGCATTCAGGTCGAGCATCCGGTAACGGAGGCGGTGACCGGGATCGATCTGATCAAGGAACAGATTCGCATCGCGTCGGGACTGCCGCTGAGCGTGAAGCAGAAGGACATCCCGCAGATTGGGCACGCGATCGAGTGCCGGATCAACGCGGAGGACCCGCAGCGGAATTTCGCGCCGTCGCCGGGATTGATCGAAGAGCTGCGCATGCCCGGCGGCCCGGGGGTGCGGATCGACAGCCACGTGTATGCCGGTTACCGCATTCCTCCGAACTACGACAGCATGGTGGGCAAGCTGATCGTGCATCGTCCGACGCGAGCGCTGGCCATCGCGGCGATGAAGCGGGCTTTGGGGGAGTTTTACATCTCTCCGATCAAGACGACGATTCCGCTGCAACTGCAGATCATGAACGATCAGAATTTCCTCCGCGGGGAGGTGGACACCGGATTCGTGGAGCGGGTGCTGCTGGGGAGATGAACATTCGGACCTCAGGCTGTATAATCAGGTCGTCAATCTTCGGAGGTTCCGATGGCCACGATCAAAACGGATCTTTTGTCGCAACTGAAGGCAAAGGGCCGTCAAATCGATGAGATGAACGAACGCTTGAAGGAATTGAAAGGGGAATTTGAGAAATATGTCCAGTCCCAGAAATGCTCGCCCCGCTGGTGGCAAGACCATGCCGGCCGCTTTGAAAAAGATCCCCTGTTTGACGAGATTGCGCGTTTAGGCAGGCGGGAACGATTCGCGGAACGATCCCGTGCCCGGAAATTGGAGAGGACGCGTGCCGGTTCTTGACACGGATGTGTTGACAATCATTCAGCGTCGCGCCGAGCCCGGTTATACACGCCTGGTGAACCGACTCAATGCTGAGCCGGGCATTATCCTCTGGACGACCGTCATTAGCTTTGAAGAGCAACTCCGCGGCTGGCTGGCTTACGTGAAGAGCGCCAGGATTACTCAATTGGCCGCCGCATATCAGAAGCTGCTTGAATTAAACGAAGATTTCAGCACACGGCCCGTGCTGCCGTTCGATACGCGGGCGACCGCGCAACTGGAAGCGCTCATCCATGAAAGGATTCGCCGGGGAATCATGGATTTGAAAATTGCAGCCGTCGCCCTGGCCCACAGCGAAACGCTGATCTCTAAGAATCTTAAAGACTTCCGCAAGGTGCGCGGATTGCTGGTGGAAGATTGGACCATTTGAATCACGGCATTCTGGCGTTGATTATCGCGGTGGCGATTTGCTGTTTGGCGCACGCCGCGAAGCCGGTCACGCGGCCATGGATTGATGAAAATGTTCCGACGTTGTTCATTATCGGCGACTCGACGGTAAGAAACCGTCTTCCGCTCGTGGGCTGGGGCGATCCGATCAGAGATTTCTTCGATCTTCAGCGCATCCACATCGAGAACGACGCGATGGCCGGGCGCAGCAGCCGAACCTTCGTCACGGAAGGACGATGGGAGGCGGTGCGGGCGAAGCTGCACAAGGGGGATTTCGTGCTCATGCAGTTCGGGCACAACGATACCAAGGCGCCGATCAGCATGGGTCGATATTCGCTGGCGGGTTTGGGGGACGAAACGGAACAGGGCGTCGATCCGAAAACCAAAAAGGAGATTCAGATTCACACCTTCGGGTGGTACATGCGCAAGATGATCGGTGAAACGCTGGCGGGTGGCGCGACGCCGATCGTGTTGTCGCCGGTGCCGCGGTGCAAATGGGAGGATGGAAAGATCGTTCGCGGAGAAGCGGGCCACGGCCCGTGGGCCGCCGAGATCGCCAAGACGATGGGCGTTGCGTTCATCGATCTCAATGGTTTGATCGCGGACCGGTACGATGTTGTTGGCCAGCCACGAATTAAGGCGCTCTATTTCCCGCGCGATAACACGCATACCAACCTCGCGGGTGCAAAGCTGAATGCGGGGTGCGTTGTGATCGGGATATTGCAATTAAGCGATTGTCCGCTGCGATTGTATCTGTCGGATGATGCTCCGGCTGAGGCCGAGACGGCAACGGAAATACCGACGACGATGCCGACCACCGGGCCGACGACGAATTAGGGTTCTGCGAGCCGCTGGATTTGCTGGGGAAAGGCGAAAGACGATAATTGAGATCGGTTCAATATCCTGGCATCCCGGCGGCTGAAGCCGCCGCGCCGCGCTGAGTTTGACGTATTTTAAAATATTTGGGTGGAGGTGAACGATGTTGCAAAGCTACTGGCGAAATGCGGTGGCGATTGTCGGCTTGAGCGTGGCGATGGCGGCGGCGCCGGGATGCCTGGTTACCGGCCGGTCCAACACCACGTACACCGGAACCAATGTAGCGCAAAGCACCTTGTCGCAAATCAAACCGGGCAGCACGACCATCGGCTGGGTGCATGCCACGCTCGGCGAGCCGAGCAGCAAAACCAAAGACGGCGACGACGAGGTATGGAAGTATACCTATACCGAACAGACCAATGTGAGCGGCTCGGTCTTCCTGATCTTCGGCGGATCCACTTCCAACGAGAAGTTCAATACCGTCTTCATCGAATTCAAAGATGGGATCGTCATCAACAAGTGGCGTGGATGAGATTTGATTTTTCGGCGCCGTGACCGCAGTTCCGCGCGCCGACTTGATCGGCCGAGGCGTTGCAATATCATCGGTTTGGTCACCAATCCAAAAATTTCAACGGAGACTTTATGAGCAGCCAATTGAAAGGCAACGCCGTGGTCGGGCAGTCCGGCGGACCGACGGCGGTCATCAATCAATCCCTCGTCGGCGTCATTCAAGGCGTTAAGGAATGCGGACATATCGATCAGTTGCTGGGAGCCAAGTACGGCGTGAGGGGCATCATCGACGAAAAATTCGTCGATCTGAAAAAGGTCAGCGGGGAATTGCTGGAGCGGGTGGCGCTGACGCCGGCGGCGGCGCTGGGTTCGACGCGCGATAAGCCGGATGCAGCGTATTGCGAGAAGATTCTCAAATCGCTTTCCAAGAACAATGTTCGCTATTTCTTCTACATCGGCGGGAACGATTCGGCGGATACGGCCCGGATCGTTTCGGAATTGGCCAAGAAGGATAAGTACGAACTGCGGGTGTTTCACGTTCCCAAGACGATCGACAACGATCTGCGTGTTCACGATCACACGCCGGGATATGGGTCGGCGGCGAAGTTCGTGGCGGCGGCGATGATCGGGGATAATTTCGACAACAAATCGCTGCCGGGGATTAAAGTGGACATCGTGATGGGAAGAAACGCGGGGTTTTTGACGGCGGCGTCGGTGCTGGCGCGGCAGCATCGCGAGGACGGGCCGCATCTGATCTATGTGCCCGAAGCACCGCTGAGCGAGGAGAAATTTCTGGCGGACGTGGAACGGGTTTATTCCAAGCAGGGTCGATGCCTCATCGCGGCCAGCGAAGGGATTTCACGGCCGGGCGGCCAGACCTGGGCGGAGGCGATGGCGGAACATCTGGACCGGGACAGTCATGGAAATGTTCAGCTTTCCGGCACCGGGGCACTGGGAGATTTTCTGGGGGATTTGATCAAGCGGAGATTGACGCCCACCGGCGGGAGGAAGCTGCGGGTGCGGGCGGATACGTTTGGATATTTGCAGCGGAGCTTTCCGGGATTTGTGAGCCAGGTGGATGCGACCGAGGCGCGGCGCGTGGGAAGGATGGCTGTGAAGTACAGCTCGCAGGGCGAGGCGGAGGGGAGCGTGGCGATGAAACGGTTGCCGGGGCATTCGTACAGCATTGATACATTTCTTACGCCGCTGGCGTCGGTGGCGAAGGTGACGAAACACATGGATGCGTCGTACATCGCGGAGGGGAATAATGTCACGGACGCGTTCGTGCAGTATGTGAAGCCTTTAGTGGGGGAACTGCCGAAAGTCGGATCGTTGGAGGAGATCAAATAAAGGAGCGGACAGCCCACGGCGACGCCGGTGGGGATTTTTACGAATATGGCGCTTATCCTGAATTGCGATCAGCGGCGCGAACGGCGGAGCGACAAAATCCTGGGGGAACGACTTCCATAAGATATTTAAACTAAATCGATTATGTGAATTGACGCCGATGTCTTTTCGGCGCCCGCGAGCAATACGGTTAAAACAAATCTGATGTTCAAAATAACCCGAGGGCCATTGTGCCTTTGCGGCAGCGGGATTTATGGAAGAAAGCGCGATGAGGGCCATATTCAGAACAACCTGTTTGTCTGATTTTAGGGGCGGGGAGCATCGGACCGGCAGATTTCTTTAAGACAAATTCAGCCCATCACTTGCGCGAAATCTTTTGGGGTCTTAGTGTTGTCGGCACACCTCTCGCTTTGGCAAATCTCAAGCAACGGGATGGTGATCAGATCGCTGCGTAGGTGAATCTGATCCCAACCTCACGTCAATCTCTGAGGTCGCCATGTTCAAGTGTCAGGAAGATCAAGTCGCCGTCTTGGGCATATGCGTAGAGCCTCCCACGATGGTGGGTCGTTCAGTGGAACTGAACTACCACGCCGTCCACAACGGTCGCCGGGCAATCGACATGCTCCGGATGGTCAGTTTCGACATGATGCTGGTCGGGCTGAATTTGCCCGATATGGCCACGTGGGATTTTCTGCGTCATCTGAAGACGGCATTTCCATATCAGAAGTGGGCGCTGGTCGGCGGTCCGATCACCGAGCAGCAGGAAGTCGCGGCCCGCGTGTTCGGGTGCACGACGATTTTTGATTCGACGCCGACGAGCAGTGAGCTGCTGACGCTCACGGCGCGCATGCGCGAGCAGGCCGTGGCCAATGTGCTCAAGGGCAAGTTCGACCGCCCGGCAGCGAGCCAGAAGTCGCAGATTCGCAGCGCGACGTAGTGGTTGCGCATTTGTGCGAGTCCGCGCGAGCTGGTCGCGGTGTCGTTCTGCATGCCATTGGGCAGCCCGGCCAAGACGGGCCTCCAATCGGCGAAAGCCAAACGGAAGAGGGAGAAAATCGTGAACGCGTTTCATTTCAATTGGTGTCCGCGCATATTCAGCAAGCGTAAATCTTTTCTTTTCGCAGCAACCGCCGCCGTGGCGACGCTGCTGGGAATATCGGCGGCAAAAAGTAACGCAGCCTTTGTTCTCATGAACAATAATTCCACGATTTCACTCAGCCCAAGCGATCCGACAGGGCCCGGGGCATGGACGGTGGACGGCGTTAATCAGCTCGGTGAAGAATGGTTCTGGTTCCGCATCGGGAACTCCGCGGGCCAGACCAATCTCGCCTCGCTGCCTGAGACGAGTTCAATGCTCTTGGACACCACCGGCGGCACGGAAAACAACTTTGCCAGGTTCACCTACGGCTCTCCCACGGCACTTCAAGTCGTCCTGACCTACATCCTGGCGGGCGGCCAGACGGGGTCGGGAGCTTCGGACCTCTCTGAATCCCTCGACATCAGCAACGACGGCACCACGACGCAGACTTATCATTTCTTCGAGTACACCAATTTCAATCTTGGCGACTCGACGACGGGTCAATCCGTGACGATCACCGGCGGGAACACCGCAACGGTGGATGGCAATGGCAAGGAAGCACAGACGGTCGTCAGCCCAGAGCCGTCGGAGTACGAAGCTTCCTCGACCAGCGCTGTGCCGGATCTACTGAGCCAGATTTCAAGCACGACCTCGTCTGCCACGCTGGACGATGTCGCCTCGGCGCCGTCAGGCGATACGGAATGGGGCTTTGAGTGGGACATCACTCTTAAAGCCGGCGGGTCTTACGTCATCGCCATCGATAAGGACATCAGCCCTCATGCCGTGACGCCCGTCCCCGAGCCGGCGGGCGCGGTTGCACTGTTGGGAGTCATGGGCCTGATGCTGAGCCGGCCCCGCGGGCGCCGTCACACTGCTTAAACCGATCGAGTCGTTTCGGAAGAAAAGCCATGCGAAATTCGTGGATCGCCGGCGCGTTAGCGTCTTTGGTTCTCTGCACGCACGCGCTCGGCGATGTCTACTCCGACTTCAACACGGATGTCATCGACTTCAACTAATCCGCGGCCGATTTCAACGGCAACACGCTTGGCCTGGGTGACTACGATTCGGCCGTCACCACGTTGGACAACCAGATCACGGGATTCAGCCTGGCGACGAGCTACGGCTATCCGATCCGTGGGGCGCTGGGAACAGTGGAGGTCATTAACGGCCGAATCGGCGTCAGTCCGCCTTACCAGCAGGAGGAGGAATCGGTTTCCGCTGCGATGCTTGCAGGCTGCGGGGGAATCGTGCTGACGCGCCGCCGCCGAAGTCGTTGAGAATCTGCCGCGGCGTCCCTGGCCGGAATCAACCGGAATCAAAATGCAAGCACGGGGACGCCAAGGCGCCGTTCAATTCTTTCGCCGCTAACGCGGAACTTGATCCATCGCGCCGGTCAACTATCCTCTGCGGCATGTTCCAAAATTTTCATCTGGGCGTTTGCTATTATCCGGAACACTGGCCCGCGTCGCGGCACGCTTCGGATTTCCGGCGGATGAAGGAAGCCGGGTTTGATCTGGTCCGGATGGGCGAAGGGGCCTGGAGCTATTTCGAGCCGGAGGAGGGCCGATTCCAATTCGATCTGTTCGACCGGGCGATCGACCTGTGCCGCCGGAATCGCATCAAAGTCATTTTCGGAACGCCCACCTACTGCGGCCCGGCATGGATCGCCCATAACTATCCCGAAGTTCTCCGCTGGAATTTCGAGCGCATCCCCATGGCGCACGGCTCACGCCGCAACTACAACTACACTTCGCCGAAATTCCTTGAGCTTTCCGACCGAATCTGCACGGCACTGGCCGGGCACTACGCGGGGGAAAAGCAGATCGTCGGCTGGCAACTGGATAATGAATTCAATTGCCACATGGACGTGAGCTATTCGCCAAGCGATACGATCGCGTTTCGCCGATGGCTGCGGGAAAAATACCGGACGCTGGACCGCCTGAACCGTGCGTGGGGCACGGCGTTCTGGTCGCAGCGATACAGCGATTGGGACCAGATCGATCTGCCGCACCCCACCAGCGCGCAGCCGAACCCCACGCAGATTCTGGACGAGAGCCGTTTCATCAGCGATACGGTCGTGCGATTCGCGCGCCGGCAGGCCGGGATTCTGCGCAGGCACAATCGCAAATGGCTTATCACCCACAATGGCCTGTTCGGGAACGTCAATGGCCCTGATCTGGTCAAGCAGTTGGATTTTTTCAGTCACGACCAGTATCCGCTTTTTTGGGACAACTGGCCGGCGCGTGCCGAGGGGCTGGTTCAGGCCCGCAGCCTTTCGTTTCCATACGGAATCCTCGAGCAGCAATCCGGCCCCGGCGGGCAGATGAGCTATCTCCAGCGCATGCCTCGACGGGGCGAAATCAAGCTATGGGCATGGCAATCCGTCGCGCACGGAGCGAAGCTAGTCAGCTTTTTCCGCTGGCGAACCTGCCCCTACGGATCCGAACAGCACTGGCACGGCCTGCTGGATCAGGACAACAAAAACACGCGCCGGCTGGCCGAGGCGAAACTTTTTGCCCGCGAAATCCGCAGGCTCCCCGACGATTTCTTCGACGGCGCGCCGCTAAAGATCGCCGCCGTTCTCCGTGACTTCGACAATGAAATCAACGAACGGCGGATCAATACCTACAACAAAGCGGGCGCGGGGGAATACGCCCGCTGGATCGCCGCGCTTTTGTCCAATCATATTCCCGCGGATTACGTTTGGCCGGATTCTGCGCTGGATCCGTATCAGTTTGTGATTTTGCCGCACCAGAAAATTGTCACCCGCGAATTGGCCGACAAACTCGCGCGATTCGTCAAATCGGGTGGAACGCTCGTGCTGGGCGCACAGGCGGGCATCAAGGACGACAACTGCCACATCGTGGAGCGAACGCCGCCGGGGCTGCTGACGAAACTGGCCGGCGTGGAAGTGGAGGATTGGACAACGCTGCCGCCGACCGAAACGCGCACGGCCCGCTTTGCGAACGGCGAAGAGATCGTGCTCGGCACGTTCGTCGAACGTCTTCGCTCCACCACCGCGACGGCGATGGCTCGTTGGGATGTCAATGATTCGATCCTGGGCGAATCCCCCGCCATCACCCACAACCGCTTCGGCAGCGGCGGAGTCTATTACGTCGGGGGCTACTGCCCCGCTGCGGCGATGGAGGTTCTCCTGCGCCGACTGCACGATGGATTGAAGATCCCGTGCCCGTTTACGGCGTCGTCGGAGGTGGAGATCGTCGTGCGGAAAGGCCGGAAGCATACTTATGTGGTCGCGCTGAACCATAGCCCCAGAACGCAACGCGTTTCGGAATTGGTGAACGATCGAAGAGTTCAAGCGGATTTTGTGCTGCGGCCGTTCGATGTGACGGTGGTGCGGTTGTGAGGGTGGGGAGTAACTGTGTTTACCGCAAAACGGAATCACTCCACACGGATCGTTTTCGGCGTGCCTCGAATCGGATCGTTTATCGGTTGCAGTTTTCGTAACGGCCGAGATCGCCGGCTCGTATATCAGAAATCGCTGCCGCCGCTGAACCCGTTGGCCCGCCTGACAATGTTCCGGCAAACCGTTTGCGGACGAAGAGCAGAGTCGCCGCCTGCGGCGGCAGGTGTGGCGGAGTTTCGAGCACGTGCTCGACCTCAACCGTCCTTCACCGCCGCTTG
>DATAWP010000037.1:0-23170 GCA_036267155.1 Tepidisphaeraceae bacterium
TCCCAGCAGAGCCGTATCCTCCGCGTGGACGATTTGAACGTAGCAAAGAGCAAGCGAGCCGGGAAGGTCCCGGCTCAGATCCAATGACTTTGGACCGCGAAACTATACTTCAAAGTTGGGACAAGAATGGGGTCTTGACAACGACACCGCTGACTTCGATCAAGTTACGAATGAATCTGCTCCCGCTGCCTTTGGTCAAGTTGCGGATGACTCTGCTATCTATCTCGATGGCAGTAACGGAACTCTTTCCGCGGGCAGCCTGCTCGACACCGGAAATTACACTCAGACCGGCGAATTGATTGTCGGACTGGGTGGCGATCAAGCCGGTGAATATGGAGTGCTAACCGTCAATGGTACGGCCAATTTGGGAGGCTCGCTGGGGATAGTCTTACCACTTGGGTTCGACCCTGTGCCCGGCGATAGCTTCACAATAATTGACGCCGGATCGATTAGCGGCACCTTTTCAAATGTCATTATGCCGCCCAATATGGACTTTAGCGTCCAATACACTCCAAACAGCGTTATACTGACGTCCCTTCCAGAGCCTTCATCTTTGGGAATTGCGTGTCTAGCGACAATCGGATTGGTATGCGGTGGACTTCTGCGTAGAAGAGATGCGCGAATGGTGCCAGGGACTGAACCGGAGCGCAGCTAGCTTGAATAACCGTTGTGTCCAGCTTTCACCCCCCCCCCGTTTATTCACCGCGGTTCACTTCTTCTGCTGGTATCGCGACAGTCGCAGCATCTGAGCTGGCGATTGGCAGTGCGAGGAATGCGATCAAAACTTTCACCTCCTGCGCTTATATGGAGCCGGGGGGAGAACTACTTAAATATCAGCCGGACGAAATCAGTGACCTTTTTTAGCACCGCTCTTACTCGCGCCCATCGGGCAAAAGAGATCCTTTATGACTTTATCCCTTAATGCCCGCGGCGGAGATGCCCTCGATGAAACGTTTTTGAGCCAGGAAGAAAACGATCACGACGGGAATCATCATGATGGTGGCGATGGCCATCACCAGTTGCCAGGGTGTGCCCTGGGCGGTTCCGGCGACGGCAATGAATTGCATCAGGGCCAGAGGAAGCGTGTAGAGCTTCTCGTCGTAGAGATATAGCAGCGGGTTCCATAGGTCGTTCCATGTGCCGATGAACGTGAAGACGGCGACCGTCAGCAGAGCGGGCTTGGCCAAGGGGACGAATACGGTGAGCAGGATGCGCAGTTCCGACGCGCCATCGATGCGGGCGGCCTCGATGTAATCCCGGGGGATTTGCACAAAAAACTGCCGCAGCAGAAAGATGGAGAAGACATCCCAACCGAACCAGCTTGGGACAATCAGCGGCCGAAAAGTGTTGATCCAATGGAGTCCCACGTACAACCTGAACAGCGGAATGACGGTGACTTGCGCGGGCAGCATCATCGTGGACAGCAGCAATCCAAACACGATATTCTTGCCCCGGACTTTAAAAGCGACCAGCGCGTAGGCGCTGAGGGAGGCGGAGACCAGCGTGCCGGCGATGCAGCCAACGGTGACGAAGAGCGAATTCGCGAAGTATCTGCTGAACTCAAAGCCGTGGATGGCCTGAAGGTAATTGCCCCACTGGAAATGGGCGGGAATCCATGTAGGGGGATCAGCGAGCGTTTCCGGAAATGTCTTCAACGAGGTCAGAATCATCCACGCCAGCGGAAGGAGCATCACAAACGATCCCACCAGCAGGCACGGCCAGATGAGCCATCGCAGCGGGGCGGATGTTCTGGAAGTTGTTGTTGAGGATGGGATTCCCGAGCCGGTCATGACGTATGCACCCAGTGTTTTTCGAGACGGAAGTTAATCGCGGTCAGCAGCAGGATGGCCAGAAATAGCAGCCATGCCATGGCGCTGCCGAGTCCCATGTGGAAGTAGTTGAAAGCTTTCTGGTAAAGATTGAGGGTGTAAAGGAGTGTGGCTCGGGCGGGTCCGCCGGCGCCTGCGCCGGCGGTGGTGCTGGTGACAAACGCGAGGTCAAACGCCTTCAGTGCGTCGATAATTCCAATCACAAGATTGAAGAACAAGACAGGGGAAATCACGGGGAGGGTGACGTGGTAAAACCGATGCCACGAGCTGGCGCCGTCCAACTCGGCCGCCTCATATAGCTGCTGCGGCACCTCTTGCAGTCCGGCGAGAAAGATGACCATTGCTCGGCCGAAGCCCCAAAGGCTCATGATAATCAGCGCCGGCAGCGCCCAGGTGGTTGATTCCATCCATGCGGGGCCGGGAATTCCGACGACGGCGAGAAGATGGTTGAGCAGTCCGCGCGTTGGGTCGAATATCCATACCCAAACGACGCCCGACGCCGCCGCCGGCAACAGGGCGGGCAGAAAAAAGATCGTTCGGAACAGATTGCGGGCAACCATCCGTTGATTGAGCAGCATGGCGATCAGCAGCGCGATGGTCAGGCTGAGGGGCACACTGGCGGAGGCATAAATGGCGGTGACCTTCACCGACGGCCAGAAGGCAGGATCGTTCCGAAGGAGATAGAGATAATTACGGATGCCAATCCACTTTGGCGGAGAAACAATGTCATACTTCGTAAAACTCAGATACAACGACACGAGCATCGGACCCGCGCTGAAGACGATGAAGCCGATCAGAGCGGGGGTCATCATCAGCCAAAACTTGGCGGACTCGCCGGCGAACCATGATCGGCGGCGGGCCGCGGGTCGAGTGATGTCCACGCGCGCATCAGAAAGCGATGTCGAGGACGGCAACGGATTTGCCTCAAGGGGCTTCGGAGTTGGGGTCAGCGCGTTTTGCAAATCAAGGTCCGATCGCGGCGGAAGATTGGCTGATGGTATCAAGGAATGCATCCGCGGCCTCGGTAGCGCGTTGGCAAGCGACCGGCACCGGCACGTGTTCAGACAGGATGCGATCCACCTCGGGCTGGATGATCTCCAACGCAATTTCAATGAAATCCCGCGACTGCGGCAGCGGCTCGGCATAGGCCAGCGCATCGTATGCCGTGCGCAAGTGCTGCGGATGATATGAGGGATTCAAATGGCGGAAGCTCTCTTCCGCCACGGATCGGCGGATGGACAGCAGGCCCGCGCGGACATACCTGCGCGCGGAAGCTTCGTTCGTGAGGAACTTCAGAAGCCGCCATGCCTGTTCGGGATGCGCGCATCGTTTAGAGATGCCGACCGCGTCGACGGCCACTTCGCCGCCCGAGTGACCGTCGGGACCCTTGGGAAGCAATTGAATGTCCCAGTCAAGGCCGGGTATCGCGTCGAAAACGGGCCAATTGCCGGTGTGACCGCCGAATTCCATCGCGTACTTCCCGCTGGCAAAACCGATGGCTCGCCCGTAGCCGGGCCCATAGCCCGGCGCGGGCGAAATTTTATATCGGAAGATCTTGTCCGCGTAGAGCGTCATCCCCGCAATTGCCTGCGGCGAGTTCAACTCACAGCGGGTCACCTGTGGGTTAAACATTTCACCACCCGCCTGCCGGACGAGGATGTACCACTCGCCCCACCAGCCGGTGACAATCGTACTGCCCCAGGTGAGGACGGCGCCGTCCGCGTTTCGGCGGGTCAGTCTTTGACCCGCGGCGATGTAATTCATCCAGGTCCAATTTGCCGTTGGATATGGTTCGTGGGCGGCATCAAACAGGCCCTTGTTGTAGTACAACAAAGAGACATTGAAGAAACGCGGTAAATAGTACCATCGCCCCGACCATTGGCAGGCCCGTCGCAGTGCGGGATAGATGTCATTCAAGTGATATTCCGCGGCATCTCTTTGAACAAATGGAGTCAGGTCGTACATGAACGGTTGCAGGTAGGCGATCCACACGTCGCCGCACCAAAACAGATCCGGTGGTTGGCCTGCGGCGATCAGCGTTTTTAATTTGGTCTGGTACTGCGGCTCCGGCGTCCAACGGAGCTGGACATGGATATCCGGATTGGCTCGCTCAAAATCGGCGACAATAGCCTCGGTCACAGGCCGTATTTGCTCTGTGCTGAGCAGCCATGTGAGCGTCACCTGGCGTTCAGCATGCGCGGCCGAAGCGGGTGCGCTCGGCGCCGAAGTACGCCGGCAGCCAGCAGGTGGAAAAACTAGAAGGCAAAGGCACGTGACCCAGAAGCGTCCGGCAATTCGCGGCGAAATCGAATCGCATTCGTTGGCATTCGCCGCCGCCTGACTCATTGGCCGTTGCTCCCTCTGCGGTAGTCGATGACCACGCCGTTCACGAAGGTCTTGCCGCCGTCGCGCGTCAGTGTTCCGCCAGCGGGGGTTAGAACAACGACCAGCGCGCCGCCGCTGCCGATTTTGAGCGGGGTCCGTCCTGTTGCGTTGTGCGTCAGGAATCTGCCGCTCACCGCATCATAGATGTCTCGGGGCGCTGCGCCGACATCCAGAGTAATCGTCCGCTCGACCGTATGAGGATTGTAATACAGATAGGATGGATAGGCCTGAGGGTGGCAGGAATCGGTCGCCAACAAGTCGAGGCGGAGGATTTGCGGGTCGTCGGTTGGGGCGATGATCGCGCCGTACACGCCGACAAATACGGAGCCGTAGAGGCCGAAGTCGGTCTTGGGTCCCCAATGCTCATGTATCGCGTCACCCGTCGCCAGCAGCGGTTGATTGGGATCATCCCATCGGAATTTCAGCCCTTCATAGGCAATCACGTGCTCCGGATCACCATTCCAATCCGGGCACGTTTGGCCGTCGCGCGGATGGGCGTTGGCGTAATACAATCGGGCAGCGCTGGCGACGTTCAACATCCATTTGCCGATGTCATGCGCGTAGCGCGGATCGTACCGTGCGATCGGCGCCAGCGGCCAGGGCCAGCAAAAGGTATTCATCGCAAAACCATATCCCCCGACGCCGGGGAACCGCGGAGGACCGTCCGTGCCGCCGACCAGACCCGCGGTGTCAGCATCGTCCCAGCGATCGGTGTTCACTTTCCAATCGGGGCGCGCCGCGCTGCGGTCGAAACACCAGTTGATCATTTTATCGGTATCGTAGTGGCGGCCCAGCTCGGCATTCATTCGCACCGCCGCCAGCGCGCCGAAAGGCATGAGAACTTCGTACCAGGGATCCAACTCCGCCGGTCGCTGATCGAGGTAACGCATGCAGCGATCCGCCGCCACGAGAAATGCCGGATCGTGCCATCGGCTATAGGCGGCATATTCGATCCACGCCACGCCCGCGCCGGCGTCCGGCTCTTTCCATTTGCCGTTATCGACGCCTCGCATCGTCTTAAAATCGAAGCCGGTGTGATCGAAATCCGCGGCGTCGTCTTTCGCCGGATCCGCCAATGCGGCCACCGCCCGAGTCCAGGAAACCGCCGACTGAAACGCCATGCCGCTGATCGCTGTTTCACCCGGATACCGCTGGGCGATGCAGGCGAAGACGATGTTGGGAAAAAGCGTGTACCAAAATGTTTCGCCGGGATCGGCATGGCCGATTCCGTTGCCGATCATTCGGTACTTGGGTCGTGCGTCGAAGTAAGCCCTGCACATTTTTACGTAATCATAGCTGCCGAGTGATTTGTCGATTCCCACCAATGTGGCGCCCCACACCGCGCCCAGGTCCACCACGCCGTTCCCGCTTCCGTCGGCCGGTCGCCTGATGTCCCCGACATAATCCGGAAGCCCGAAACCGATCACTTTCCCCCGATCGTCCCTGACGAAACGCAGCACCGGCATGTACTGTCCCGGAGCATGGAGGTTAAAGAGCAACTGGTCCTGGCTTGCCGCGACTTGCCTCCAATCACGAATGATGCAGGGCGAAGGAAGATCCGGCATCAATTGTACCTGGCGGATTCCAGCGGTCTGCTCGGCCGCGGCGCTTGCCGTCTTTGTGCCCAGAGCCAGAACCATGGCCGCGAGCAGTATGCGAGTGATCGCTCTCATTCCTCCTCCAATTAAAATAGAAATAGAGATTTCGATGTGTATCGCATATCCGCCGATGCGCAAAATATCATCACAAATTGATTGAAAAACAGGGCCGTCCAGTTCAATGGCTGGAACAAACGCGTTGACCGAAACCCGCTGCGCTCCCGGCAACGCAAATTCACAATTCGTGAAGCCGCAACCTAATAGCGACTCTAACGCGGTGGTCCAGGACTATCCATAAACAAGTGGCCTAGCCGATTCTCGATGTTCTGACGTGCCGGGCGATCCTTTGGGGCTTGCGAACCGCGATAATGAGGCAACGACCAGAAGACGTCGCTTTTTTACCCGGTCGAAAGTCGATAGCAGGGGGGCGGATTTCGCAGTATCGTGCGGAGGGTGGGGTGATGCGGTTGCGCTGATGTTGACCAAGCCGCATCTCACAACGGGAGTATTATGGCCGAATTTTCAGCCACGGGCGAATCAAACGCCCAAAAAAAACACAAAGTTTCAACCGTCTATAGAACTTTAACCCTTGGCAATCAACCGCGATCCTGTTCCGATCTGCTTTCTGAACTCCAAACCCCGTCCGATATCGAGGCGCACACTCTTGAGTTTGAGCGGATGGATGGAAGGGATGTTTACAACATTACCGCCCCATTCCGCTTCAACGGCAAAATACTGTTGATCGGCCGGGTGGAAAAAAGGGACACTGAACTTTCCGAGATCGTGATTTTCGAGAAAACCTCTTCCCGCAAGTGGACCCCCTGTTTCACTCATTCCGCATTTCAAGGCCTGCAGGATCCATGCGTGACGTGGGCGGGTGACGAATTGGTGCTCGGCGGCGTGCGGTATCCGATTCCGATGGAACAGAGCGGTTACGGCTACATGATGGATTTTTATCGCGGCAAGTCTCTGGAAGGGCTGCGGCACTTCCTCAGCGGCCCGCCCGGCATGAAGGATATTCGGTTCAGGCAGTTGCCCGATGGACACGTCGCCATTTTTAGCCGTCCCCAAGGCGCCATTGGCGGCCGAGGCGAAATCGGATTTACCATCGCTCCGTCCTGGGACGCCATCACGGCCGAAATGATCGCCACTGCGCCGCTCTTTAAAGGGCAATTGCTTAAAGAGGAATGGGGCGGAGCGAATGAAGTGCATCAGTTGGCAAACGGTTGCCTTGGCGTGTTGGGCCATATCTCCTGCTTTGATGATGAGGGCAACCGCCATTACTACCCGATGGCATTTGCCGTCGACCCGCGGACACGCGAGCCGTCGGCAATTCGCATCATCGCGCGACGCAGCTTTTTTCCGCCGGGGTCGTCAAAGCGGCCGGACCTGGTCGATGTGGTCTTCAGCGGCGGCATTGTCCGCAATGATGATAAAACCGTGACGTTGTATGCAGGAACGAGCGATACAGCGGCGGCTGCCGTGAAGTTGCCCGATCCATTTCTGCAATTTGAAGCTTAACGGCGGGGTGCTGTCGATATGGACCTCGCTGAATGTAGCCCCTTGTCAAGCAAGAATGCGGCTGCTCCAACGGCGGATTGAACCCATGCAGCGCGCCTGTTGAATTCCTGTCCACGACATTAAAATGGAGTTCATTCAACAGATGAGATCTGTCAATCCACAAGCCGGCTGGTGGCAGATAAACGAAAAGCAGCAGCACGAAACCTATGAAGCAAGAACGCAACTCTTGCCGGAACTGCCCATCATCGGCCGGCTTCACCTTCTGCAGGCGGTGCCGGGGGGCCTCAGGTCTGATGCACATCCCAAAGAGTATGAGCTGCACCTGGTCCAGGAAGGTTGTCTGGAGCTGTGGGTGGATACGCCCGCCAAGCAGTACACCGTGACCGGCGGTTTGGCGATTCTGACTCAACCGGGCCAGACACATGGCGGTGTGCGCGAGGTGCTTTATCCTGGCCGTTGGTGGATGCTTCGCTTTCTCGTCCTTCCCAATTCACGCAGATTGCCCACCGGACTGACCCCTGCACAAGCCTTGCAATTGCAGAAACTGCTCAAAGGGTTGGATTCGCCCGTCTTCTCGTTCTCTCCGTCCCTGGAAAAGTGCTTCGAACGTTTGTTGGACGAGCATCGGCACCCAAGCGTCACCGGCGAACTCATGGCACGTTCCCTGCTGCACGAGCTGATCCTCTGGATCGCACGTGATCACGCGGCGTCAAAGCTCAATCCCCCGCGTCGGCTTCCGGTGTATTCCCCGCCGATTCAAGCGGCCGTCATGTGGCTCGACGAGCACGTGGGCGAGCCCGTGCTGATGGAGCACGCCGCCAAGGCCGCCGGATTAAGCGAGAGTCACTTTCGCCGTTGGTTTCAGAAGGAAGTGGGATTTAATCCGGCGGATTACATGATGTACCGGCGCGTTGAGATCGCCAAGGATAAGCTGCGCACCGGAAATCTGTCAGTCACCAAGATTGCAATGGAGTTGGGTTTCAGCACGTCCGCTTATTTTACGTCGGTTTTTCGCAAGCGAACCGGGCTTACGCCGACTCAATACCGTCGAGAGCAGAGTTTGCCTTGAACATTTGGTCATAGCTCGATGCTGTCGCTGACCCGGACATAGACGACAGCGTCGGGGTCCAGATCGAGCTGCAATCGTTGACCGCGCCGCTCGCCCGTTCCAATCGCATCCGGCGATTCGCCGGTTGCGATCGTTGCCGAAACGCCGCTCCATGGAAACACCAACTGTGCTTGTTGCCTCTTGTCGGTGCCGTTGAAGACGATGAACGTCAGTTCAAGCCGGCCCTGCTCCAAATGCCGGCGCTCTTCAAACGCATCGAGGTTCAACACCATGATGTCGCGATCCTCGGCGTGTCCAAACGTTTCCCACATCAGGCAGGCGCGGAACACCCAGCCGGAACCGTAAATCTCCTGTCCGACGGACCCGGGCGCTGGACCTTCCAAGATCGGAATGTTCTCGAACGGGATATATTGCAGGGGCAGAGTGCCCCGACCAGAATCAAAGCAGCGGGGAAAGAAGTAGAAATTGTTCTTCCGCGCATGATCGACAACCCGCAACAACGCCAACGACGGAGGAAATCTCTTAAACGTCGGACAAAGCCTGGCCAATACCTCAATGTTTTCGAACAGGGCCGGGTAGCTGATCGTGGCACACGCCTGAAACATGCCCAGGGTATTGATTTTCCCGCTTTGTTCCGTCGTGCGATCCGCATACCAATAGAGCATTCGCAACGTCTGAGCGAGAAGGTAATGATAGATCTCCTCATAATTCGCCAGGGGATGCATGACACTCAGGCGATACGCGGCCTGCGTTCCCATCGCCAGAAGGAAAACCTCCTGGTGAATCGTATTCACTGGCAACCGGTGAAGCATTTGCAACGCATTTCTGGATTCTTCCAGATAGCGCTCGCTGGCCGTCATTTCATGCAGATCCAGCATGAAGTTGGCGTAGGTTCCGAGGACTGCGTGGCAATCGCCCGCTCCGGCGCGCTCGATCGTTCGCCTGTTGAAGCTGAGCGGAAAGAGGTACGACATCCATTTCGCCAGCGGAATGACGACATCGTTGACTTCATCAACCACGCGATCGAGGAGCGATTGATTCTTCCACAGGCGCCCCAACTGAAACAGTTCCTCGAGAATGTATAAGTGTTGCCACGTGCCTGATACGGTATCAGCGCCGTCAGGCGCAAACGGCGTTTCATTGGTACGCAGGGCCTGGTCAATCATTTGGGACACGCGCTGGTAGAGTTGCGGTACGGGATCCCGCCGATCCACGCGCGAAAGCACCGCCAGTGGATGTGCAATCCAGACCGCGGCGTCAAAGCACGGCTTGATCATATCGAATCGGTTTCCGCGTGCTTCGATGGCCTCCTTCCAGGCGGGGCTGTAGCCGTCCACGTAATTCAGAATGAATTCGTGACCTCCCTCCGCCTTCCGCCAACATAGCCCTTCCGTCATAAGGTCTTCAGCGCAGTGATGGGCGAAGTCTCGCCATGAAGTGGCTCCCGAGGGCCATGGGCTTTTTTGGGGCAAGAGCGGAAGACATTTATCAACCAGCAGGCGCACGGCTTCGTGATCGTCTGCAAGAGCCTTTCGCGGGCGCGCTCTCAGGAAGTAACTAAAATGCTGAACCCCCGAAGGAAACACCTGGCCTGAAGCGCCGGTTGCATATAGGCCCAGTTCACCCGCCGGCTCGGGCTGGTATCGACGACGAAACCCGCAGCGGTAGTTCAGAAAGCGAGCGACATTCTGGCGCGACATCCAGCTCATGCGCGTCATATCGAAAAAGAGCATGATCTCTACGTTGAGATAGGGATCAAAATAGTATGTCGCGGGGAAGTCATTGCCGTAGGCATCGTCATTCCATTTGGTTGGATTGGTGATCTGCGTGATGAACCAGACGTGATCGCCGCGCTCGTAGGGTGGAAGCGGGCCAAGATCGAGCATGATCTCCGGCTCAAAGCCGTTTTGCATCCACAAATGAATGTCTTGTTCCGCATTGACTTCGATATCGAAAGCGAACCAGCCTCGCGCGGCATCCGCAATGATCGTCGCCCGCCAATTGATCACACCCACGTTGCCGCGCTTGCCATCGCCTCCGATCGTCCCTCTCAGCAGGATTCGATCGTCGTCGATTTTGTTGATGTCGCTGGCGTGGAGTTCGAAGGCATCGCCGCGAATCAATGGATTGTGAGGGACGGACGCCGATCGCCAGCCGGTCTTCGGATCGCCTGTGAAAAGCTGGTAGCCGACGCTGGCGTCACCGCGGCGCTGAGACACGGTAAGCTTCATTTCTGCACAGATCAAAGAAGCAGGTTCGACTGGCATCTATTTCCCAACAGTGATGAGGAGTAAGGCCGCGCCGAGGTTCTTTCGCCGCCGTCAAATGCGCCGGCACAGTTCTGCGGAATAGGGTAAAGCTTTCACAATACCGTTTGCCCGGCGATTAATTTCCGACTTGATCGAAACACGACATCAATTTGTAATTGACCATGGTATCGAGACCGCGGATGATGTTGCACGTGGCTACGGCATTCCTCGGAGGAAACTTGGGCATTCGTGAGAAGATCAATCGAAATTCAGCGGTTTCCGCGGTCGTTGTGGTTTGCGCGATTGTTGTTTGCGTGGTTGCGATTGGAATCGAACTCAGGGGCGAAAGCGGCAAGCCGCCCGCCGAGAACTTCTTCACCACCGACGACGGCCAGACCTGGTTCGCCGATTCTTCCTCCAAGCTGCCGCCGTTTGACCATAAGGGCGCTATGGCGGTTCGTTGTTTTGTATTCAAAGGTCATAACGGAAAATTCGCCGGACTGCTGGAGAAATACAGCGATGATGTTCGAGCGGACCTGGTGCGCAAGGCGCAGCAAGTGCCGCCAGTGCCGGTTCGCGATCCACCTCCCATTATGGTGAAAAAGCCCGGTGCAAAAGGCTGGAAAAGCATCGCCCCGGATCAGGAGGCGAGCCTCCTGATGCACATCACCGGTTCCGATGGCTCAGACGCTGTGCGCGTCATGCCCTGAAGCCTGCACATCGCAGCGCGACTTGCTCGCTGGGCACACCGAAGCTTCGTAACTGTTTACCGCAAAAAGTAATCACTGCATCTGAACAGTTTTCGGCGTGCGGCGGATCGGATTTTTATCGGTTACAGTTTTCGTCACGGCCGACATCGCCGGCTCGTATATCAGAAATCGTCGCCGCCGCTGAACCCGTTGGCCCGCCTGACAATGTTCCGGCAAACCGTCTGCGGACGAAGAAGCGAGTCGCCGCCTGCGGCGGCAGGTGTGGCGGAGTTTCGAGCACGTGCTCGACCTCAACCGTCCTTCACCGCCGCTTGCCCGACCTCCTGTTGGTTGCCATAGGAGCCGGCACACGATGCGTCGGTGGCCGTCAACGCCGAATGTTCACGCGGAGGTCGGACAAGGCGGGCTGTGAAGGACGGTTGAGGTCGAACTTGAGTTCGAAACTCCGCTGAACTGGCCGCGGAACGCGGCGACTCCGCTTCTGGTCGCCGACGGCTGGTTAGAACGTCAACAGGCAAGCCAACGGGTTCAGCGGCGGCAGCGATTTCTGATATACGAGCCGGCGAATTCGGCCGTCAAGAAAATCGTAAACGACCATCGTCTTCTTCTTCATCCGTCAGCTCGATATCGCAATATAGACGATTTGTTCCCCCCCCGGACGGCAAACAGTTACGAAGCTTCAAGCTTTATTCCCCGCGGGGACAGCGGCAAAACCGGAAGTTTTCCACCGAGTGAGATGCCTTTAGTAGACGTCCTGTCCTGCAATTCCCCAACCCGGTACTCCGTTAGTTCCCGCACCGGTCCAGTTAGGATCTGGGTACATCATGTCCCTCACGTTAATCAGCTCCACGTGGAAATCGCAGAATCCGGTCACATAGTTCGCGTATTTCCCATAGACAGGAAACGCAAACGCTGGAAAGCATTCGACGCCTTCGTGAAAGGCGTGGAACTCCATGATCGCGATCTTCTTTGAACTGTATTTGGCCGCATTAAGCTTCACGCTGGAAGGTGTCGCCAAACCATTGCCCCTGGGACCCGAGGCCGCGGCGATGGCCTGGGGACTGCAAAAAAGCGTCCGGGGATACCAGTAGCTCGTCCGCCCTCCCGTCCCACCATAGGAAGCAACTGGCGGATCGCCCGACAACGCGCCGTACCAATTTCCGGTCTGATCTCCCTCGACTGAAACCAACGCCTGGTCCTGATCGTCGGGACAATGCACCACCGCCGGGCTGGGCCAATATTTGTTTACGTTCGGCGGCGAAAGCGTCGCCATTTGGAAATATTTCCCCAGGTAGGCAGGGCAAGCGCCAGCATTGCCCTTAAGGTCGAAAGCCCACCAGGAATTGAGTTCGACCGCGTAAGGGTTCCACGGGCTGGAATCGTTATCCATGTAGCCTTGGGGATCCCCTGGAGTATTCTGATCTCCTGTATCGCTGGGGAAGGTGCCGTTATTGTCGTTGGTGTACTGCAGCAGGGCGTAAAGCAGTTGGCGCTCGTTGTTCATGCATTGGAGTCGCTTAGCCTGCACGCGGGCTTTCTGAAGAGACGGCAACAGAATCGAGATCAGAAGCGCAATGATTCCAATCACGACCAACAGTTCAACCAGCGTAAACCCTCGTCGGTTCTTGCGAGAAACCATATTGAATCCTTCCAACTGAGCGATCAACCCTTCGCCGCCAGATCAGCAAGATGATCCGCAATGTAGACCGAAGCCTCCATAACTACCATCAATCTTCGCGCTCGCCGAAGATTGATCCCAAACGGCTTGGAGCCCTCCAAGGCAATCCACTTCGCGACGTGACGGCATACACGGTTATTACGAATCTCCAGAAAAACGTCACGCATCCATCAATTTCCGACTTAGACAATCTTTGATTGTGATCCAATTAATTGCTGGTATTGTTGTGCCCGGCTAAAGGAGGCACGCACTAGGCGAATGGGTCGCTTTACGGGTCTCCAACACATCGAGAGATAAAGGAGCAGGTTATGACGAGAAAAGTGCAAGTCTTGAGTCTATCGTTAGCTGGAGCTTGCGGTCTTATTGCCAGCCGCGCTTCCGCCCAGTTTCTGGCGGGCAACGTTTGGCCGAATCCGGATTTGAGCGTGGCGGCCGCACCGGGCGTGGACCAAGTTTATAGCTATTACAACACGCCCTATTATACACCCAACACTGTTGGTGACACCAATCCTCGCCCCGACGGTTGGCACCGAGGCGGCGGTGATTTTGCCACCACCTCCACTCCCGAACTAACCTTCTATAACACCCCGGGTAACAGCGCAGGCGAGGGAACTGCCCCCGCCGGCCTCAACGGCTACGCACTGGAAGTGAGCGACTCGGACGTGAACAACTACGGCGAATGGTTCTCCGATTGGAACGCGCTGCCCGCCAGTGTCTTGGCAAACCCGGGAGAAACGTTCGAATTGCAATTCTTCTATGAAACCCAAGGCGTGGAACCCCGCGGCGATACGTTTCGCGTCAGCGCCTATTTCGGAGATTCGACCGGTGATGACACTCTGACCGCTCCTAATCAAATCGGTAACTCGACTGATTATTTAATTGCGGGCGGCAGTCCAGATGTCACTTCGTGGACGCAAGTCGACGAATTGCTCACCGCGCCCGTAAATGCAGAGTCAATGAGGATAACGATTGACTCAGGCGGTACCAGTGGCGCGACGGGCACTATCTGGGTCGGCGACATTTCCGTCGCTGAGGTGCCAGAGCCGACTTGCATTGCCGGAATGACCGCCGGATCGATGCTCTTGTTGGCCAGGCGGCGACGCCGGGCATAGGCTCCTGCGATAGAGCAAGGATTTTAGGTCACTCAAAGGTCGAGGCCTTCTCGATCTTTGAGTGACCTTATTCATTAATGCGTCAAGCTTCCGCAGCCGAACCAGCAATAAACCGCCTAACGCAAGCCGACGCCTCCCTCCACCTCATTCAATCTTTGCTCTAATTGAGGGTCGATTATGCAAGGTGGAGGCCGCGCACCAACTGTCGCTTTTCAGGTTGGAGGATATTTGATTGTCGGCATTCTAGTAAGTGATACAGTGTCGTCGGTACCGAGGGGTCCAGTTGGCGAACTGGGTAGTTTGTTGTAGTTGCATAGATTCCGGTCTTGATCTCTATGGAGGAGGCAAAAATGTCTGCTAAAGGAAACGGGCTCCACTTCACGCGCGGCAAATCAGCCACCCGTCGGTCGATGCTTATCGTGTTCGGGGCTGTAAGCAACGCGGCAATGCTTTCCTTCATGGCGGGGAGTGCCCATGCTCAAGCTCTCAACACGTGGACAAGTTCCACCAGCGGCAATTGGAGCAATGGAGCCAATTGGCTCGGCGGGTCTCCGCCCACGGTCGATCCGGTCGGGAACGTCAATCTCGAATTTAACGCGGCCGGCGCCTACACGGCCAACAATGACCTGGGGCCCTTCGACGTGTACGACACAACCTTTGATGCCGGCAACGGCCCAACGACTCTGACCGGAGGGGACATCGATCTGTCCTGGCCCTTGAGCGAAATTAACAATCCGGCTTTCACGAACAATTCGACAAATCCGGTGACCATCGACAACAACGTCACCTTTGAAGCTCCTCAAAATGTTGGTGGGACGCAGGAGTATTTTGTTCTTGCTCCGGGGAGCACCACCACGTTTAACGGAACGATGAACTTGACCGGTGGAAGCTCCCTCAAGATGACCAATGGCGAAGCTACTGGCAGCGGCGGCGGTCCCGGCGGGACCATGATCTGGACCCAGCCATTAGTATTTACCAACAATCCGAATGGCAACTACGGGGGCTACTTCGCGTTTCGCGTCTATGAGGGGACTTTGGAGATGGCGGGATACACGATTGATGACGGAATGTCCGACGCCCCCCTCATTAACGTTGACGGCGTAAATTTGCAGCAGAATACCGGCGTAGCTAGTAACCCTCCTCCGCAGACGGATGTGTATATCGGACCAGAGGACTATGAAAACGGAAACCCGAACGACGTTGCTTCGTTTTATCTGTTGAGTGCTGGCGATAACATGAACGTTCGGGTCCAGGTCGGTGATGCCGGAACGATCACCATCGGCGGGCTGAACACCTCAGGCATAGTGAATTTTAACGCCAACTTCCTTACGCTTCCTTCCGACGGCAACGGAATCGTCAACGGCGTGAGCCAGACGATCTATTTCAGCGCCGCGGCGGGCGGAACCGTCGCGCAGAATTTTGCGTTCATCCGCGGCGGCGGGTCCGGCTCTAATGTGGCGGGCATCGATAAAATCGGCGGCGGCACGTGGGTCGTCACCGCGGGCGGCACCAGCCCAACCGGTGAACAGGCCTATCAAGGTAACACAACGGTGAGGGATGGGACGCTGGAGTTGGCCTACGATGATACCGGCACTAACTACGTCACCCTTCCCGCCGATGTACTTTCAAATCCTGGCGGAGCATATTACGCGAGTGGACTCGATGGCGGCAGCCTCGGTTTTAACGACCCGACCAACGCCGTTCAGTTGGGCGACAGCGGCACTCTATCGACGGACAACATCGCATTGCTCACTTTGATCAGCTTCGAAGGTCTCGGTGGCGGCGGCGCCCGGCAGGTGCTTCACAATATCAACGTCAACGCCTACAACCCGGGCGGCACCACCACCATTGGCGTGGGCGACAACGGCACCGCAAATTTCGAGGGTAATATCCTGCTTAATGAGAATGCGGTGCTAACCGGCGGCGCCGGCGGCGTCGCGAATTTCAGCGGCAACATCACGGGCGTCGGCGGGATCAACGTCAACGGAACCGGCACGGTGGACCTCAGCGGCTCCAACACCTATGCCGGCGGCACCACCGTCAGCGGCGGCACGCTCATCGCAGCGGTCTCCGGGGCTTTGCCCAACGGCGAACACTTGGTCAACAACGGCACCACCGATATCTACGGCAACGTAACCTTGGGAGCCAACGGCGTCACCGCACTGAGCGGGACCGGCACTCTGAACATCGGCAACGGCACGCACAACGTCGTGCAATTGGCCGTCGGCAGCGGTGGGGCAACTCAGGGCGGCCTGACCATCGCCGGCATTTCGTCCCTGGATATCGGCAACAATCACATCATCCTCAGCGATCCGAGCGGCAGCATCGATTCCACGATCCGCGGCTACCTGGCCAGCGGTTACGACAACGGGAGTTGGAACGGCGCCGGCATCATGACTTCCTCCGCAACCGGCACGAAATACGGCATCGGCTATGCCGACGGCGCGGACGGCGGGATTTCCGGAATCACCTCCGGACAGCTCGAAGTGAAGTACACCCTCTACGGCGACGCCAACCTCGACGGCTCGGTCAACAGCATCGACTTCGGCGACATGGCCGCGAACTTCGGCAAGTCCGGCAAGGTCTGGGATCAGGGCGACTTCAATTACGACGGCACGGTCAACAGCATTGACTTCGGCCTGTTGGCCGGCAACTTCGGCAAATCGGTTGGCGGCAATGCGGATGTAACCTCCGCCGACTGGGCCGCGCTCGATGCCTTTGCGGCCGCGAACGGGTTGATGGCCGATGTGCCTGAGCCAGGCACTGCGGCTTTGGCTTTGATGGCGGGA
This sequence comes from Tepidisphaeraceae bacterium, assembly GCA_036267155.1. GTDB lineage: Bacteria > Planctomycetota > Phycisphaerae > Tepidisphaerales > Tepidisphaeraceae > PALSA-1353. The sequence goes on from DATAWP010000037.1 coordinate 16,941, forward strand.
GTGGGACTCCTTCATCGGCGGCGGCGAGCCTCAGCCGGGCACTCGGCATAAGCCGCCGCCTTTTTATAATAAGCGGATCGATCGCGCGATCGGTTCCCGCCGGTCGTGCGACGATGCGACATGGGGATGATATGAAGACGGACCGGCAGAAGTTTTTTGTATGAGACGATGAAATTAATGTCCCGCCTGTCTGGCGCCATTGTTGCCGCGTATGTCACCGCCGTGGGTTCTATCGCGGCTTCGCCGGTAGTTCGTTTGCCGGCCTGGGCGATTGGACCCTTCTCACGTCCGCCGAATGTCAATCCGCTGATTAAGCCGGACTCTAACGCAGAGTTTCTTTGCCCCATGCGCCAAACATCGGTGCGTTGGGAGTCGCTGCACACGTTCAACCCGTCGGCGGCGGTTCACGATGGCAAAGTTTTCTTGCTTTATCGAGCCGAAGATGACAGTGGGACCATGGAAATCGGCATGCACACCTCGCGACTCGGTCTGAGCATCAGTAACGATGGCTTGCATTTCACGCGCGAGTCCGCGCCGGTCTTCTATCCTTCGGACGATCCACAGAAACGCTATGAATGGACCGGCGGATGTGAGGACCCGCGCCTGATTGCCAGCGACGGCGGCGGCTACGTGCTGACCTACACGCAGTGGGATCGAAAAACCGCGCGTCTTGCCGTCGCAACCACTTCAGATTTCATTCACTGGCAAAAACATGGGCCCGCTTTCGCCGTCGCTTATCAGGGACGTTATTTGAACCTCTGGTCCAAATCAGGCGCCATTGTCGGACAGGTGCGCGATGGCCAACTGACTGCCGTGAAGATCAACGGCAGATATTGGATGTACTGGGGCGAAGGTGAGGTTCATCTCGCCACCTCTACTGACTTGATCAATTGGTATCCGGTGGAAACAGAGCCGGGAAAACTCTTTGCGGCGCTGCCGCGGAGGCCGGGGAAATTTGACAGCGACCTGGTCGAAGGCGGTCCCCCCGCGGTTCTCACCGAAAACGGCATCGTGGCGATTTATAACGGTCAAAATGCTCGCTCTAACGGCGACCCAAGCCTGAATCCGGGCGCTTATGCCGTTGGCCAGGCCTTATTCGACGCACACGATCCCACGAAACTGCTTGCACGCCTCGACGAGCCATTTTTCAGACCGGAAATGCCCTACGAAAAAACAGGACAGTACCAGGCTGGAACCACGTTCTGCGAGGGTCTGATTTGGTTCCATGGAAAATGGTTCCTTTATTACGGTTGCGCCGATTCGTTCGTTGGAGTTGCCGTCTCCCCATAGGCTCATCAAGTGCCTCCGGCGAGGACGGTCTGCGCCGAGGAAGCCAAAGTCCGCGGAGATTTTTTATGCCGCGTCGATTATCCGCTGCCGCTATTATGTCGGCCGTCATCGCCTCTGCCGCGAGGCAGGTGTTTTGCCAGCAGGTCGTGGTGAGCCAGATCGCCGCGATGCCCTTTATTCCCGTTAACTACCAATACGAGGATTATGCGGCCGTTGCCCAGGGCTATGACAGCACCGTCTTCAATCCCGTAGCGCAGTCCACCTATGAGTATCCGACTTTCTGGTTTCAGAACGATCCCGAAAACGGCATCTCCCAGGGCATCGGAATGCCAAGCTACATTGGGCAGACGCAGAGCACCGAAGGCAATGGCGAGGCCATCACGCAGATCGGCGCAATCCTTGGCGCAAGCCTGGTTGGGATCGACAAGCAATCGCAAACGCTGAGCAACGGAAATACTTACGACTTCGTTCAAATGGCCAGCCGTTTTTACGACAGCGGCACCGGCGCCGATCTCGTGCTGAACAACATCGGTTCCCAGGGCACAGGCAGCTTTTGGTACGACCAGTTGCCGCAGATTATGTTCGATGGATTGATCAGCCAGTATTACTCTTCATACGCGCCCGGCAGTGCAGGTCAGCAGCGGCTGGACACGATCATGACCACGGGCGCAGCCGAGATGCACACCATGATCGATGTCCTGGCCGGCAACAGCACCACGGCGACGCCGAACTTCAACTACGCGGGCTTCAACTATGTCACCCAGACGCCGATTACCGGCGATCACACCGAACCGGACGGCGCCGGCGGGGCGGCGTACGAACAATACATGGCCTACATCCACACCGGCAACGCTACGGATCTGAGCGATGCCGAACGCTGCATGAACGCTTTGCAAAACACTCCGGCCAATGAGAATCCACTTTACGAAACCATCCTTCCGTTCGGCGCCCTCACCGCCGCGCGCCTCAACGCTGAACAAGGCACCGATTATGACGTCGCCAAGATCGTCAACTGGTGCTTCTCTCCCACCAGCGTCGTCCGGCCAGGCTGGGGCGCAATCAGCGCTTCGGAGTGGGGTGGCTACGGAGTCAGCGGCCTGATCGGAAGCACCACCGATCAAGGCGGCTACGGCTTTTCGATGAACTCTTACCTGTACCCCATGGCCCTGGTTCCCCTGGTCCGCTACGACGACCGCTTCGCCAATTCCATTGGGCAGTGGATGCTCAATCTAACCAACTCCGCCCGGTTGTTTCTCAAAAGCGGCCTGCCCGCCAGTAACCAGACCAACGCCTCCTGGGACGACGCACCGAGCAATTATTATTCGTACGAGGGGCTCAAGGAAAGCTCCGGCGGCGTCAGCCCGCAGGCGGGCGGTGATGGAACCGGCTACAACTCCTCGTGGCTCAATTTCGCGTATGGATCAGGCGATGTTGGCGTGCTGGGCAGCATCGTTTCTCCCACCAACGTGAATATGATCCTGCAGCTCAATCTCCTGGCCACCGATTTCTTCCACGGCGCCGCAGACCCTTCCTATCTCCTTTACAATCCCTACAACACCATGAAAACCGTGCAGGTCAACGTTGGCTCCACGGCAGTCAACGTCTACGACGCGATCTCCGGAAAATTCCTCGCCACCGATGTCAGCGGCCTCACATCCATCTCCATCCCCGGCGAAAGCTCCCGATCTCTTGTTTACACTCCCGTCAACGGCGCACTGGTTGATAACGGTACCAATGTTTCCGTAGACGGTGTCGTCGTCAATTACCGCAGCCCCGAATTGAATCGCCTCTACTGGGACCTCAACGGCTCCACGGCCGGCGCCGGAGGATCCACTCTCTCCGGCACCTGGAATTCAGGCACCGCCAATTGGAACCCAAGCTCCGCCGGCACCAGCGCCACAAACGCCTGGATCGGCGGCGAAGTCGCCATGTTCGCCGCCGGAACGGATGGCGGCGGCGCCTACACCGTCAATGTCAGCGGAACGCAGAGCATTGGAGGACTTTACTTCCAGAACGGCAGCGTCACTCTGACGGGAGGAAGTTTCGCTCTCGCTTCGGATTCGACTTTCACCGCCGCAAGCGGTGTCCAGACAATTGATACGCCAATCTCGGGGTCTTTCGCTTTCATCAAGGACGGACCTGGCACCATCGTCCTCGCCGGGATCAATACCTACTCGGGCATCACCACGATTGAACAAGGAGTTTTGCAACTCGCAAACGTCAACGCGCTGTATAACACGAATGTCGATGTTGATGTCAATAACGGTCTGAATATCAATGCGCTGAACGCCACGCTTGGCAATCTCAGCGGCAGCGGCAACGTCAGCATTTCCAGTCAGACGCTCACCGTCGGTTACGACAATGAGCCCGCGGAATATGCCGGCCAACTCAGCGGCGCCGGCGAGATCATTAAAGTGGGAACAGGAATCTGGACCCTGGACGGTCCCAACACGTACTCTGGCGGAACCGTACTGCGGGGCGGCGAAATCTCTGTTGCCGGCGATTCCAGCCTTGGTGATCCCGGCGGCGCGCTCAATTTTGACGGCGGCGATCTCCAAGTCACCGGTACGACTTACAACAGCACATCGCGCTCAATCACCATGAGTTCCAATGGCGGTGGCTTTGACATCGTAGATCCCAACAATACTTTCACTATCGCTCAAAATCTCGCGGGCGGAACGCTCGTCAAGCTTGGAGCGGGCGCCCTCGTCCTTGCCGGAAACAATTCCCAATCCGGTTTGACGATAAATAATGGAACACTCTACGCCACGACCGCCTCAAACCTGGGCGGCGGCGCGATTACCTTCTCGGGCCCCAGCACGTTGAGCCTCGGCAACGCCGCTGCTTTGGCCGTTTCAACGGGCGTCAACGTAGATGCGAACAGCACTCTCAACTTAAGCGGCGCCGGCACGGTCACATTTGCCGGCCCCCTGGCGATGAATGCCAATCTCGTGCAAACCGGCGGCGGCACGCTACAGATCACCGGCCAAGCCAGCGGATCGGGGTCGATCACCCTTCGAGCAGGTACGCTGCAAGCGAATATGAATTCGAGTTGGGACATCGGCGGCACGACCGGCGCGGGAGGCATCTATATCGCCGATGCCTCCAGCAACAGCACCGATAATCAAACCGTTTTGCTCGGTTCGGGCGTCACGATGGACTATGGCCGTCTTTATTTCCAGCCCTACGCGCTCAATGGAACCAAAACCCTCGGCGCCATGTCAACATCCGGCGTTGCGACAATCAATACCTACATTCAACTGGAAAGCGGCTCCATCAACCTCCAATTGACGGCACCCCCCGGGGGTCTGTTCGACCTCCCGCTCGGAATTCTCGGCAGCACTACCGCCGGAATCACCATCGTCGGTGGGGGCACCATCTCTCTCGGCGGCATCGGCGCGGCGCAAAGCGAATATTACGAGGGAACCACGACCGTCCAGAATGGAACGCTGCTTCTCACCGGTAACGATATCCTCGGAAACGCCCGCGACACCTATGTCCTGGGCAACAGCAGCTACTCACAGGCCGTGCAAATCGGCGACGCCGCAACCCCGGCGTCGGCGCAGCTTTCTCTCCTCACCGATGCCGCCGTCACGATCAACCACAACATCAGCGTCAACAATTTTGGCGGCTCGATTTTCGTCGGCGGCGCCAGCGCAAACTCTTCGACTTTTAACTCCGCGATCTCGCTGGCCAAAAGCGTCTTTTTAACTTCGACTGCCGGGGGCGTCGTTAATTTCAACGGCAATATCACCGGAGTCGGCGGGATCACCGTCGGCGGAGCGGGTACGGTGAACCTCGGCGGGGCGAATAGTTACGGGGGACCGACCAATGTCTCAAGCGGATCGATGCTGGTTATTTCCACCGCCGGCGCTTTGCCATCAGGCAGCGCGATCGTCAATGACGGCAGCCTGACCATTAACGGCAACAGCGCAGCCGGCAACATCAGCGGCGACGGGACGCTGAACATCGGCGTCGCATCCACCGCGGTGTTGCAGTTGGCCGGCGGCAGCGGGGCCAGCAGCCAAAACGCCCTGAACATTTCCGCCGGTTCCACTTTGGATATCACCAACAACCACCTCATCATCAACTACGGCTCCAGCGATCCCATCTCCAGTATCAGGGGATACCTCGTCAGCGGCTACAACGGCGGCGCATGGAATGGAACGGGAATCGACAGCTCCGCCGCGGCCGGCAACAGCAGGTACGCCCTGGGCTATGCCGACTCGGCAGATCCGGGTGATCCCGCAGGGCTTCTCAGCGGGCAACTCGAGATCGCCTACGCTCTCTACGGTGACACGAATCTCGACGGCGTCGTCAACAGCATCGACTTTGGCACCTTGGCCGCGAACTTCGGCAAGTCCGGAAAGGTCTGGGACCAGGGCGACTTCGATTACAACGGCGTGGTCAACAGCATCGACTTCGGATTGTTGGCCGGCAACTTCGGCAAATCGGCCAGTGGGGCCAACGTCGAATTACCGCAGAATGAATGGGCGGCGCTGGACGCATTCGCCGCAGCCAATGGGCTTTTGGCGGATGTGCCGGAACCGGCGGGTGCGGCAACGATGTTGATCGCTGGATTGGGATTTCTCTGCCGGCGGAGACGAACCTCGCGCCGGTCTGATCGGTGAAGTAGCTCAGACCATCGACAGGGTTAGCGACGTGCCGGTCGCCGCCGCCTCGCCACCGCACCCATCATCGTCACGAGTAGTATCGCGCCACACGCCGGCTCGGGTACATCGGCCATCAGACCGTTGGCGGCGGCGAAGGCGTCGAGGGCGGCCCAATCGGCACTGGAAATCGCCACGGCGCCGCCGCCGACCGATTTGCCGAAGTTGCCGGCCAACAATCCGAAGTCGATGCTGTTGACCGTGCCGTCGTAGTTGAAATCGCCTTGATCCCAGACTTTGCCAGACTTGCCGAAGTTCGCGGCCATGTTG
>DATAWP010000038.1:0-118394 GCA_036267155.1 Tepidisphaeraceae bacterium
GCAAAGACAGTGCGACCAAGGTTCATCCCCGCATCGTCGCGCAAACTCGGCCGCGGCAGGCGGAAGATCGACCAACGAAATTGAAATCGTGTACCCTAACATCGGAGCAATCCGACTCGATCAGACCGAACGAAACCGAACTTAACAACAGTTTTTAACCGGACAGTAGTGATTAGAATTAGACATTGAGGAATCGATCCTGGATAAATGGATGCGCGCACAGGTATGTAGGAAGGATCAGCCTTGGAGAAGAAGTTTGGCGACGGATCGGGGGCCGTGCCTCTAACGTCAGCCCATTCATCGCCTGCCGGTTTCCCATCGATTCGGAAACGAAGATTTCTCCTTAGCTTGGTATGGATCTTGATCGGGCTTTGGGCGGCGATTTGCATCGTTCAGGGTGTGCGAGTTCGGCGATGGACATACGACACCTTTGATGCGCTGCGATTTCACTCGGATTTGCAACGCAGGTGCATGTGGGGATTGGAATGCGTTGGGCCGGAGGGGTTTCTCAATCAATACGAGAAAATGGCGATCGAAGAGCCGGATTGGAGAACATTTCTCGATTATTCGCCGCTTCGGCTGCTGGTGGTACGAGAATGGGCAATTTATCTTCAGCGGCATTTTCCCGAGATAACGGCTGTTCCTGCGGAGGAGGCGTATGATCGTGCGATGCCGCCGAAGGATCGCAACAGCGGTTCGCCGGCGCAGTTAAAACGCTCGCTGGAATTTCAATTCCCGTTGCTTTGCTTCGATGCCCTGCTCGATCTCATCGGGGCGATTTCCGCGTTTTTTCTTACTCGCCTCTGGGTTCGCCGCACGAAACCCCTGACCACTTCGTCATGGCTGTTGCAACACCTCCACGGGACCTGGCAGGGACTGATCGCGGCGACACTCTTCTGGTTCAATCCCAACACTCTCCTGAATGCCTACGGCTGGCCGACATGGGACACATGGGTCGTCCCCATGTTTCTTCTGGCCGCGCTGCTTTCGAGTTTGGATTACTGGTTTTGCAGCGGGCTTGTGCTTGCAACGGGAATGATGTTGAAAGGGCAGCAACTGGCCGTCGTGCCGGTCTTCATATTGTGGGCGCTAATTTCGGGGGGCTTGGGGCCGACATCGCGATGGATGATTGGATTGGTGCTTGGCGTCGGGTTGATTGTGTCGCCCTGGATGATCACCTACCTTCCCCCCGAAAAAGTTCAGGCCGCTCGGCTCGAACAATTCCTGCCGGCGGGGAATTGGTCGCCGACATTGTTTGCAATCAATCGGATTCCGGACTGGCCGGCGATAACCTGGATTGTTTTGACCGCGGCAGTAGTGGCGGCAGCCAGGTATTTTCGACATAAAAAGTGGCATATCGCTGCTGGCGCGGCGGCGGTTTTCATTCTCGCGTATTGGCCATGGTTACTCCGAAGGAATCGGGAATGGTGGGCGATTGGAGTTCTATGTGCCGCGGCTCTGTCTGCATCAACGGCGCTAGTGCCGCGGCGCGGGCAGTGGTACAGCATCGCCGCGATTTTTGGCGGGGGCTTGTTGCTCTGCATGCTGATATTTCATGGGTCTGCCGCCTGGTGGCTTTGCGCATTCCACTTCCCCTCGATTCAAGCCCCCTTTCTGATCTATGGACCGGCCAGCAATATTCCGGGCATCTTTGAGTTGCGCTTTGGGTGGCCACCCGAAATCGATGCTGTCGCCTTCACCCTGCCAGCGCTGATCGCGTTTTCACACGGATGGTTTGCCCATCTCGCTATATGGCCGGCCACGCCGCTTGCGGTCACCAGCGGCACACTGTTCGACAGCATCTATTTGGTGCTATTGATTCTGAGCGGAATTGGGATCGGCCTCCACGCCCGCCGGCACGATCCTCGATTTCTGGTGGCGCTGGTCACACCCTGGCTGATGTTCTTCCTCTTTCCCGTTCGACTGCACGAGCGCTATCTGCTTTTCGCAGCGGCCACGGCATCGATCTGCATCGGATACGGACTTGGGATGACACTGCTTGGATTTGTTCTTACCATCGCCTCCAGCGTTATGACGCTCGATCAGATGTGGGGGAATGATCTGCCGCGCTGGGGAAGAGATTTGGCTCACCAGTTCCCGTCGATCTTTAGTCCTGACGCGGGCCTCACGATTCAAAGGTATGTACAGAACACACATCCAGATATTGGGTGGGGTGTGTTGGTCGCGGCGATGGTGTTTTTCTATCTGACGATGATGCCGAGCCCAAAGGCTTTGAGGAGGCGACGCTCGCCGTGCGGGCAAATCTCGATCGCTCCAGGAACCGACGTTTTCGACGGGGTCACCTCGACGAACTCAACCGCCCACACATGATTCAAGTTCCGCGGAGAGCGCAGTCGCCGTTTCCACGCATAGAATGCACCGTCTGTGATTCCCCGATCACAACAATAAGCTGCCACGGTCAGCCCGCTGGGCCGCTGTCTGTCAATGATCTGGCGCCATTCTTCAGCATTCGGAGGTTGTGATTTGTTCATGCTGTGGCAGAATGTCACCCGCTCAGAGAAGAAAACAAATGCGGTTCACGTATCGGACACCACCAGAACATCGCCTTCACGCCCCGGCGCTATTACGACCTGGACCTGCACGATCGAGCTTCCATCGGCAGCGTCGCACCGCACGCGGCACGCCTATGAACTCATCTGGACCGCGCTGGAGAAAGAAGGCATCCGCGCACGTTTCATTGGGGCCAGTGTTTGCGTCCGAACCCGCTGGCGCCGCGGCGGGTTTTCGGCGACCGCGCGGACCGCTGGCTGGCCGCACGCCGGAAATTCCTCAAATCTTCCCGCCGCCGAACGTTTTCCAACGAGCTGCTCAGAAGCTGCGGCCTCGCCGACGACCAACCAGCGTGAAATAGCAAATGACGGTAATCTTCCTATCTCTCAGGGAAGTCCCCGGCCAAATATCCGTAAGGCGCGATAGCCCCAGACGATCTTTTCGATGTTGAATCGATGCGCCCACCTGCTGAAACGGTCGCGTTGGGTGTAGCGGCAGGCGACGCGGAAGCCTTCGGAAAATTGAGGGCGATATCCGCCGCGGGATTTGCTTGATCCATGCACCCGAAAGCTGGCGAGGGTTTGATCGAGCAACAGCGGAGTGCTCTTCTGCGCCATGCGGAGCCACAGGTCGTAATCCATCGTCCAGTACAGCGATTCATCAAGCGCGCCGATGGATGCGCCGAATGATCTGCGCCAAAAGACTGCCGGTTGGCTGATGTAGTTCATCCGCAACAGAGTTTTGTAGCTGTACGACCGCAGGCGGCGATTTTTGTATTCGGTGATGCCCGCGCGGGCGACCACGCCGTCCGGCCCGATAAGGTTGCACCGGCCGATCAGCCATTGGGCCGAGGTGTTCTGCTCGAATGCTTCGGTCACGGTTGCCAGTGCGCCGGGAAGGTAGAGGTCATCACAATTGAGCCATGCAACGACATCGCCATTGGCCATGGCCAGGCCCTTGTTGATGGCGCAAGTCTGGCCGCGGTCAGTTTCGGAGACCCATTGAAAACGGGGGTCGGAGATGGACCGCAGGAAATCGATCGTTCCGTCGGTGCTGCCGCCGTCGATGACCAGCCACCGCAAATCGTAATCACCTTTTTGGGAAAGAACGCTGTCGAGCATCGGATGGAAATACGCGCCGCCGTTGAGACAGGGAGTCACAATGGATATCGAGAGCGCGGGCATTGGGTGAACCTATTTCGGCTCGGGCGCGATGCGGGCACGGACGAGACGAACCGCCGGCCGACCGCCGGCGCGGGGAACGCTCACGAGAAAATCACCTTCAGGCTTAACGTGTTGATCGCCGAGCCAGCGGGAATACTCCACGTCCTTCGGATCGAGAATGGCCAGCAAATGCCCCGGCTCGGCGCGGATCGGTTCGGCGCGGATCGACGCGTTGGGTTCGGCGAAATTGCGATCGGCCAGAAACTCCATGATGCGGGCAAGCTTAAGCGGGCAAAGAATGAGATCACGGTCAGTGGTGTAATTCGGGATTTCGTGGGCCATTTGGACGTACGGCGGGTAAATGCCCTTCTGGTAATCGGCCAGGAAAGGACGGGCGCGCTGGTGGACGATGAAGGCGATCACCTGCCCGCCGTTCAGCGCCGCGCCGAGCGAAAGCAACAACGCGAAAACGACATTGCCGAGCCGGCGAGGGAAACGAAGGTTGATCGATCGCAGCAGGTTCCACCAGCCCAGAATGAGCAAAGGAAGAATTTGCAGCATGTAGCGGTAAACGGAAAGCAGAAGAATCAAGGTGAGAAGCGTGATGATGATCCACAGACCCCAGAACAGGCGCTTGCGGATCAGTGCCACGCCGGCCGCCAGGACGATACATGCGAAAACCACGTTCGCCGGGTCGAGCAGCAGATCCATTCCGAAGACGGCTCGCGGGGCGGTGATGACCAAAAGATCGTACAGGTTGTTGACGGCGTTGACGCGCAGCACGTGGGGCAAACGGTCGGTGAGCTGATGGAATGCATATTGTTCATACAAGCCGGCCGGCCCGTGTCCGGGGATCCGCCGGGGATCCAGCACAAGGAACACGGCGACGGCAACGAGACACAGCACGACCGACACTGCGGCGGCTCGCCGGTTTCGGCCGGTGATTGCGCAGAAAAACAACGCGACGATCCACGCCATCAAAAGCCCAATCATGGTCGGCCGCGTGCTGACCGCGATCGCCAGTCCCGCGATCAGCAGCGCCCAATCCCACCATCGCGCGCGACCGCCGGCCCGCCCCAAGCCGGTCGAGGCGGCGCGCGGGCCGAAGATCGCCTCGTGCCCCGCCAGTAAGGCCATGACGCCTGTGAGGAACGGCATGTCGGTGAGAATCTCAAAGCTGTAGCGGAAGAATTCGTGGTTGAAAGCGACGCTCGACACAATGATCACCGCCGTCGGGCGGTCGTACGCCAGGAGGACGAGCCGATAGACCAGCGCCAGCGACGCCAGGGCGCAGGCAAGGATCAGGAGATCGGCGGCGAAGATGACATGGCCGTGGGAAATCCGCAGAAGCCCAGCCAGCGCTAACGGAAGCCCGGGATAGACCGTTTGGTGGTGAACGCCCTGCAACACATAGCCCTGGCCGGTTTCGAGGCTTCGCGCCAGGTTCAGATACAGCCCGCTGTCTGGGCCCATTCGCCACTGCCCGTTGAAGCCCAGGAGATAGGTAATGGCGATGAGGACGAAGATCAGTTTTCGGCGGCTGTCGAAAAACTCCAGGAGGATTTGGCAAAATGGCCGTGCCAGTGCGCCGGCGGGCGCAGCCGCAATGGCAGAACTGCATGAGCTTTCCACACCCATCGTCCCCCGTGTTGCTCCGCTCGGCTGAAATTCGGAAAAGGCCATTAGCTAAGGGTGACAGTATAGCGGATTCCGCCGTTTGCGGGAGAGGGCCGCGGGCGGGTAGTGTTTGGACACGATGACGGATTCTCCGCCACACTCTGCGCAGCGGCAAGCGCACCCTCCGCAACGGCCCGGAGCCGCGGTTCTTGCCGGTTTTTTGGGGTGGGCGCTGGACGCCTTCGATTTCTTCCTGGTCGTGATGACGCTGACCGCCATCGGTAAGGAATTTCACAAAACCGATGCGGAAATGGCGCTGAGTCTCACGCTGACCCTGGCATGCCGGCCGGTTGGGGCACTGATCTTCGGACTCCTCGCGGATCGGTACGGCCGGCGATTGCCGCTGATGCTCGATCTGGTTTTTTATTCGGTCATCGAAGTCCTCACGGGCTTCGCACACAGTTATACGACGTTCCTGCTCCTGCGGGCGCTGTTCGGCATTGGCATGGGCGGGGAATGGGGCGTCGGGGCATCGCTGACCATGGAAAAAGTGCCCGCGAAATGGCGCGGAGTTCTCTCCGGACTTTTGCAGGAGGGATATGCCGTCGGATATCTGGCGGCAGCGCTGGCGTACAAATTCGTCTTTCCACACTGGGGATGGCGGCCGCTGTTCTGGATCGGAGGATTGCCCGCCGTGCTGGCGATCTTCGTGCGCCTGGCGGTCAAGGAATCAGAGGTGTGGCAGAAAAGCAAAGCCGATTCCTGGAAGAATCTGGCCCGCGGACTTTGCGTTCACTGGCCGGTGTTTCTCTACATCGTGGCGCTCATGACGATGATGAACCTCTCCTCGCACGGGACGCAGGACCTTTATCCCACGTTCCTTCAGCGCTACCGCCACCTGGGCGTGTCCGAGCGATCCAACCTCGCGGCGATCTCCATGGTCGGCGCAATCATCGGCGGAATCATCTTCGGCTTCGTGTCCGACCGGATCGGCCGGCGGCGGGCCATTGTTCTGGCATTTGTGGGAGCGATTCTGGCCATCCCGCTGTGGGCGCTTCCGGGCGGCTTGGTTGCGCTGGCCGCCGGGGCGTTCATTTTGCAATTCATGGTGCAAGGGGCATGGGGCGTGATTCCCGCGCACATCAGCGAACTATCGCCCGATTCCATTCGCGGCTCGATGCCGGGATTCGCTTATCAGTGCGGAAACCTCATGGCCAGCTATATCGTGCAGATGGAAGTGCTGATGTCCCGGCACTGGAATTACGCCAATGTCATGGCGATTTCGGCGGGGACGATTTGCGTGGGTGCGATTTTTGTGACGATGATGGGCCGAGAAAAACCGGGGGTGGAGTTTGGGGCCGGGCGGTAGATTTAATGATCGTCTTTGACGATCTCCGGCCGTCATTCTGGAAGTTGGAATGGGCATTGGGTTCCGCGCCGGCATGTGCTTGTGGCAACCCCATCATCGCAAAATCCGGGCGCCCGTCCTTTTTGGCTGATTCGCGGCAAATTGTGGGTTGGAGATCGCGCATGGCGTCGGCTAAAATAGAAGCGGTATAAACAAGGATCGCTCATGCGAAAAATAACCTGGCTGGCGGCGATTGGCTTAATCGTCGTAGGATTTGCGATGTTTACGCGGGCGGATGACGATGCCAGTCCACTGGTGGGTAAAGCGGCGCCGGCGCTTTCCCTGGCCACCCTGGACGGCAAAAACGTGAACCTGGCCGATCAGAAGGGAAACGTCGTCCTCCTCGACTTCTGGGCGACGTGGTGTCCTCCCTGCAGAATGAGTCTGCCGCACATTCAAAAAATCAGCGCGAACAAAGATCTCGCCGCCAAGGGGCTGATGGTTTGGACCGTCAATGACCGGGAAACTCCGGACGTGATCGAGAAATTCCAAAAGGACAACAGCTACACGTTCACCGTTCTGTTCGATTCCAACGGATCGGCAGGGCAGAGCTATTTGGTTCAGGCCATTCCCACCACCGTTGTTGTCGGGCGGGACGGAATGGTCAAAAATGTTTTCGTGGGATTCGACAGCGATTCAACTGCACAGGCGATCGACGACGCCGTTCAAAAAGCCTTGGCCGAATCAAAGTAAAGCGAAGCAGTTCAATCCGGCGTGCGACGGAGTTGATTCACCGCGCCGCCACACGCCGTCTTCGCGACGGCCGGGATTGAAGCGAAACCCACGACGCGGCCAAAACGCTGAGAAAAAGAATGGTTCCGACGGCGATAACGGATGCGTGGGGATTGCCGGGGAGGATGATTTCCGCCAGCGCGCCGCAGCCTGGGCCGAGGACCGAGCCTACGCCAATGAGCGCTTCGTGATATGCGTTTTGCACCGTGCTGCCGTCGCTGAGAACCATGCCGAAATAAAGACTCGAGGAATAGATCAGGCCCATGGCGACGCCCATCGCGATTTGCCACAGGACCATCGAAATCGTCGAGTCGATCAATGTGGCGCCCACGAATGAAATCAATACGATCGCGGCGGCGACGAGCAGCGCTCGCGGACGCGTGTGCCACCAAGCGGTCACGCCGAGCAGGATGAAGCAGAACCAACGCGCGATCATCCAGACGCCGGCGAGGAGGGTTCTGATTTCCGGGTCGGCCGAGCGAATCACCGGAAGTGTGGGCATGATCGCGCCGAGGGCATAGATGACCGCGAACGTCGCGGGCAGCGCGATGCGCGACAGCCGCATCGCCAGAGTGCGAAGCTCCAGCAATTCCGGTTCGGGATGAAGTTGGGGAGTAGTCGCGTTGTGCATCGGGGCGCGAAGGCGAGGCAGGAATCCGAGCGAGATCAGATGCACGGCGACGGTGATGAGAAAAATTCCCTGCGGGAAATGGGCGATCACCAGGCCGCAAAGGGAAACGGTGACGGCGCCCGTTCCGGACCAGACGAGATTGTAAACGGAAATGCGCCGCGAGATCTGGTCCGGCGTGGCGTCAATGGAGATGAGGCTTTCCAGCAGCGGCCATTGGGCGGCGCTGAACATGGTGTAGAGGGGGAGGAGCGCTACAAGCAACGCGGGGTTGGGAAAACATACGCTGGTTAGCGCGATCGCGGCCATCGCTGTGTGCAAGACCACCAAAAGTGTGCGGCGATGAACACGCTGGGACAGAGGGGCAGCCGACAGCGCGCCCAGGACATACGCCACGCCCTGTCCCGATGAAAGGAGCAGGTTTCTTCGCGCTCCCCAGCCGAACCGTTTTTGCATGTAGAAGAAAATTCCGTACATCAGCAGGTTGGCGCCGATGGAGCCGAGGCCTTCGAGACTAAAAACGCGCGAGAGATGCCTGCGGGCGGCGGCTGGGGGTGCGACGGCTTTTTCCGCGAGCAGATCCATGGGAAACAAGTCGGCACATTACCGGGGATGGAGGCTGAAAAAAATGTCCGACGAACGATCCCAGCGGTCTACGGCGGCGTATAGAACCATGCAGTTCAGAATAGTGCCGCCCTGCAGAGTCCTATCAGTTCCGGGGCGGAATGACGGGAATTCAAATCTTCCCAGTCGGTCTCTCGTTGTCGTTTGCAAATAGTAGGCCGGGGGCGGCGCATTGAAGCGCCAAGTGTCTTTCGGAGGGAAGGGTTGGAGGAGGGTGTTCGATGTGCTGCCTCACGGCCTAACCAAATGCGGTGGCCGTGAGGGGAAATGGGCGGGGCCGGAGTGGGCATACTCCGGCTCCGTTTTATCAACAGGGGGCGATAATACGCGCGGCGGTCAATTGTTTGGGCGTCACCCTTCAATTTTTGTTGCATCCAACACCCGCTCCTCGTTTAATGCTCGATCGCTGGGTCCGGCAAAAATGGCCGTCGACGGTTGATCGATGCGGTGGCCGAAGATGTTTCGAGTCGCGGCCCTCGTTGGCCGATAACGACGTTGCCGGAGCATTGCCCTAAGTCATGTTTGTTTAAAAGGATCTGGTTTATGCAGACTGTTGTTCATGTCACGCATGAAGCAATTCAGAAAATTGGGGGAATCGGAGCGGTGTTGCAGGGGTTGCTCACCAGCCGAACGTATCTCGACAAAGTGCCGCGGAATATTCTGGTGGGACCGTTCTGGCCGAGCGACGATCTGGCGGAACATCGGCTCGGACCACAGGGGGAGGTTCTGTACAGCAGTCTGGATCATCTGTATCGCTCGCCGCTGACGGCGCGGTTCCGGGAGATCGAGCAGGAGTTCGACGTTGGAATCGTCTACGGCCGGCGAAAATTCTGGGACAAGGAAACCGGCGTCACCAGCACGCCCGAAACCCTCCTGATCGACGTGGCCCGGTTCGATCAGCACAAGATCAATCAGTTCAAATACGATCTGTGGAAAACCTTCGGCATCGAAAGCGCCAAATACGAAAGCATCTGGGATTTTGAGCAATACATGCGCCTGGCCAAGCCCGCCATCGCGGCACTGCACGCGCTGGGCGTGGGCAGCGAGATCGAGCCGTGCGTGATCCTGAGCCACGAATACATGGGGATACCCACCGCCCTGGCGGCGATCCTCGAAGGGGACCGGAGCAACTTCCGCACGATTTTCTATGCGCACGAAGTGGCGCCGATGCGGCGGGTGGTGGAACATTATGCCGGCCACGACACGATGTTCTACAACGTCATGCGCTCCGCGGTCAGCCAGGGGCATTACCTGGAAGACGTCTTCGGCGATCAGAACGGGTATTACAAGCACGCGCTGGTGAAGGCATCGCGATTTTGCGACGGAATTTTCGCGGTCGGCGATTACGTGCTGAAGGAAATCCGCTTCCTCGGCCCCGATTTTCTGCACGTGGACAGCCAGTTGGCGTACAACGGCGTTCCGTGCTGGAAAATCAGCGTGGCCGAGAAGATGGCGAGCCGGCAGAAACTGCGCGCGTATTGCAACACGCTGCTGGGGTATGAGCCGGACTATGTTTTTTCGCACGTCACCCGGCTGGTGCCCAGCAAGGGCTTGTGGCGCGATCTGCGCGTGCTGGAACACGTCGAGCGCATTCTGCGCGCCCGCAACGAGTCGGCCGTGCTGTTCACGCTCAGCACGGAAGTCCCCTCTCGGCGCGGCGACGACATTCGCCGGATGGAGGAGCACTACCACTGGCCCGTCGTTCATCGCGAGGGCCTGCCGGACCTTTCCAACGGCGAGGCCGCGTATTACCAGGGCGTTCAGGAACTCAACGCCCGGTCGCGGAATGTGAAGGTCGTTTTCGTCAATCAGTTCGGATTCGAGCAAAAGGTTTGCGGCGCCCGCATGCCGGCGGACATGGAATTCATGGACATCCGCAAGGGATCGGATGCCGAATTCGGCCAGAGCATTTACGAGCCATTCGGCATCGCCCAGGTCGAGCCGATCAGTTTCGGCGGGATTTGCGTGTTCAGCAGCGTCTGTGGTTGCGCCGGTTTCGTCGATAAGGCGGCGGACGGACGGCCGACCCCGAACGTGATCGTGGCGGACTACACCAATCTGCCGACCAAAGGATTGAGGGCGGATCAACTGCTGGCCATCGGCCAGCCGCAGCGGGATGAGATCGAGCATGCTGTCGCCGGAGTGGTGGCGAAGGATTTGGTGGACCGGCTGCCGCGTTCACCCAGGGAATTCGAGGAATTCATCGACCGGGGGCATGCCCTGGCGAGCAGGATGAGCTGGGACGTGGTGGCGCGGGAATATGTGCTGCCCGGCATCCAGCGGGCCAGCCGGGCGCAACGGCTCAAGCAAATCGCGTAATGCCCGAATTACCGCCGTTAAGAAGGCTTCATTCGGATGAGACGCTCAATCGCAGCTTCCATCGAATCAGCTTGGAATACTGGCGCAGGAAACCAACACGCACGATCGTGGAATCGCTTAAGCCGCGCCATCGCGATCCAGGCTACCAGGAGTTTCTCAAGGTTAAGCCCGACGGCACCATCATGCAGGGGAACACTCGAATTAAGATTCTTGAAGAGCGTGGCTATAATATAAATCAGTTGCCGCGCACGATATTCGATGGATGAGGAATTGGTATGAAGCGACACGAGTTGTTGGACAAATACGCCACTCTTTCGAAAGCGCAAAGGCTCGCTTTCCTGTGTCGATTGGCAGCCGAATTGACGGTGTGCGCGCGAGACACCTATATGCCGGGGTCCAATCAAGTGGCCAAACCTGAGCGACTGCGGGCGTTCAACGAACTCCAGCACCGCCTCACCGGGCATTTACGTGATTTGGCAACGGGAAATCGCGACCGCTATCCCGATGACGTGATATGCGGCATTATTTTCGAGGGCGCACGGGAATTGGATGCGGAACCCGCCTTGCGCCGCGCGATTCAGGGTCCGCCTCGCGAAAATCACCGGTCGCGTTCGCGATCGGCGATCGTTCAACATTGAGCGATTGCAGTTTGCCGAGCGCAACGGCTCTTTTGCGTTTCCCCAGGTAATTCGCGTCCGTGCAATAATTCCCCCGCGCTCACGTCATACATCTCAGTTGCATGTTTTGCCTGCGGTCATATTCTGCTCTAAGGCTTTGCAGCGAGTAAACTCCTCCCATGTCTCAGGGCACGAACGCGGGTTTGCTGATGACGGGCGACAAAAAAGAACTGCCGCGCGCCTCGGCACGCCAGCGATGGATCGGTGCCGGAGCATGGGTTTTCGTCGTTGCCGTCCTGGGCTATTACGCTTGGCGAATGGTCGGCATCGGCCTGGATCTTCGGCAGGATGTCTGGGTTTACTGCGCGAATAATCACGCCCCGAACGATATGAACAGCGCGCTGGACATGGGACGAATCGTCCTGGGCGAAGCGGAGAATGTTGCACGGGAACAGGAGCGGGAAAAAACACCGGCGCAGCGAAAACAGGAAGCCGCGCAAATCGCCGCGGGCCAAGGCCCCGCCACCATCAGCGATCCCGGACCGGGGTTATTTGACTCGCCTATCAACGCTCAGATTTTCTTTCAGCGGTGGCATCGCCTCTCGCCGGTGTATGGTCAAATCCTGCGCGGGTGGGTGCGGACGTACGATCATTTGCTGCAAAACCAGGGCACGAACTCGGATGCGGATTATGGTCTGGATTACCCCCCCCTGCGGCTCATGGTGATGACGCTCTGGACGTGGGATGTCCAGTCGCACTATCCCGGCATCACCGCGTTTCCCGTGACGCCGCAAAGGGTGTTCGATCCGGATACCCATCAGCCCATCATCGCGACAGACGCCATCGTTCAGCCCATGCTGAAATTCAACGCGCTCTGCGAGGGCGTTTCCTCGATTTCCATTTTCATTCTGGTCTGGCTGTGGATGGAGCGGCGCCCAAAGACGGCGCGGTCGCGGCTGGCGAGTTGGCTCCTGTGGCCGCGAAGGGGGCCGGAACATTCGCTCATGGGCAATTCCTGGCGGGCTCGCTGGGGCGATCCGCTGCTGCTCGTTCCCGTGATCGTCTTTGGCATCTGCACGCTGCTGCGATCGAGCATCAGTTGGCAGATGCCCATGCCGGATGCGGCACAGATGTCCCTGATCGATGTCCGGGTCAGCAGCATCGGATGGTGGGTTTCCCTGCTGCTGAGGTTTTTGGCAGTGGTTTGTCTGGCGCGATTCTTGCCGCGGCCGTTCCGAGCGCCGATGTGCGCATTGGTCGCGGCGACGATGGCTTGGCTGAATCCCGGTTCCCTCCTGGACAGCTTCGGCTGGCCGCAGTGGGACGTCTGGCTTCCGCCGTTTTTCCTGGTGGCGGCGATTCTGGTGACGCTCGACTGGTGGATCGCCGCGGGACTGCTCCTCGGCGTGGGGTGCATGTTCAAGGGTCAACTGCTGTTCGTCTCGCCGGTGCTGGTGCTGTGCCCGCTGCTGGCGGGTTGGCCGGGAAGATTCCTGCGCATCGTCGCCGGCATGGCGGCCGGGGCGGGGCTGATCGTTTGGCCCTGGCTCGTCACCAACCGGGCGGCGGAAAGATGGATTCTCGTCGCCATGTTGGCGGCGGGAGCATTTTGCGCGGCTTCCGGCCTGCGCGGAGTTTTGCGGGGGCAGCTTGGCGAACTCGCGCAAGCCGGCCGGGATTGGTGCAACAAATTCGCCGAAAAATGGCCGCCGGCAATCATCATCATTTTACCGTGGATCGCCGCCGCGGTCCTGGGCACGCTGGTTTGTTTCGCGCTGGCGCTGATCCTGCGTTATTGGACACCGCCGCTGGGCGTGGTGCTTGGCATGGGAATCGTGGTCGTCCCGTGGTTTTTGCCTCGGCGGCTGACATCGGGATGGCTGCTGCTGGTCTTCGCGGCGGTGCTGTGGCTCGTGGCGTTCCAGGCGGGCGGCGCGTGGTCGTGGTATCGAATCGGATTCGTCTACGGCACTCAAAGGCATCAGATGATGCAATTGGACCGCCTGAGCAATCTTTCCTCACTCCTCGGCGGCCGTTACCAATGGCAATTGCGCGACCACATCGCGACGTTGAAGCTTCCAATTTTTGGAACCCTCAATCTGGATGTTCAAGGATTCTGCGGCTTGATCTATTTCGCGAGCGCGATGCTGTGCGCGGCGGCTGCGGCGATGCACATGCGGCGAAGGGACGTGCGATTTCTCATCGCCTTGGCAGCGCCATGGGTGCTCTTCACAACCCTGCTGACGCAGTTGTCCGTGCGGTATACCACCCTGCCCGCGGTAATGAGCTGTTCACTCATCGCCATTTCCGCGGAAATGAGCCTGCTGGCATTTCTTCAGACCGTCCTGACCTGCATCATCCTCGGCAATCAGATGATGCTGCTGCACCCCAGCACGTCGCCGGTCGCGTTGTCGATCACACAGCCAATGAATCCCGATATCGCCTGGGCGATGATGCTGCTGGCGGCGATTTTTCTCGTCTCGGCCCTGATTCCAACGCGGCGGGCGGCGCCTCGGATCGAGGTTGTATAACATGGCCGGCCAAACCGATCCGAACGCACTGACGGGCCTGCGCTGGACGGCCCGAACGCTGACCTGGGCAATGGTGGCGATCTTCCTGCTGTGGGGCGGCAGTTGGGCCTATCGCGCCGGCATGGACGCGCGGCGCGAGTTCTGGCAATCCACTCGGAGCATCCGATTCGTGGTCGATATCCGAAACGGATTCGGCTTTGGAAACCAGGTGTTGCGCTATGCCGAATCCGAGGCTCACCTGGAACCGATGGCCGATGCGCTGGCAGGACAATCGCCGCAGGTTTTGACCAGGGCGGGCCGGCCGGATTTGATCGGTAAAAAGAACCCGGCCGTCCGCCGATTGACCACCGGCGAGCTTTTGCGCGGGATGGTCCAATTCGTGGATTCGGTCCTCCAGGACCATACGGACGATCAGGATTACGAGCTGGATTACCCTCCGCTGCGCCTGGCGATTATGACGCTGTGGGTGCGGCACGTTCAGCGAAACCATCCGGAAATGAACAACTACCCCGCCGGCCGGGTGGACGATACCTCCCTGCCCCAGGACGAGGACATAGCCGAGCCGATGCTGCGGCTGAACGCGTACTGCGCCGCGGCGGCGGCGGTGCTTATGTTCGGATTGGTATGGCTGTGGGTGAAGCGCGATGCGCGGGCGAATCTGATGACGGCGACGCGCTCGGGGTGGGTCGTGCCGCATGGAATTTTTGCGTTCATGCTGGCCACCGCGGGGTTCTGGCATGCGTACGTCACGCTGGTGCATCTTCCACCGATGCCGGCGCCGGTGGTTTCCGTCGACCGAATTCAAACCGGCCCGGGCAAAGCGATCATATCGGTCATCATCAACGCTCAGGATCTGGATACCCAGTGGCACATCGACTATGGGCCCACGGTCACTTATGGACACAGCCTGCCGGCGCAATCCGTCGATACGACTCTGGACGATCAGCCTTTCTCCGCGGAAATATCGGGCTTGAAATCAGGCCAAACCGTGCATTTCCGCGTCTCGGCAGTCAATGTCGGCGGAACTACCAACAGCGATGATTTCTCGTTCGTGAACAACGGCCAGTCGATCGAGGTAGACAGCCCGCCCGTCGGTGGAATCGTCTGGCCGGATTGGACGGTCTGGCTTCGGCTGCTGGTTCTGTTCATCGCGATGGTCGCCAGCGCGCAGATTCTGCCTCCGATCCATCGAGCCTGGGCGTGCGCGGCCGTCGCGGCGATGCTGGTCTGGCTCGATCCGCTGAACCTGATCGATTCGCACGGCTGGCCGCAGTGGGATGTCTGGATTCTGCCCGTTTTCC
The DNA here is from genome assembly GCA_036267155.1 of Tepidisphaeraceae bacterium. Lineage (GTDB taxonomy): Bacteria > Planctomycetota > Phycisphaerae > Tepidisphaerales > Tepidisphaeraceae > PALSA-1353. Next base: position 15,452 of record DATAWP010000038.1, read on the forward strand.
TCGCGGCGACATTGCTGGCATCCGTGAACTGGTGGACCGCCGCGGGGATTCTCCTGGGCATCGGATGCATGGCCAAGGGACAACTCCTGTTGGCCGCACCGATCCTGATGCTGTGGCCGCTCTTCGAAGGGAAATGGGGCGCGGTGATCCGAATTGTCACGGGGTTTCTGATCGGAGCGGAACTGGTGACCTGGCCATGGATCGTCAACTCGGCCGTGGAAATGCACTGGATCGAATTGACGATGCTCGCGGCCGTGCTGATGCTGGCGGTGTCGCTGCTGCGCTCTCAACTCGGTGAAAATCTGCGCAACGGCGTGGTGACGCCGCTGCTGGACCGGGGCAGCGCCGGCGCGATCGGATGGGAACAATCGCTGCCCATACTCCTGGTCCTGGCATCTGCGGTGATCGCGGCGATGGCGATCGCCACCGCCCTGATCTTTCACGGCCTGCGAACCACGAACGCGGCCGTCTCCGGCGCGGCAATGGGATTTTTTCTCCTGCTCGTTCTGCTCCCGCCGTGGTTGCTGCGGCGCCGGCATCTGGGTTTTTGGCTCGCAAGCGTGTTCGCCTTTTCCGTCTGGATTGCGTTCTGCGCCTTCGGCGGAAGCGATTCCTGGCTGACCCTGGGCTTCGCCTACGGATCGGTGAAGCACGATCAGATGCAGATGGGCCTTCACTACTTTTGCAACCTCACGTCCCTCCTGGCGGACAGTTATCACTGGGACATTCACGACATGATGGGAACGCTCGGATTTTCGTTCACGACGCCGGGGCCTTTGCGCCTGGGGCGGTTGATATCCATCCCGGCCGTGAAATGGGCGTGGTCCAGCGATCTGGATGTGAAGACGACGATGGCGCTCTTGTACGGCGTTTGCCTGGTGATCGCATCCGCGGCGGCGGCGATGCAAAGCCGGCGAAAGGATCGCCGATTTCTGATCGCCATGGTGGTTCCGTGGATGGTCTTTCCGATGGTGATGTGCCAGATGGGCAGCCGGTATCCGATCTGGGCATCGACGATCTCGGCGGCGATGGTGGCGGTGTCGATGGAACTGACGCTGCTGCACGTGGTGCTGGCCGTGTTTGGATTCGCGATGGTGGCGCAGCAGTTGCTTTCCGCCAACTCGCAGCGCTGGCCGCAGTTCGTTCAGCTCGTGACGCCGATGTATCCGGATATCGCATGGATGCTGTTGCTGCTAACGGGGATATTCCTGGTGGCATCGCTGGTTCCGAGCCGAAAGCCGAAGATTTTTAGCCGCGGATATAAATCAGACGAAAATGGATAAATCAAAATGCAATTGCATTTATCCGTGTGCATCTGATTTATATCTGTGGCAAAAAATGTATTTTGATCTTAATCTCCCGGCATGAACGTCAAGCTTTTGGATTTGCAGGCGCAGTATGGGCCGATCCGCGAGGAAATTCGCCGGGCGGTGGATGAGGTGCTGGATCAGCAGTCGCTGGTGCTTGGGCCGCATGTCGAGAAATTCGAGAAGAACCTCGCGGCCTATTGTGGGACGAAGCATGCCATCGGCGTCAGCAGCGGCAGCGATGCGCTGCTTTGCGCGCTGATGGCAATCGGCATCAAGCCGGGCGATGAAGTGATCTGCCCCACCTTCACGTTCTTCGCGACGGCCGGGGCGATCGAACGGCTCGGCGGGCGGATCGTTTTTGCCGATATCGAGCCCGCGACGTTCAACATCGATCCGGCGAAGATCGCGGGCAAAATCACGCCCCGGACGCGGGCGATCATTCCGGTCGATCTTTTCGGGCAACTGGCTAACCTCGAAGCCGTCAACGAAATCGCGGCAAAGCACGATCTGAACGTGATCGAGGATGCTGCCCAGGCGATCGGCGCAAAGCGGCACGGCAAGCGGGCCTGCTCATCCGTCTTCGCGGGATGCCTCAGCTTTTATCCGACGAAGAACCTTGGAGCGGCCGGCGACGCCGGGGCGATCTGCACGAACGACGACGGCTTCGCCGAAATTTGCCGGCTGCTGCGCGTGCATGGATCGGGGCATCAGTATTATCACAAATACGTCGGCGGCATGTTCCGCCTGGCCGCGATTCAGGCGGCGGTGCTCACCGTCAAACTCAAATATCTGGAAGCCTGGCACGAAGGGCGGCGGCGCAACGCGGCGATTTACGATCGTCTGTTGGCCGGCAGCAAGGTCGTGACGCCGAAGATCGAATCGGGCAATTGGAGCATTTACAATCAATACGTGGTGCGTGTGCCGGATCGGGATCGCGTCAAAAAGGCGTTGCAGGAAAAAGGGATTGGCTCGGCGATTTACTATCCGCTGCCGCTGCACATGCAGGAGTGCTTCGGGCATCTGGGGTACAAGGCCGGGGATTTTCCGCAGAGTGAGCGGGCCTGCGATGAGGTGCTGGCGCTGCCGGTGTATCCGGAGTTGCCGGAGGAGCAGGTGCGATACGTCGCGAAGGAATTGCTCGCGGCCATGGGATAGTGTGCATTTAGAAGACCCGTGGGGATGACAATCTTCACCGTTGCCCACAATTCAGTCGGGTCAAGGCCAAAAATAGGTACAAAACTTTCACCTCCTGCGCACATATATAGAGGCCGATGCTTTTTCCGTTCACCCAAACCGACGTAGCCCTGCTATCCAGGGAATTCGATGGCACGATCCCGACAAACCCCCAAATGAAAAACCGCAGAAAAGTGAGGGGTTTTGAGGACAAATGGGACATTGAGGCTGCGGGATGAGCTGAAAATGGAGGTTGAGCCGGCGGTGGGTGTCGCACACTTGCCACACACGGTGCGGGTAACGGTCAGTTTTGCGTGTGGGAAGCGGTTGGGCTAGGGCGGGGGTAGCCAATGTCCCAGCCGGCGCTGCGTAATCGGATCAGGTGCATCAGATCGGTTTTGGTGATGATCCCGCTCATGCGGCCGCCGTCGGCGGTGGCGATCACACGGCCGAGGCCGTCGCGCGTCATCAATCGAAGGGCCTCGTTTGCCGGGGCGTGATCGGAAACGGTCGGCACGTCGCGTTGCATCACGTCGGAGACGGCCGTTTGCGGTGGTTTGCCCTGGACCTGCCGGAGCGTGACCATCCCCACGACCGCCCCCGATGGGTTCACCACGGGGAAACCCAGATGGTGCTGGCGCAGCATGTGATCGAGCAATTCCGAAACGTGCATTTCCGGCGGGACGGCATGGACATCGGGGTTCATCAGATCGCGCACAAGTAATCCGCGCGTGATCGCTTCAAATTGATCGAACCGCGTTTCGGCCCCGACGCTCATGTAAATGAAAATTGCGATCAGGAGCAGCCAGAAGTTCAAACTGAATAGCCCCACCACCCCGAGCAACGCAGCGAGGACTTTGCTGACGCCCGCGGCGATCTGCGTTGCCTGCAGCCGGGGCATCCACAGCGCCAGCAGTGATCGAAGCACCCTGCCGCCGTCCAGGGGCATGGCCGGAATCAGATTAAAAATGGCCAGCACAATGTTCATGTAGACCAGATACCCCACGATGAACCGCGCGGGCGATGCGGATGGGGGCACAAAGCGTTCCAGCCACCAGCAGACGGCGCCGATGGCAAAGCTGACGAGCGGTCCGACGATGGCGACGATGGCCTCAGCGCCGGGCTGACGGGGCATGTCCTCGAACTGGGCTACCCCGCCGAGGAACCACAGCGTGATCCGCCGAACCTGAACGCCGTAGGCGCGGGCGGTGACCGCGTGTCCAAGTTCGTGTATGACGACGCTGACGAACAGGCCGATGGCGGCGATCAAGCCAAGGACGTACGGCTCGACGCCGGTGGACAAAGCGTGGGCGTTGGCGAGGCCGAACATTTTTGCGAATTCACCGATCTGGCTACCGATGATCCACGCCAGCAGCGGGAGAACCAGCAGAAACGACAAATCCACGAAGACGGGAATCCCCAGCAGCTTGAACGGAAGGCGAAAGGAACGACCGAACATGAATTCAGGGTAAGGGACGGTGGCAATTCACGCAGCGCTGATTTTTGCGGGGAACCGCGGCAGCTAAAGCAACCAAGCCGCGTGGTATCTCTATGGATCAGCTCGGTTTTGTCCGTATTCCGAAATCGGGTGGCAGCCGTAAAATGCGCGTGGATGAAAGCAAACAACTCCTGGATGCACCATTTTCATCCGTACACGCTGACGCACCTTTGCGTGGTGCTGTCGTTTGCGCTGCTCGTGACGGTGATGGTTGCGATGCGGCGACGCGATGACGTGGCAACGGTTCCGCCACGCCGGCGGATTATGGACAGGAGCATCGGCTGGCTCGGGCTGGCGGCAGCGACGTTTGTGCAGGCGACGACGCTCTGGCCGACGCGCTTCGATTACCGCACCGCGTTGCCGCTGCATGTGTGCGACATCGTCATGTTCGTCGCGCCGGCGGCGCTGATATGGCGCTGGCGCCGGCTCCACGCCATCGCCTATTTCTGGGGATTGGGAATATCGTCGCTGAGCTTCGTCTGGCCCGATCTGCGTTTCGGCCCGGCTGATTTTCAGTTCTGGGTTTTCTGGGCCGGGCACGTCACTATCGTCGGTGCCGCGCTGTACGACATCACAGGCCGTGGATACTGTCCGAACTGGCACGATTGGCGCTTTGCGGTGTGGTCCGGGCTGGTCTATGTCGCGGTAATGTTCCCCATCGATGCGCTGCTGCATCTGAATTATGGTTACGTCGGCAGAACATACCAGGGCCAGCAATCGCCGCTGAATTTTCTCGGTCCGTGGCCGTGGCGGGTGCCGCTCATGTTTCTGATGGCGAATGTCGTGATGCTGCTGCTTCTTGTCCCGTGGCTGATCGCGCGAAAGGCGGCGTCGAACCGGTCGGGTGGTGCGGTTTCAGAGGGATTGGCTCCGTTATCTAGGGTCCCATAAGGGCGAAAACCTCGCCGTCAAAGTGGCATCGGCACAACGGCCGATAGACAGGTGGAAAGCGTGAGTAATCCGCAACCCCCCACCGTCGCGCTGGAAGAATCGTTGCTCTCGCAATTGGGCGAGACGCAGCGGCAACTGGATGCGCTGCGCGAGCAACTGACCGAATCACAGCGTCTGGCAACCATCGGAACCATCGCGGCGGTCATCGCGCACGAGTTCAACAACCTCCTCACGCCCATCGTCAGTTATTCCCAATATGCCCTGCAGAGCGCCCAGGGTCCGACGCCGGATATGGAGCTGATCTGCAAGGCCCTCAGTAAAGCGTTCGCCAGCGCTGAAAAGGCCGGGAAAATTTGTTCGGCCATGCTGGGTCTCGCGCGGGGGGAATCGTCGTTCAGCACAGTATACGTGCAGGGGCTGGTCGACGAGACGCTCATGGTGCTGGCTCGCGATCCGCAGAAAGATGGCATCGCCCTGCGCGTGCAGGTTTCGGCCGATCTTTGCGTCAGCGGCGACAGCGTGCAGTTGGAGCAGGTTCTGCTGAATCTGCTGATCAACGCCCGCCAGGCGATGATCGGAAACGGTGGATCGTTGACGATCAAGGCGGCATTGGCGGAGCAAAATGAAGTGAAAATCCAGGTAATCGACACCGGGCCCGGAATCCCGCCGGATTTGCTGCCCAAGATTTTCCAGCCGTTTTTTACCACCAAGGGAACCACCCGCAAGGACGAGTCGCGCGGCACCGGGCTGGGCCTGGCGATTTGCAAAGACATCATCGAACACCACAAGGGGAGGATCGTCGTGGAGAGCCAGGTGGGACGCGGGACGACGTTTAATATCTATCTGCCGGTAGCCAGCGTTTAGAATCTTCCGCGCGTTCGGGGAGAGCGGCAATCAGGAGAGCAGGGGTGAATTAGCGGCTTTCAACTTTTTGGATTTGCACTGGCAACGCATTCCGTGGATGAGGCCGCGATCGTAATTGCGGTGATATTTCGCTTTGAACCGCTGCTCGGGGTTGGGGGAAAACGACCATATTAAGATGCGGGCGATTCCCTTGAGGTATCGGCGTGTCATCCACCACGAGGGGAGGCCGAACGGGCCCTTGCGAGTGGCGATCCTGGTTCCCTCTTCGACGCCGTGGCGGTAGTTCCGCGCGATGGCCCACTTCGACGAGCAGCAGTCGGTGGGAACAAAATGCCAAACATGAGCGGCCGGAACGTACGCGCCAAGCAATCCGTGCTTCAGAAGACGGCGCTGCATTTCGCTTTCCTGTCCGGTGCTTCCGGAGAGAGACCCCGGGCCACGGTCGGGATTGAATCCCCCGGCGGCGCGAAGGTCGGCTGCGAAGGCCGCCCAGTTGAATCCCAGAAATTCCGGTGCACTCACGTGATCGTCGGGGCCGGACCACGCCCATCCCCTTGCCGACTTCGGAAGATACTGCTCGAGCCACGGCGGCGGCGGAATTTCATAATCCACGTCGGTTGGGCCGCCGAAAAAATGTCCGGCGCCTTTTGTTTCCGCGGCGTCGGCATAGGCGACCAGAACGCCCGCATCGAATCGGACGTCATCATCCGTGAAAAAAACCAGGCCATCTCCAAGCCCCCCGAGGGCGACATTCAGAGCGGCGCTTTTATTGCGCTGGCGGCAATATTGATATCGAGCGTTCAGCACGGCCGGCGCGGATCGAACGACTTCTTCAGCACCGGTTTGCGGACCGTTTTCGATCACAATGGTTTGTTTGTAGTTGGATGGGAGCCGGCATTGGGCAAGGGATTGCAGCGTCCGCATCAGAAGATCGGGCCGGCCGGCGGTCGCGATGTTGACGATCAGATCGACCACGCAATGGGTTGTATATCGACCGGGAATGGGGGAGGGTCGTGAACCCGTGGGTGATGTGCATCGCCGCGGGTCAAGGAACACGCCTTCGGACGCTTTTATCGGACTTTCTCACGTTTCAGAACAGCCCTGACCGATAGTGGGCAGAGGCCAGGAGTGTTTCTATGCCGGTTACTGTCGATCATTCGCCGCTGAGGGCCGAGGAATTGGGCCTCCGAACCGTGGGGCAGGTGCTGACACACCTCAAGCGCGAAAAACGCCTGGTGGTGCATGTCCTGATCGATGGACTGGAACCGGACCTCGGCCGGCTGACGGATGTTCGCAAGTCGCCGCTGAAGGATCACCAGGTTTTTATCGAGACGGCCGATCCCAACGAAATGGCGCTGGACGTGCTCAACCAGGTCGAGGCGCAGCTTGGCGAGGCGGATCGCATCAAGTCCGAGGCGGCCAAGCTCCTTCAGACCAACCAGAACGTTCGGGCGATGGAAAAACTCTCCGGATGTCTCACCACCTGGCAACATGCCCAGGAATCGCTGCTGGGAACGGCGCGTTTGCTGAATATCAGTCTGGAACACATCACCGTCGGCGACAAGCCGCTGACTGATCTGGTCGTGGAATTTGCCGAGCAATTGAAGCAGATCAAATCGTCGCTGGAGAATCGGGATTTCGTGACCCTGGGCGATTTGCTGATTTACGAGACGACGCAAACCAGCGGGCAATGGCGCCAAGCACTGTGCACGCTGCGGAAAATGATCGCGGCGAAAACGCCCGTCGCCTGAACAAAGCCCTCCGCTCCGTTACAATGCCCGCATGGAAGCCGGGCAAATTCAAGAGCTTTGCCAACTCGGCCAGCAACAATTGCAGCGGATGGAATATCTCCAGGCCGAGCAGACGCTGGCGGCCGCAGAGAAGCTGGCGTGGGACGGGCGGGATTTTGATGCCATGGCGCGGCTGTATATGCCGCTGCAGGAAGCGCGCCGGCAACGACGTCAGCGATGCGGAGAGGGAATCATCCGGCTGGATTTTTTGGCCGGCGGCCCGGCGGATCAAATCGATGGGCGGGCTGTCATTGAAACATTTCCGCATGGCCAGTTCCTGATCGCCGGATGGGGATCGATCCAACCGGCCCTCGACGCTCGGCGCGAACAGACCAAACGCGGGTTGTACGCCGATGTGTTTCTGGCGGCGGTTTATCCGGCTCAGGCAGGAAGAATCGTGGCGATCGTCCCGAGCGAGGATGTGGCGCTGCCGCCGGCTGAACCGATGCCGGTGGATGTTCTGATTCGTCGCCTGCCGGCGCACAGCGTCGTGATGGCGGATGCGGAACTTCCGCCTGGAACGTACGGGGCGGTCATGGATATTTGGGAACACCTGCACGCGCCGTTCCTCGCCGCGGCCGAGTCGATTGCCGATCCGATTCGAAAAATCGACGCGTATCGCAAATCCATCCGCGTCGATTATGCCTGCGAATTGGCGCATCAGGGGATTTCCAACGCGGCCCGCCAACTGTGTAATACGGAATCGAGGCTCTCATGACATACTTCGGATACGGCTATGGATCGGGCGGCGGAAGCGGCATCAATCTTCGGCTGATCATCGGGGTCGCGGTGATTCTGTTTGGGGTCATCTCTTATTACACGCATGAGACGGTGAATCCCACCACCGGCGAGCGGCAGCACGTCGCGATGAGCGCACAGGATGAAATCGCCCTGGGCTTGCAATCGGCCCCGCAGATGGCGGCCCAGATGGGCGGAGAAGTGCCGCAGACCGATCCGCGGGCGCGGGAAGTTTCACACATCGGGCAAAGGATCGTCCAGCGTTCCGAGGCCGGCAAAAGTCCGTATCACTATCAATATCATCTGCTGAGCGACACGCAGACGGTGAACGCTTTTGCGCTGCCGGGCGGGCAAGTATTCATCACGCTGGGACTCTACCAAAAGCTGGGTGACGAGGCGGAGTTGGCGGCGGTGCTCGGACACGAAACCGGCCACGTGGTCGAACGACACGTTGCGCAGCAGATCGAAAAGAGTCGGCTGGGACAATCGATCGTGCTGGGCACGGGAATTGCCGCCAGCGGAAATCGCAATGGATTCGCCACCTGGGCGATGGCGGATTTGGCCAACGAGATGGTGCAGCTCAAATTCAGCCGGGAGGATGAATCACAGGCGGATGAGCGCGGCCTGGAATTCATGACCGAAGCGGGCTACGACCCCCGGGCGATGATTGACGTGATGAATATTCTCAAGCAGGTCGGCGCCGGCGGACATACGCCGGAATTTCTTGAAACCCATCCCGACCCGGGCAACCGCATTCAGGCAATTGAAAGCTGGATGCAGGACCATCCGTTCATCGCCCCGCAACTGACGCGCGGCGATCCGTTGCCGCAATAGGATTCGTCACGGCGGCTGGAGCCGCTGCGCCGCGCTGGAATTGATCACACGTCCAGATTCTTCACTTCCAGCGCATGATCTTCGATGAACTGCCTGCGGCGCTCAACGTCCTCGCCCATCAGAACACTGAAGAGCCGCTCGGCCTCGCCGGCTTCTTCCAGGGTGACGCGCAATAGCACTCGCCGGCTCGGATCCAGCGTCGTTTCCCAAAGCTGCTCGCTGTTCATTTCGCCCAGGCCCTTGAATCGTTTGATCTCGATGCCGGTCTTTCCCAGGGCGAAGATGGTCGGAAGAATTTGAGCGACGCCGGCGACATCGCGAAGCTTTTCCTCGCTGGTCAGGGCGTATTTGGTGGCGAGCTTTTCGCCGCTGACGGATTCTTCCTGGGTGAGGAAATAATCGTCGATGGACAGGCCCAATTCCTCGAGCTGATTGAAAATCTTGTCGAGGTCTTTGACTTCATGCAGCTCCTGATTTTTCTGGAGTCGCCGCTCGTTGCCGTTGGCGGCGCCGTTCCCGGAGCCGTGGCTTGGGGCGGGATCGGTTTCTTCGGTATCGGCCAGGATTTTCTGCTCGCGAAGGAAGTCGTCGCGTTCTTGCCCGCTGTGGAAGAACATTTCTTCCCCCTCGACGATCACCTGGAACAGCGGCAATCGTCCGTTGCCGTCGCGCCGGGCGAGAAATTCGGCGAAATCGATCCCTCGCCGCTGCACGATCTTCACCAATTCCTCGAGCCGGCCCAGCAGATCAACCGCCCGGCGCAACTCATCCCCGGCCAGACGGCGATTCTGCTTCCCCTCATCGTCGCGGATGATCAGTTCCGTTCCGTCCAGGCCGAGATCGGTCAGGGTCTTTCGCATCGCCCGCTCGTTCAGGACGTATTCGCTCTTTTTCCTGCGAATGACCTGATACAGCGGCGGCTGAGCGACGTAGACGCGGCCCGCCTTGATCAGTTCCTGCATGTGCCGGAAGAAAAACGTCAGCAGCAGCGTTCGGATGTGGCTGCCATCCACGTCGGCGTCGGTCATGATGACGATTTTGCCGTAACGGCGCTTTTCCAGGCTGAAATCCTCTTGAAACCCGCAGCCCAATGCGCCGATGATCGTGCGGATCGCCTCGTGCGAGATGATTTTGACGGCGTTGGCCTTTTCCACGTTGAGGATTTTTCCGAAGAGGGGAAGAATCGCCTGAACGTTGGAATCGCGACCTTGCTTGGCGCTGCCGCCGGCCGAATCACCTTCGACCAGGAATATTTCGGTATCCTCGTTGGATTTGCTGCGGCAATCGGCCAGCTTGCCAGGCAGGCTGTTGCCTTCGAGGCTGTTCTTGCGCCGGGTTAACTCGCGGGCCTTGCGCGCCGCCTCGCGGGCCTCGGCGGCCAGCATTCCCTTTTCAAAAATCGACCGGGCCTCCTTGGGGTTCTCCTCAAAATACGAGCCGAGTTTTTCGTTCACCGCCTGCTGCACGAACGATTCGATCTCTGGATTCAGCAACTTGTCCTTCGTCTGGCTTTCGAATTGCGGCTCGGGAAGTTTGACGCTGATGATCGCCACCAGGCCTTCGCGCACGTCGTCGCCGCTGGGGCGAATGTCTTTCATCAGATTCGAAGCCTCGGCATAACGGTTGATCGTGCCGGTCAGGGCGGTCTTGAACCCGCTCAGGTGCGTCCCGCCATCGTGATTATTGACGTTGTTGGCGAACGTCAGCAGCGTCTCGTTAAATCCGTCGCTGTACTGCATGGCCGTTTCAACGATCAGGCGATTCTCGGCATCCTCCTTCTTGAAATAGATCACGGGATGAAGGACAGCCTTGCCCTCGTTGAGGCTCTGAACGTATTGGACCAAGCCGTTTTCGTATTTGAAGACTTCGCGTTTTTGGATGCGTTCGTCCTCGACGATGATCTGCAGGCCCGGATTCAGATACGCCAGTTCGCGCAGGCGGCCGATCAGCATCTCGTATTTGAATTCCACGTCGGGGAACACTTGTCCATCGGGCCGGAAAGTGACTTTCGTGCCGGCCTTGCTGGATTTGCCGATGACCTTCAGTTCGCTGGCCTTCACGCCGCGGGCGAATTCCATCTGATACACCTTGCCGTCGCGGTTGACCTCCACTTCGAGCCATTCGGACAGGAAGTTGACGACCGACGCCCCCACCCCGTGAAGGCCGCCGCTAGTGGCGTAGGGAGATCCGTCCTTGTGGTCGAATTTACCCCCCGCGCCAAGGGTGGAGAAAACGACCTCAACCGTCGGGATTTTCTCCGTTGGGTGAATACCGACGGGAATTCCGCGGCCGTCATCGGCAATAGTGGCCGAACCATCCGCATTGATCTTAATAAGGATATTTTTGCAGAAACCGGCCAGAGCCTCGTCGATGGAATTATCAACGATTTCATAGACGAGATGATGCAGGCCTTTGGTATTATTTCCGCCGATGTACATTCCCGGACGGGTGCGGACGTGCTCGACATCATTGAGCACACGGATCATCCCCTCGTCGTATTTACTGTTGGAAGCGCCGGCGGTTTCGGGTACGTTTTTCTCAGCCATCCATGAACTCCTGTCGGAACCAAAATACGATTCACCCACGTTGGCCCATCCCTGATTCGCAGGATGCGCGGAGGTGAAATGATTCAGGCTGGTTATTATCGCCAAATCCCGCATGATTACTACGTTCGCGGCGAGAAAAAGGACCGTCAAAACGGGGCTGATATCTGCCGGTTTTTGCGGTGGAAATTCGTCTTTTGCGGACTGCTGCTGGGAATGGCGGGCGGGGCCTGGGCAAGCAGCTTTTCATCCGCGACGCAGCCGCTGGCGATGGATCAGAGGGTCAGTCGGCTGATCGGTGAATTGCGATCCGACGACGCCGCGATCCGTCAATCGGCGGGGGCGGCACTGACGGCCCTGGGCGCGGACGCCCGGCCGGCCATCCTGAAACTCACCCGATCCGACGATCCGGGTCTGCGCCAGCAGGCCGTACAGATTCTGCTCGATTTACCCTGGTACGTCCCCGGCGATCCGCCGGAAGTGAAGGCCATTCTGCTGCACTACGGCCTGCCGGACATCGAATTACGGCGAGACATGGTTCGCCGGCTGGACGATCTCGATGACAGCAAGGGGCTCCCCGCCTTGTTGCGTCTGCTTCAGGAGGACCCCAGCCCCGCCGTGCAATGGACAATCGTCACCTGCTTGCGCGAGCAGGGCAACGTGGCCCCGTTGCGGGATGTTCAGCCGCCCACCGGCGATTCGCGACTGCTGGCAGTCTGCGGATATGCCCAGCTTGGCACCAATCTATCGACAGCCATCAACGACCTGCGGCGGTGTGCGAATCTGGAGTTGGCCAATCCGACGGACGATGACGGCGAATTCGATTTTGTCATTCGCGTCCTGGCCGACGTGGCCTGTCAGCAAAAGCAATACGACGAAGCCGCGGATTGGCGGCGAAAGGAATTTGTCCGCGGAAGCCTTCCCGACCGGGCGGGCGTGCCGACGGCCCTGCTCGAATTGTTTGCGTTGCAAGGCGTGTATGGACCGCTGAGGGGTTTGGATAACGACTTCAAGCTGGCTGGAAAAGACCTGCAAACGCCGAAGATTCAGTACGCCCTGTCGGTGATGTACGACCGGGCGAACGATGCGCCCAGGGCCGCCGCCGCCCGGCATCTCGCCAGCGCCGCAATGTCTGAACCGGATCGAAGCGATGTGGGAGATTTTCTTGAGGAGCACGGATGGGACGATCTGGCCGAGCAGGAATACAAGGACTTTCTGAAAACCGACTCCGGCGCGGGCGCCGGCGAGCGGCGATGGGAAGCCGCGAACGTGCATTTCCGCCTCGCGGGCCTGGCGGTGAAACGGGGCGATGATCAGGACGCCGCCGAGCAAAAGGAGCAGGCTCTGATGCTGGTCGGCATGACCGAAGATCAGCTTCCCGATGCGACGGTAAACGGGCCGGAAAAAGAGGGCGTGAAAACCGCCGGCGTGGCCCGCGATCTGGCGATGGTCGATTCGCAGGGCCGTCGTTGGAACATTTCCGCCACCGATCTCTGGGCCGACGTTTATTGGCATTATCTGCGGGCCGCGGTCGCCAGGCATGATGAAGCGCAGACGCAGCGGCGGATGGAGCAGTTGCTGGAACTGCGGCCCACCGATGCGGATATTGCCATCGACGTGGTTCCGCTGCTCGAGAAAAAAAACCGGACCATCGACGCCAATCTCCTCTTCCAATGGGCCTTCGACGATATGAAGAAAAAGCTCGACGCCGATCCGCACAACCCCGACAACCTGAACGGCCTGGCGTGGCTGTGCGCCAAATGCAATCGCAACCTGCCCGATGCCCGGCGCTGGGCCCAGCAGGCCGTGGCGCTCATGCCCAACAATGCCGCCATCCTCGACACCCTCGCGGAGGTGAATTTTCGCCTCGGGCATTCACAGGAGGCGCTGCAAATCGAATTGCGGGCGGCGAAACTCGAGCCGGACGACCCGTTCATGAAGCAGCAGGTTGAACGTTTCCGGGCCGCCATCGGCGGGCCGGCGACTCGACCCAACTGATCGGCCGCGTATCATTGGGGATATGTTCCGTCTGACCCGTGAAGTCCGCTTCGGCGTCAATCCAGAGACCATCGGCCGGCCGGACGCCGCCATCACCAACAGTTTCGCGGGATATCCATCGCTCCTGGGGCTGGGGCATTTTCTGACGCTGGAAGTGACGCTCGTCGGCGAGCCGTCGCCCCAAACCGGATGCGTGTGCAACATCAAGCAGATCGACCAGTCGGTTCGCGAGATCGTCGTGCCGATGGTAACGGCGTTCGTTCAACGCGGCCGGCTCGCCGGCGGCGCCATGCTCGTCACCGGGATTTATGAACGGCTCAAGGACGCCTGGCCACCGGCGGAATTGCACCATCTTCGTTTGGCGCTCAGCCCATTTTTGACCCTCAGTTTTTTTGCGCGGGAGTTTCCCATGATTCGATTGAGCCAAAAATTCGAATTCTCCGCGTCCCATCGTTTGCACAATCCTTCCCTCAGCGAAGAGGAAAACCAAAAACTCTTCGGCAAATGCAACAACCCGCACGGACACGGCCACAACTACGTGTTGCAGGTGACGCTGGCCGGCAAGCCGGACGACAACGGCCTGGTCATGGACATCCCGCGTTTCGAGCAGATCGTGGCCTCGGCCGTGATCGAGCCGCTGGATCATCGGTATCTGAACGTGGAGATTCCGGAGTTTTCGGATTTGATTCCGACCGTGGAGAACATCGCGATGGTGATCTATCGGATGCTGAAGCCGAGGTTCGACGCCCCGCAGGTGAGGTTGGCCGGCGTAACGCTATGGGAAACGAGCAAGACCTGGTGTGAGTATATGGAATGATGGATGGTTCGCTCGGGGAAGAAATACAACCAGCCGCGAAGCCACAAAAAAACGAACGCCTAAATGCGGTTTGCCAATTGCCGGCTTGCAGATGCGGTTTATCGGCCGTTGGCGTTGAACATTCTTAATGTTTCCGAGTTGCCCGTCCATCCGTCATAATGCGGCGATGGCAGCGCGATCAGCGGGCAGTCGAAGCGGCAAAAGCGGCCGTGGAAAATCCAGCGCTTCTGCTGCGCCGCGGGGATCGGCGCGGGCCACGCCGGAGGTGGAAAGCCAGCAACCGCTGCTGTTCGAAATTGGCTGGGAAGTCTGCTGGCAACTCGGCGGGATCTACACCGTTCTGAAATCCAAAGTCCCGGCGATGCTCGAGCGATGGGGAGATCGCTATTGCCTCATCGGCCCGTATAACCCGCAGACCGCGGCGATCGAATTCGAAGAGCAGGCGAGCGACGGCGTCATCCGCCGGGCGCTGGATCAACTGCGGAATCAGGGAATCGGATGTCATTTCGGGCGATGGATGGTGCCGGGCGGCCCACGAGTCATTCTGCTCGATTATCGCGGTCGCTTTCCGAGCCTGGATACGGACAAATATCTGCTGTGGAAAGATCACGGCATCTCGACGGTGTCCAACGACGGGGAAGTGAATGAGGTAATCGCATTCGGCTTTACGCTCGCGGAATTTTTTATCGCGCTGGCAAGGGAGTTGGGCGTCACGACGCCGGTGATTGCGCATTTCCATGAATGGATGGCCGGCGTGGCCGTGCCGCGGATTGCGCACCTGAAGCTTCCGATCTCAACCATCTTCACGACACACGCGACGGTGCTGGGACGATATCTGGCCAGCGACAGCCCGGAGTTTTACAACCATTTGCCGTTCATCAATGCCGATGAACAGGCGGCCAAATACAACATTTATCCGCGGTTCGCCATCGAGCGCGCCGCCGCCCGCGCGTGTACCGTTTTCACCACAGTCAGCCAGGTCACCAGCTTTGAAGCGGAAAAACTTCTGGGCCGCGCGCCGGAATTGATCCTTCCCAACGGCCTGAACCTTCACCGATTCGCGGCTCTGCACGAATTTCAAAATCTTCATCTCCAATACAAGGAAGCCATCCATGAATTCGTGATGGGGCACTTTTTCCCCAGTTACAGCTTCGACCTTGATCGCACGCTCTACCTGTTCACCAGCGGGCGTTACGAATACCGCAACAAGGGAATGGATCTGTTCATCGAAGCGCTGCATCGGCTGAACGTGCGGCTGCGGGATGTCAGCGACCGGCCGACGATCGTGGCGTTCATCATCACCAACGCGGCGACGCGCAACATCAACGTGGCAACGCTGCAGAGCCATTCGATGTTCGGCGAGCTACACAAGACTTGCGAGCAGATCGAGGAGCAGATGGGCCGGCGGCTGTTTCGCGACGCCGCCAGCGGGCGGATCGCAATGCCGGATGATCTGATGGATGGGGACGATCGCGTCCGTTTGAAAAAGGCGATTCAGGCGTGGCGCACCGGCCGGCCGCCGCCGATCGTGACGCACGATCTGGTCGACGATGCCAACGATCCGGTTCTTCAGCATCTGCGGAATCGGGGATTGTTCAACTCCCCGGACGACCCGGTCAAGATGGTTTTCCACCCCCAGTTTGTCACGGCCACCAGTCCGCTGATCGGTCTGGACTACGAGAAGTTCGTGCGCGGATGTCATTTGGGAATCTTCCCCAGCTATTACGAGCCGTGGGGATACACGCCGATGGAGTGCGTCGCGATGGGAGTGCCGGCGGTGACGACGGACCTGAGCGGATTCGGAGCGTATGTGCAGCGGCATGTCGCGGAGCACCAGGCGCAGGGGGTCACGGTTCTGAATCGCCGGACGCGCAGTTTCGACGAGAGCGTAAGCGAATTGGAGGAGTATTTGATGCAGTTCATCAACCTGGGCCGCCGCCAGCGGATCGAGCTGCGCAACCGGGCGGAACGGCTCAGCGAATTATTCGATTGGGCGGTGCTGATCGAGTATTACAACGAAGCGCACGACATGGCCCAGGATCGCGGAGCGGGGTTTCGGCCGGGGCAGGTCGATGTGCGGGTGGTTTGAAGCCGATTGAGTCGCCACAATCGCAGGTGATGAAGTTACCCAAACTCATCGTCCGAGATCCCGCGATTTGCGGCGGCGAACCCGTTTTGAAGGGGACGCGCGTCACGCTACGAACAGTGTTGGCATCGCTGGCAGACGGCGATTCCATTGACCAGATCGTGAAGAGTTTTCCAACCGTCACGGAACAGCAGGTGAAGGAAGTCATCGCATTCGCGGCGGCTTCCGTCCAGGAGGATCTGCCTCTCCCGGAACTACCCGCGATCTCATGAAGATCAAGTTGGACGAGAATTTGCGGGAGGAGATCGTCGATCTTCTCGCGGCGCGCGGACACGATGTTCATACGGTTCGCGGCGAATCACTGGCGGGGCACGACAACACGGACATTTTCGATATCGCGTGTAGAGAACAGCGGGTGCTATTTACGCAGGATTTGGATTTCTCCGATTTGCGGAAGTTCCGGCCTGGAACCGATCCAGGAATCGTTATCATCCGTTTGCGCGAGCCAAGCCGCCGGACAATCCTGGCGAGACTCCGGCAAATATTCGAAGAAGGCCCGATCGACGGATGGGCCGGTTGCTTCATTGTCGTTGGCGACGGGAAACTGCGTGTCAGGCGCTAAGTGGAATCGTTCTGCGGAATATCAAAAAAATTCCGCGCCGCACTCGTAGCTTCCGCTGGAGTTGGGGTTGGGACGGCAGGAGGCGATACGAACGCGGGCCGACGCCCGTAGGCCGCCGGCGTCCAGAACCATCCAGTGAACCGCTTCGGGCTCGAGCTTTTCGTCCGAGCTAAAACCGAGGCCGTGCAGGGACAAATCCACCACGACGATGTGATGATTGGGTCCCGGCGTGCCGGCCTCGGGGGAGAGCCAGCCGTTGCCGACAAAAGACTGCCGCGGACTACGCCGCCGGTCCGACGCGCTGTCGGACGCCGACGATTCATTGTCCATCACGCTGATGTGCGATGCTTCCATATTGTGAATCTTCGGCCAATCCGGACGCCGACTTTGGCCCGGCGGCCCGAGGTGCTTATACTTCACACAACGATTTATCGGGCCAAGCAAGTAAGAAATTAACGGAGCCATTCGCGTGGAACACAGGATTTGCAAATCACACAGGGTTCTGGTCGGTTTGGAAGTTCACGTCCAGCTTTCGACGAAATCGAAGATGTTCACCGGCGCGGCCAACGGCTTCGGGGCCGAGCCCAATACGCAGGTGGACGAACAGGTCCTGGGGTTGCCGGGCGTGCTGCCGGTGATGAATAAACGGGCGGTGGAATATGCCATGATGGTGGGGCTGGCCCTGGGGTGCAAAATCGCCAAGCACACCAAGTGGGACCGAAAGAGCTATTACTATCCCGATCTGCCCAAAAACTATCAGATCAGCCAGTACGATCTGCCGCTCTGTTATCAGGGCGAATTTGAATTGGTCCGCAGGGACGCAAGCACGCTGAAGATTCGCATTCGCCGGGCGCATCTGGAGGAAGATGCGGGCAAATTGCTGCACGAAGCACCGGGCGGATACGCGATCGACTTCAGCATCGTCGATCTGAACCGCGCCGGCACGCCCCTGCTGGAGATCGTCACCGAACCAGACCTCTCCAGCCCGCAGGATGTCGCGCTGTTCGGGCAGGAGCTTCAGCGGATAGTGCAATTCCTCGGCGTGAGCCACGGCCAGATGCAGATGGGGCACATGCGCTTCGAGCCGAACATCAACGTGCATATCACCGACCAGAGCGGCCAGGTCCATAAGACGGCCATCACGGAGATCAAAAATCTCAACAGCTTCAGCGTGCTGGAACGGGCAACGGCGTACGAAGTTCAGCGGCAAATCCGCCAATGGGAAGAGACCGGCTCGCTCGGCCGCAAGAGCACCTACGGCTGGGACGAAGCCAACGGCTCGACGTTTCTTCAGCGCGAGAAAGAAGAGGCGAACGATTACCGCTATTTTCCCGACCCGGACCTTGTGCCGGTGGAAGTGGATGATGCGTGGCTGGCCGAGATCAAGAAGCACGTTGGCGAGCTTCCCGCGGCCCGGCGGAAACGCTACGTCGAGGCGCTGGGATTGTCCTCGACCGATGCCGCCATCCTGGCCTCCGACCGTGCCACGGGTGAATTTTATGAAGCCGCCATCGCCGCCGGCGGTGACGCAAAGCGCGTGAGCAATCTAATTCTTTCGCACGGCCGGCGATTGGCCAACGAAAAGAGCGTCGCGCTTTCGGATATTGGCGTTTCTCCAACTCGGTTCGCGGAGATCGCGAAATTGATCGATCACAACAAGATTTCCGCCAGCAATGCCGGCTCGATCTTCGACAAGCTGCGTGAGAAAGACGCCTCGGCCGAACAATTGGCCACGGAGATGGGGTTGATGCAGGTCAGCGACACCAGCGCCATCGACGCGGCGATCGATGCCGTCATCGCGGCCAATCCGAAGCCGCTTCAGGATTACCGGGCCGGCAAACAAACGGCCATGGGAGCGCTCGTGGGGATGGTCATGAAGAACGGTAAGGGATTGAATCCTAAGATGGTGCAGGAAGCGCTGAAGCGGAAGCTGGAAAAAAGCACTTGACGAAGACGTGCGTATATCCTACGCTATACAGCCGAAAGGAGACGCATCACTGCCTGCAAAAAGGCGGGGATCAGGCATAGTTGCGCTCCTTTCGATATCGCAAACGGGCGTAGCGCTTGCCAAGTTGGGAGGAACGCTATGCCAAGTGAAGAGCGATTTGCTGAAATACGAAAACTATTGGAGCATGACGGATGGCGACTGGTGCGAATTAGAGGATCGCACCACATATTTCATAAACCTGGATTTCGGCAGACTATTGTGCCGGTCCATGGTGGGAAAGTGAAGCCCTTTTATGTCAGCCAAATCCGCAAAATCCTCGAAGGCGATAAACCGCCCTTTTGATCCTGACATTCTACGGCGCGCTCGAAAAATAGCCGAGTCATATCAGATTATTCTGCACTACGAGGACGGAGAATATTACGGTCGGGGATTGGAATTGACTACCGCTATGAACGACGGGAAAACGCCGGACGAATGTGTCGCCGCAACGCGAGATATTCTTACGACGGCGGTTGCGTATATGCTTGAAAATGGCGAAACGCCCCCCGCACCCGCTTCGGAACAGCAACGCACGGAGCAAATCAACGTTCGACTCACCGCGCAGGAAAAGCTGGTGCTGGAAGAAGCAGCGCACAACAAAGGTTTTCGCGGTGTCAGCGATTTCGTCAGGACTGCCGGTTTAGTTCAGGCAAAAAAGTGAGCTTGGATAGGCTGTGTATGTCCAACGTTCCCACCAAGCTCGATCTCAAGCGCGACGAAAAGCTTGAGATCCTTTGGAAAGACGGCCAGCGCAGCGTTTACACGCTTTCGTATCTCCGTTCGATGTGTCCGTGCGCGGTCTGCAAGATGGTCCGCGAAGGGCGCGATCCGCATGATATTTCGCCGACGGCGGCCGAGCCGAGAAAAAAAACTTCACTGAATATCCTGCCGGGGAATTATGCTCAGCCGCTAACGGTTGTGAAAGCGGAACTGGTCGGCAATTACGCGCTGCGGATCGACTGGTCGGACGATCATGCGAGCGGGATTTATTCGTTCGAATATTTGAGGTCGATTTCACCGCCGTTTTAGCCGCGTCGCAGGCGACGCGTTTTTGTCGTTCCGCAACACGCGTCGCAAGCGACGCGGCTAAAAGAGCACCTACAAATCCGCCAGCGCCTGCGACAAGCGTCGCACTTCGTGCAGGGCCATCCCCTTGAGTTTCGGCACATGATTGCCGACGACCGGCACGATCGCGTGGGCCACGCCCAGGCGCGACGCTTCGCGCAGGCGCGTCTCCAACTGCGGCACCGTGCGCACCTCGCCGCCGAGACCCAGTTCCCCCACCGCCATCGTTCCGGTCGGGAGCGGACGATTCATGTGGGCGGATGCGATGGCCAGGGCGATGGCCAGATCGACGGCCGGCTCGGGGGTTTTCACGCCGCCGGCGACGTTCACGAAAACATCCTCGGCCGCCAAGCGCATCTCGGCTCGTTTTTCCAGGACGGCGATGATCATCGAGACGCGGTCGGACGATACGCCGCTGGCTTTGCGCTTGGCGGCGCCGATGACGCTGGAAGCCGTCAGGGCCTGCACTTCCACCAGCAGCACGCGCGATCCCTGCATGGCGGCGGTGATGACCGATCCGCTCGGCTGGCCGCCGGGACCGTATTGCTCGATGAACAGTTTTCCCGGATCGGTCACTTCGCGCAGGCCGCTGCCGGTCATTTCGAAGAGGCCCACTTCGTGCGTGCCGCCGAAACGGTTCTTCACGCATCGCACGATGCGGTGGGCGTGGAAGCGATCTCCCTCGAAATAAGCAACGGTATCGACGATGTGTTCGATGAGCTTTGGACCGGCCAGAGTGCCTTGCTTGGTGACATGCCCGACCAGAATGACGGCCGTGCCGCTGGCCTTGGCCAGATAAACCAGGTCCATGCAGCAATCGCGCAACTGCGTGACTGATCCCGGCGCCGCGGGAAGCTGCGGCTTGTAGATCATCTGGATCGAATCCACGACGGCTACGGCCGGCTGATGCCGCCCAATCTGATGGAGAATGCGCTGAACGTTCGTTTCCGCCAGGACCAGAAGCTGATCCGATTTGACGCCCAATCGTCCGGCCCGCAGCGCTGTCTGGCGGGCCGATTCTTCGCTGGTGGCGTAGAGCACCTTGGACGCATGGCTCGCCGACGCCATCGCATGAGCCACCTGGAGCAGGAGCGTCGATTTGCCGATGCCCGGCTCTCCGCCGACCAGCACGACCGAGCCGGGGACGATTCCGCCCCCGAGAACGCGATCGAATTCGGCGATGCCGGTGGTCAATCGCGGCGTCTGCGTCTCGTCGATCTGTCCAATGGGCAACGCCTCGGCGGCTGCGGCCAGGTCGCCGCCGATTCGCCCGACGCCGAGGGCTTCGGCCCGCGAGTCAGCCCGAGCGTCCGGCGCCGGCGGGGTGTAGGATTCGAGGCTGTCCCACGTTCCGCAATCGGGGCATTTGCCCATCCATTTCGGGTGCACGCTGCCGCAATGATTGCAAAGAAATTGGGTGCGCGTTTTGGCCATGGCCGTGAAGATGTTACGCGGCGGTTGGCTTGATCCGCAATCAAGGAGGAGTTTTTGCCACAGATGAAAATCAGATGCAGACAGATGACAGCCAAGAAATGGTTGGCCACAATTTCGTACTATCTGTCTTATATCTGATTTCCATCTGTGGCTAAAAATGCATTTATGAAAGATGCGCCGGTGGGAGGGACTCCAGGATAGGAGTATCGCTCGGTGCGATTTCCCGGCTCAGGACGCGCAGCGTGTACCAGGGCATCCAAATCGCGCAGCGGCCGGTCACGGCCACAATGGTGCCGAGAACGATCCCGCGCAGCCCCATGTGGCCGTAGCGCACAAAGCTGTAACTCAAAACGACATTGGCGACTCCTGCGATCAGAACGGAGACGGTGAACGGCCGGACTTTGCCGATGGCCAATAGGATCGAACGGCCGACGGCGCTACTGCCGCCGACGACCGTGTGAATGAGCATCATCGGCAAAATGGCGCAGGTGGCGGCCATGGGATTTCCCAGCCAGAGTCTGAATAGAAACGGCGCCGCGAGCCACAGGACCGGGGCGGCGACAAGGAGAAGAAGAAAAGTCGCCAGTGTTCCTCGGACGTAATATCGGCGAACGAGGTGCGGATCGCCCGATGCGTGCGCCAGCGCCGTCCGCGGCAGCAGCACCGATGCCACCGCGCCGACCAGCAGCAGCGCGCCCCCGTCGATCTGCACGGCGGGCGTGTAAACCGCCACCGTCGCCTGATCGATCAGGTTCAGGATCAGCAGGTTGTCGGTCGGTGCGTAGAGATAATCCGCCATTTGCGCGGCCACGACCATTCCGCCAAAAATCAGCAGTTGGCGAACAAGTCTGGCGTTGAACCGCCGCCACCAGTGCTCGAACAGACCGCTGCCGTAATGGTGCGAGACGACGGCGCGAATGGCGAGCAAAACGAGCGATCCGGCTACGAGCGCAAAGCCGGTCGCGCGCTGCCACGGCAGGTGCAGGACCAGCAGGTCGAAAGCCGTGCCCAGGCCCCAGATGACTTCGTGGCTGGTGAGCAGCAGGTTATCCAGAAAAATTTTTCCCGAGGTTTGCAATGCCGCGCCGGGGGCGTCGCTGACGAGGCGGATGAGCGTGGCGATGCCGACCATCAGCACCAATTCCGATGCGACGCCGTGACTATCGCGATTGGTTTGCGTCGATTGAAAGAACCACATAAATCCCAGCAGAAAGACGGCGCCTCCGGCGGCGGTCAGGAGAGCCATGACGAAGCCGTTGGCATAGACCGCCTGCACGGCAGGCGTGCGGTGTGGGGCGGAGGTGTGCTCTGAAATGCCCGGCGACAGTGATTGCCGCATCGCCTCGGCGGTGAGGCGGATGATCGCGGGGCTTAAACCGATGGCGGCGTATTCGAGAATCCCCACGGTGGATTGGACGACGGCAAGCAGAGCAAACGCCGACTTGCCGGCGACGCGGAAGACCGTGGCGGTCACCGCGATCCAGGCCGCGACGCGAGCCACCGTCACCACGTAGGCCGAGAAAATATCGCGACGAAGGCTGGGTGCGGTTTGCACGGGGAGAATATACAGGCTTTATGCCGCCAGCGCCGCCGGCGGGAAATTTGCAGTGGATTCGGCCATCAGCTGAGGCGCCGGGCGCAAGCCGCGGCGGATGAGCAGTACCGCCAGCACTGCCACAAGCGGAACGATCGGATTGACGCGCGGCTCATTGAGAAACATCAATAATTGCAGCCCGATATACAGAATCACGAACATCCGAACCAACCAGCGGTCTTCCGCCTGGGTCGATTCGGATACGGCCAGTTCGCGCTGATAATCCGCCGCATACACGACGATCCCAACGCTCAGCAAAAGAAGGTCGTAATCAAAATAAAAGGGCATCAGCAGTGGCATCGCGACGATCACCGCGGAAATCAGCCGATCGCGCCGGGAGGCTGGATTTTTATTCCGCCGCGCCGCGACGAGCAGCGTCGCCAAGCCGCTGAGCAGTGCGACCTCGGAGACGCCCCAGAGAATTCGCGTCGAGGTGGCTGGCGGACCCGCCTCGCGGCCCTGGATCGCTTCACGCCAGAACGCCTTGAGCGTGACATGGCGGTCCCAGTGATAGACGTTCTCTTCCTCGATCCATCGAATATTTTGCGGCATTTGATACGCAAACTCGTGCATCGTGCCCGGCATGGTCAGCATGTTCACCAGCACCAGTGCCGTGCCCGTGATGCAAACGCCCATGAGCGCACGCCGGCCTTCGCCGAGGCACAGCACAACCGCCACCAGCACGCCGAGTTGCGGCTTATAGAACAGCATCCCGCACACGATTCCTGCCCAGAGCAATCGTCCGCCCCGCCAAAGCGAAACGGTTATCGTCAGCAGCAGGAGGGAAAGAAATGTGTTCTGACCATGGCCGAACGCCTGGAAGCAGGGGAACATCGCCGACAGAATTAGAAATGGCGTCAGCATCCGCGTCTTCCAGCCGCCGTCGAGCATACGGCACATGAGAAAGATCGAAATCGCCAGGCAGAGCAGGCTGATGATCCACCAGACATGCAGGGCCTGGAGATAGGGGAGCGCGGAAAGCGGCGCGAAGATCCACGCGGCAAATGGCGGGTTCCACCAGGGTCCGAAGCTGGAGCCCAGTGACATGCCGGCGTCACGTCCGATTTTTTGTTCAAACGCACGTGTTGCGGAGAGATCGAACAGTTGCTCGTAATGCCCGGTGCGGGCACAGGTTCCGCCGTAGTAAAAGGCGAGGAAATCGTGGCCCAGTTTATCCCAGGTCAGGCGGTCTTTGCCGCTCACGCATTTGACGACGAACATGGTCCACATGAAGACCGCGAGCAAGCCACCGACCCGCCACAGGCGCGTGCGGAGAGAGCGTCGCGTCGCGAGCCGGGATTTGAAGAAGTCGATGAATGTCATGAGTTGCGGCGAAGCCCGGGATGTACATCCGCTGCTTTCGCTCTTGCGATATCGGCGTAAAGCCGGGTTCATCTTGTCAAAGCGATCCGCGGGGGTTACCGGACGCTACGCCACCCACAAGCACAACGTGAAACGAATCATGAGAAGCATCGACACGAGCAGCGACGGCGCCGTGAAGGCCAGATGAACCCATCGCCACCGCCGCGCCGCAATCGCCAACATCATGTAGACCGGGAAGAGTACAATGATGTATCGCGTGATCGAGCAATACCGGGGGGCGGCAAGCATCACGGCCAACATCGCGGCGGCGTAAAATATATAGCCCGGACGCAAATGCCGGATAGCCATGACCAGCAGCACGGCGAACAACACCGGGCCGGCAAATTGGAGGCGGCCGGAGTTGGATTGCAGCAGGTCGTGAAGGGTGTAGCTGCCCCATGTCTTCTGGATATGCACAAAGGCAAGCGGATCGCCGAAACGGTACCACTGAAACGCCATCCACCCAATCACCGCCGCCGGCCCGGACGCCAGCCACAGGACGCCGTGCTTCAGGGAAAACCTGTGTTGCTGCCAATATTCCACCGCCAGACCGGCGCACAGCATGACGCCGTCGGGACGCGACAGAGTCGCCAAGCCCACCAGCATGCCGGCGATGCGCCATTGATCCCGGCGAGCCGCGTAAAACGCGCCGATCGCCAGCGCGATGAATAGCGACATCGGGTAAGCCGCGGAAAAGAAAAACGAGGTCGGAAAGACCAGGAGATACCATCCCGCGCGGGCGGCGGTGGATTCGTCATATCCTTCCATCTGCATCAGGGCTATCAGATAGGCGACGGCCGCGATCAGGGCGATGTTGGCGATGATGATGCCGGCGATCAGGAATGCCGGGTCGCTGCCGCCACCGATCCAGCCGCCGACGCGCATCAGCATCGCGTAGAGAGGGGCGAATGCGATGTTCGATTGCTCATTCGGCGTCAGTTGATAACCGTCGCGGGCGATGGACAGATACCACCGGCTGTCACAGTGCGACCACATGTTGATGGCGGAATAGGAGGTCGGGTGGTTCCAACCATCGGCGCGGGCGCCGGGAAGCCAGGTGAGGGCGAACCATCCAGCGAACAGCAGAAGCAAGCGCGTGTAGGCGAACGGGGCGAGAACGTTTCGCAGGAGCCATCGCCATCCAGCGACATGGCGACTGAAGTCGCCCTGCCACGCGGGGAGCGCATAATTTTCGGTTTGTCCGGCTTCCATCTAATTCTCCCGGTGATAGATCGTCTCTTTGCCCACCACGGCTTCGGGACGATAGTTCTTCCGCACGTAATCGCGCAGCTCATCCCACGCTTTCACATAATTGGCTTTGCGTTTTGGGTTCAGGCCCAATTCCTTGATGTGGTCGCTCACCGCCTGGATGTACCAGTCGATTCGCGTCGGCAGCAGAATGTATTTGGGACGGCGCCGATCAAAATCACTCAGAATAATGTGGCAGTATTCCAGCGGGGCATCATCGTCGTTTACCCAGAGAAACGTCATCGGAAAGCGCGAGCCGGGTTTCAGGTCGGTTTCGATCAGCAGCCGCATCATGCCATCTTCCCAAACCGCGTCGTCACCGGCGGCGTGGGCACAGAGGTATTGGCTTGCGGCTAGATGCTCCAGCGGATTGTGCGCGTCCTGCAAAACCAGGACCGCCCCATAACATGAGAACAGCATGGGTAGCGTCAGCGCCGCCGCCAGCGTTAGCGCGCCGGATTTCCGTGGGATCAGCCCAAATAGCAACGCCGCGGGCGCGGCGAGCACCAAAAAGTGGTACGCGTACATTCGCCGCTGCGCCGCTACGCCGGCAGCTTCCAGAACCATCCACAGAACCGCGAAAATCATAACGGATCGATCCGAATGATTCACCGCGCCGTGCTGCGGCCGGCGGAAGATGACGCCGCGCACGAACATCGGAAACCCCACGATGATAAGGACAACGATCGGCTTGTTGAGGTCCCACAGCTCCCACGGTGACTGCGAGGCGTAGCGAGCGATCTGGCGCCAGATCGCCGGCATTTCACGGAGCAAATCGGCTGAGATGAGATACGCCAGCGTAGCGGCCAGCGGAATCGCCAGGCCTGCTGCGGCAGCGACGGCATGGATCGTCAATCGGCGTAATTCACGGCGGCGTTGAAAGAGCGTCGCCGCGGCAAACGCGGCCAGTACGCCCAATCCCGATGGCTTGAGCATCGCCGCCGTGCCCGCGGCCAGGCCGACGAGCATTGAATCGCGCGCATCGTCCCGGCAGAGGGAATACAGGGCGGCCGACGCGGAGACGATGCAGAAGAACGCCTGCATCGTCTCCAATTGAAATCCGCCGAAGACCGCGAAATTGAAATTAAGATAAACGAGCGCGAAAAGGCCGGCGGCGATTCCGGCGTGTCTGCCAATGTTTTGGCGGGCCGATCGCGCCAGCAGAAGCGCGGCGGCGAGCGCCAGGGCCATTTGCAGAAGCACGTACCCGGGCCAATCGTCGCCGAAGATTCGCCAGCATCCGCTGGTGAGCAATCCGACGGTGGGGAATTTGTTGTCGACCAGCTCGTAGCCCACGCGGCCGCCCTGGCTGACGAGCTTTCCCATGTAGACGTACATCGCTCCGTCGGGATCGAACGGGCGGAAGAGAAAACTCAGCCGGCCGAGAAGGGCCGACAGGATGCAGATGAGGATGAGAATTACGAGGCCGCCGCGCGTGCGCGGGCGATTGCGCGGCGTGGATTCGAATGGGAGCGTTTCTGGCTGGGCGCAGACCGTCACACAAGTGTTATCGGCCGCCGATTGACTGATATTGATTGAAGAAAAAGCCCACGGCAGCGCTGCGGGCTTTTGAACGCTTTCGCAAGGATGATCGGACTATTTCAAAATATGAGCGGTTTGCCAAGCTTTCTTCGCGCGACCTGGAATTGCCCAACGTGCATGGCCGTGTGCGTCGGAATCAATTCCACCAGATGTCCCAGGGTCGGAGCGAAACTGCGCACCCGCTCCGGGCTCGGCTTTTCCAGATCGGCGGGTTTGAGCGTCTTGACCCAGGCGATCGTCGCCGCGCGCGTCTTGGTGAATTGATCCAGCAATTGCGATTTGGTGCCGAAAAACGAGGGGTCGTCCTTGCCCGCGGTTTCCTTGGTGAATTTTTTATCGAATCCATCCGGCAACTTCGCCGCCGCCGTGGGATCAAACGCACTGACCAGCCCTGTTTCCGCTGCAATCAGATGGCCGAGCTGCCAAGCCGGGTGGTTCGCGTTGGGGCAGGGCCGCGTGTAAATGTCCGCATCGGAAAAATCGCCGAGCGTGCCTATGAGCATCTCAGAATTACCTTTGAGAACGTCCGCCATCAGTTCGAGTGAAGTCATTGGTTTTCTCCAGTTGTTTGAGTGCGATTTATTTTCGGCATTAAGAGTCCGATTGCAAGAAGAACATCATTGCGGCGAGATGCACGATTGCCGCCACATTTCGCGATATGCGGTTTCGACGTTTCGCGCAAATCGCCGCGCGTTCATCAGCGGCGAGGTGAGCATTCGCTGACGCAACGTCACGCGAAGTTCCGCGAGGCGAGCGGGCGATTCGGCCAGTGCCACGGCCGCCTGAACGTATTGCCGCGGCCGGCGAACGGCCAATTCGCCCAGGCCCAGGTTCGACAGGATGCTCTTGCCGCCCCGTCCCACCGCGGTTTCCCCCGCGAGGCTCACCACCGGCACGCCCATCCACAGCGTATCGCATGTCGTGATCCCTCCGCCCCACGGCAGCGGATCCAGAGCGATGTCGATCCGCCCGTAGGTCGCGACGTATTGCGACCACGGCTGCTTGGCGATGAATTCCAGCCGATCCCCTGCCACGCCATGGCCGGCGAACCGCTCGCGGACCTCATCCAGATGCGATCCCTGGTATGAGTGAATGATCATTCGCGAGTTCGGCACGGCTTGAAGAACCTGCGCCCACAAATCCAGCGCGGTCCATGAAGCCTTGGCGAAATTGTTCAGGCAGCCGAAGGTGATGTATCCCGCCGCCGCGGCCGGCGGCGGCGAGGGATCGGGCGTCGGCCCACCCGGGCCGTAGCACCAGTAGGTCTCCGGCAAGCGGATCGTCCGCTCGCTATAGAGCGACAGATCCGAATCCGACGGGTCCAGATACGGATCGGACAACCGATAATCCATCGCCTCCAGGCCCGTGCTGGCGCAGTAGCCCAGATACGTCACCTGCACCGGCGCCGGCTTGCGGGCGAAGACCAGCAGCCGGTTGTGGGCCATGTGCAGCGAGAGATCGACCAGGATGTCGATCTGGTCCTCGCGGATGATCCGGGCCAAATCCTCATCGGTGCGCGAAGCGACGTTTCGCCACAGGTCGGCGTGGGGGCGGAGCACTTCCGTGAACGCATCGGGCCTGGCAACGCTGGAATAACAGCAAATTTCAAATCTCTCGTGATCGTGCTGGCTGAGCAGCGGGAAAATATTCTGTCCGACAACGTGCTGGCGAAAATCCGGCGAGACGTAACCGATCCGCAGCCGCCGATCGGATGAACGGTCGTTGCCGTGCGGCTGGATGGAGGATTGAAGCGGCCGGGCGTGCAGTTCGTTCCATTTTCGCTGCTCGCCCGCCAGTGCAGCCGGGTCATATCCCGGATGAAACGAAAGCAGATAGATGCGATTGCTGTGGATCGCGGCGTTTTTTGGCGCGATGGCCTGTGCATCGTCGCAGCAATCGAGGGCTTCTTCGAGCCGGCCCTGCTCTTTCAGGACGACGCCGAGGTTGTTATACGCCTCGACCGCGCCGGGTCGTAGCGCTATGGCTTGCCGATACGCCGCCGCCGCACCGTCCAAATCCATTTTCGCCAGCAGGGCATGTCCCAGGCTGGTGTGCAAATGATCGTCGTTCTGCTCAAGAGCGATGGCGCGGCGATATGACTCGATCGCATCTTCCCAGCGGCCTTGACCATAATAGATGTCGCCGATGGCGAGGTGCGTCGGGACGTAATCAGGGTGCGACTGGGCAATTCGCAGATGCACGGCGAGGGATTCTTCGCGCCGACCCTTGCGGTCCAGCGCGTTGGCGAGATTGATCTGAGGCTCGATCAGATCCGGCTTCAGCGTCACGGCGTTTTCGTACGCGGCGATTGCCCAATCCAATTCCCCTTTCATGAACAGCGCATTGCCGAGGTTGTTCAGCGCATCGGGACTGGCGGGCCGCAGTTCCAGCGTTTTGCGGAATTCAGCAATCGCCGGATCGATCTGCCCGGTGGTGTACAGCGCTGCGCCCAGGTTATTGCGAATCTGCGGATCATCCGGACGACCGGCGAGGGCCGAGCGGTAGGCAGCGATCGCCTGGTCCCAATGCCCCTGCTTTCCCAGCGCGTGGCCGAGATTCACGTGGGCGTCGACCAAATTGGGTTGCAGTTCCAGCGCCAGGCGATAGGCCGCGATGGCTTCGTCGATCCGTCCCATCGCATCCAGCACGACGCCGAGGTTGGCGCGATATTCCGCGGCCAGCGGATTGACGGCAATCGCCCGCTGGATCAATTTCAGCGCCGACTCCTGCCGGCCCATCTGCGATGTCAGCAGTCCCGTCAGATGCAGCGCTTCGGCATGATCCGGCTCACGGGTCAGGATTTGCGCGTACATCGCCAGGGCCTGCGTCGCGTTGCCGTTGCGATGCAGTTGTTTGGCGGCATCCAATGCCTGGGGTGTGGAAAGCTCGGTTGTCACCAGTCAAATCCTATTTCCGAGTCGCAACGGTCTGAGAGGACTTGGCCCCGCGCGAGGGGGAAACCATCATGGCAATGGAGTCACGCCTTGGACGGGATGATCGCAGATCGATCACACCGGCGGAAGTCTTCATCGAGCGTCAGAATCGGACAGTTCTGTGTGACGGATAGCGCGTAAGCGAAGCAATCGCCCAGGTTCAGGGGGAATCGATCACGAGCCATCGCCGCCAAACGGGCGTGTTCAACGGTCGGAGCGATAAACCGCAATTCGCTATCGATCAAGTCGTGTTCAGTCGCCTCGACGCTAGCGGAATCCTTGTGGCGATTGCGCAACATGATCATCGTCTCGGCGAGATTGACCGTGCTCATCAAGAGATTATGCCCATAAGCGTCGAACTGCGACATGACCCATTCAGCCGTTGGCTCTTCGAAGAGCACAGCCATTAGCACGGAAAGGTCAACGATGACCATTGCCGTCCCAAAGTTTGTCTTCGGTCATCCACTGGTCACGCGGCTGCAGTTCGCCGACAAGACCGGCCCCGAGCAATTGCTTCCAACTCACCTTTGGCTTTTCGTTTGTTTTTTCCAGCGCTTCCTCGACCGCCAAGCGGACAGCGTCGGATCTATTTGCGATGCCGCGGAGGTCCATGAATTTCTTCAGCTTCTCCCAAAAATCCGGCGATACCTCAATGTTTAGCTGACTCATAATTTCATCCTCGGCAAAACGATACGCCACCATTTGGTGAAAAACAACCCGCCATTCATTATCCCAATTTTCCGGGTGAAAACAGGATCGTTCGCTGCACCAGTCCACGAATGGTTGTACCTTGAACGAGAATCGAGAAGCAGACGACGCCGTAGGTAATGGCCACAATCAAATCGCGCTGGGCGCCTTGGGGGCCGGCGAAGTTCGCTGATATCGACCGTCAACGCTGCAGCGAACAGCAGAAACCCGAGCATCCACGTCAGCAATGCGTCGCCAAAATGCACATGCTGCAGAAAATCCGCCGAGGCCGTTTGAACGCCCAAACCCAGTTTTCCCAGGCCGACCAGCGCCAGCGACAACAACAGGGCGATCAGCATCACCCCGACGCTGGGATGAAGACGGACATATCGGTGATTGACATAGCTCGCCAATGCCGTCAAAGTCACCAGCACCGCGATGATGTCGAAAAGCCGCATTGCGCCGGAAAGATATCAGAAGGCCATGGCCGCGGAAAAAGACGGTTGCATGAACAGCAGGCTGATTCTTACCATGATCTGTATGGCCGCTACGATCGTTGGTTCAACTTCCCCGGCCGCCAAAGCGGCGACGGCGACGCAGTTTTGGGTCTACATCGGCACCAATACCCACCCTCCCAGCGAAAGCAAAGGGATTTACCTGTACCGATTCGACGCGGCCAGCGGCGACGTTGCCAATCGAGGCCTCGCCGCCGACATTGACGACCCCGGATGGCAAGTCATCCCCCCAAGCGGAAAATTCCTCTACACCTGCGCCACGACGGACAAACATCGCACGTCGATCGTCGCTGCATACCGGATCGACCCCAACACCGGCGCGTTAACTTTCCTGAACCAGCAGCCGTCTGGCGGCGAAGACACGCCTCACGTCGATGTTGATCCCGCGGGGTCCTGCGTGGTGGCCGCCAATTACGGCTCGGGTGATATTTCCGTCCTGCCGATTAACGCCGACGGATCTTTGTCCGCTCCATCGGCAGTCATCAAACACAGCGGGTCCAGCGTCAACCCCGATCGTCAAAAACATCCGTATCCCCATTCGTGCAATTTTGATCCGAGCGGCAAATTCGTCCTCGTGCCCGATCTGGGCGTGGATAAGGTTTACATCTACCGCTTCGACCCGGTGACGCGTACGCTGATCGCCGCTTCGCCCCCTACCGTTTCCGTCACGCCGGGCTTTGGTCCGCGGCACATGTCGTTCCATCCAAACGGAAAGTTTGCTTACCTGATCAACGAAATGGGCGGAACTGTCGTGGTCTTTTCCTGGGATTCCGCTGCCGGCCAGTTGCGAGCGCTGCAAACGCTCTCGACCGTGCCGCCGGACTATCATGGACTGAACACCTCTGCCGAGGTTCACGTTCTTCCCAACGGTCGATTCCTCTACGCCACGAACCGCGGCCCCGACGACATCGCGATCTTCGCCGCCGATCCGGGCTCCGGCGCGCTCAGGCTCCTGGGGTATCAGCCGACTCAGGGCAAACATCCGCGCGATTTCGCCATTGATCCCACCGGCCAATTTCTCTTCGTGGCCAATATGAATTCCGATTCGGTTGTGATCTTTCGAGTGAATCCCGAAACCGGCCAGCTCACGCCGACCGGCCAGGTGTTGCACGTCCCGACGCCGGATTGCGTAACGTTTCTGCCCATATCAAACAATGGTTAGAACCGATGCGAGACCGCGGGCAAATCGTCGGGGCTTTTGAATCGCTGTGCGCGGCCGGCGAGCCGGCGGCATTGGCGACGGTCGTGGCGGTTGAGGGATCGTCGTATCGCAGGCCGGGGGCGCGGATGCTCATCGCAACCGACGGACGGACGTGGGGGACGGTCAGTGGCGGTTGCCTGGAGCGCGATGTCGCCCGCCGGGCTCGAATCCTCATCGCCAATCCGGATAGGCCTCTGCTGATCTGTTACGAAACCGATGAGGAGGAATCCGGCGAAGAAAACGCCTGGCCCGTCGTTGATCCCGGTCCATCGCTGGGATGCGGGGGCCGAATCGAAGTCCTCATCCAGCGAGTCACCGCCGCCGATCCCGCGGCGATCGCGGCCTTGTCGGCCGTGGTGCGACAGCGGGCTTGCGCAATTGTGGCCACGGTCGTTCGCGTGGGCTGTGCTCCGGACGACGCCGTACGCCCAGGCTCGCAATTGCTTCGATTGGGAGAGGCCGAACCATTGGGCCAAATTTCCGATCCTCATTTGCATGAAGTTCTGCGTCATCAACTGCTGGCGTTTGCGCCGGCCGATCAGAAATATTCGCCGCATCGCCACACGCTGTCGCGCGGCGGATGGGCGGACGTGCTGGTGGAATGGCTGCAGCCGGCGCAAGCGCTGGCAATCTTCGGCGACGGTCACGACGTGACGCCGCTGGTTGATCTGGCCAAATCGCTCGGCTGGCACGTGACGGTGGTCGGCGCCCGGCCGGCCGCGGGACTTCGGCGCAGTTTTGCGGGGGCCGATGAGGTGATTTGTTCCGCGAACGATCCAACGGCTGTGGCGGAAAATCTGCCGGCCGACGCGGCGGCCGTTATCATGGCGCACCATTTTTCGCGCGATGCCGCCGCCGTGGCGGCGCTGCTCAAGCGGCCACCGGCGTACGTCGGTGTGCTGGGGCCGCGGCACCGCACGGCCCGTTTGCTCGCCGCCGTGGGCAACGCCGGACATCCGAACCATCTTTTTTTTCCCCTCGGCCTGGACATCGGTGCGGAAACGCCCGAGCAGATCGCCCTGTCGATCCTGGCCGAAATCCAGGCCGTCACCACAGGCCGCCCCGGCGGCAGCCTGCGCAAACGCCCCGGCCCGATCCATTTAAGCCGCCAAGATGAGAGGCAATGCAATCTTAGCCACAGATATAAATCAGATGCACTCAGA
This sequence comes from Tepidisphaeraceae bacterium, assembly GCA_036267155.1. Taxonomy (GTDB): domain Bacteria; phylum Planctomycetota; class Phycisphaerae; order Tepidisphaerales; family Tepidisphaeraceae; genus PALSA-1353. The sequence continues at coordinate 49,347 of DATAWP010000038.1, forward strand.
TGAAAGGCCATTTCCTCTGATTTATCTGTGTGCATCTGATTTATATCTGTGGCTAAAATTCTTTTCGTCATGTTGTCCATCGGTGCAATCATTCTCGCGGCGGGTTCCAGTTCGCGCTTGGGACAAACCAAGCAGCTCCTTCACATCAACGGCGAATCACTGGTGCGCCGGGCTGCTCGGGCGGCCCTGGACGGCGGATGCCGGCCGGTTGTCGTCGTGACCGGCGCGCACGCCGATGCCGTGGGCGCGGAACTGGTCGATCTGCCGGTTGTTGTCTCATTCAATTCGTCCTGGTCGGCGGGCATGGGCACGAGCATCCGCAGCGGCCTGGCGGCTTTGCTCGCCAAAGATTCGGGAATCGGCGGTGCGGTTGTATTGGTCTGCGACCAACCGCGGCTCGGCGCCGATATCGTTCGTGATCTGCTGTCCGCCTGGCTTGCCGGCGGCAAGCCGATGGGCGCCTGCGAGTACGCAGGCACGCTCGGACCCCCCTGCTGTTTTGACCGATCGATGTTCGGCTCCCTCAGTCAAATTGCCGATGCGGATGGTGCGAAAAAGTTGCTCATGGCCGATCCGCGAAACGTCCAGACGCTCACCTGGGCGGCGGGAAGCAATGACATCGACACGCCGGAGGATTGGCACCGGCTTTGCGAATCCCCGTCCGGGCCGCGGGCCTAGCGTTCACTTGCTTCGGGCGCGGCGCTGCCGTATTTTCCTGACCGACCCATTGTTCAAAAAGGGAGTATGTTGCCGACCCCTCAAAAAATTCCGCTTTCGCGGGTGCATCAATCCGAGTTGATCGACCGGCGCATTCTTCAAGTCGTCAAGGGCGGCAATTATATCCTTGGCCCGGAATGCAAGGAGTTCGAGAGCGAATTGGCCGCGTATTTCGGGGTGAAGTACGCGGTGCTCAGTTCGTCGTGGACGGCGGCGGTGCATCTGCTTCACATCGCGCAAGGAATCCAGGCGGGTGATGAAATCCTTGTCCCGAGCCTTACCGCCTTTCCCAGCATCGAGCCGATGATCCACGTCGGCGCAAAGCCCGTCTTTTGTGACATCGATGAGACATACACGATCGATCTGGCCGATGCCGCGAAGAAGATCACAAAAAAGACGGTCGGCATTCTGCCGGTACACCTGTACGGGCGGCCGGCCAACATCGACGACATCCTGAATCTGGCCGGGGATCGGAAGCTTTGGGTGATCGAGGATTGCGCCCAGTCACACGGCGCCAAATGGAAGGGCCGGCGTCTCGGCAGTTTCGGCAACCACGCGGCCATCAGCTTTTATCCGTCCAAAAACCTGACGGTCTACGGTGACGGCGGCGCGGTTCTGACCAACGATGCGGAAATCGCCCAGCAAGTGACGATGCTGCGCAATCACGGCCGCAAGGACAAATATCTTCATGAAAAGATCGGATTCAATCTGCGATTCAACGAGATTCAAGCGGCCGTGGGCCGGGAACAATTGAAGGTGCTGGACGAGCTGAATGCTGGCCGGCGCCGGGCGGCAAAGTGGTATCGCCGCGAATTGGCGGGCGTAAACGGCGTTGCATTGCCGTTGGAGGATTCGCCGCAGGGGGAATCGGTCTATCACATGTTCGTCGTTCGCCTCGACAATCACGACGTTCGCGAGTCATTGGCACGGCATCTGAAAGAGAAGGGAATCGAGACCGGGGTGCATTACCCGGTGCCGAATCATCTCCAGCCGGCCATCCAGGACCGCTTTGGCAAGCAGCCCGCCCTGCCGCGCACGGAAGATTATGTGAAGCGGATTCTAAGTCTGCCGATGTACCCGTCGCTCAGTGAAGCGCAGGTTGCAACGGTATCGAGTGCGATCAAGTCACTTTTGGCAACCAAATAGTCTCCGAACCACAAACCTTCGCCGGTGATACCCCATGTCTGAACTGCTGCTGATCTACACCGCGGCCGTGGTCTTCCGAATGCCGTACCAGGACAATTACTGGCTCTGGAAGGCGGTTGGATTTGCCGGAATCGCGACGTTCGGCACGCGGTTCATCGTGCAGTGGATTTATAGCGAGAGGCACAAGGAAAGCCGAGTGCCGGTCATCTTCTGGTGGCAGAGCCTCGTCGGCACGATTCTTTGCCTGCTCTACTTTCTGCGGCAACAGGATTCCGTCGGCATCGCCGGGTATCTGCTGAACTTCATTCCGTATTCGCGGAACCTGGTGCTAGTGTATCGCAAGCGGCGAGAGGATGCAGCGCTGGCGGCGTGATGATTGATCCAACCCTCAGCATCTGCGTTCCCGTTTTTAACGAAGCTGAAAATCTGCCGCTGCTGCACGATGCGATTGCGGCGGTGATCGATCCGGCGGGGATTTCGGCGGAGATCATCCTTGTTGATGACGGCAGCACCGATGAGAGTTGGCCAGCGATTGAGTCGCTGGTGGCCAGGGACCCGCGCGTGCGCGGAATTAAATTCAAATCCAACTGCGGCGAGACGGCCGCCAGTGATGCCGGGCTGCGGGCGGCGCGCGGGCGATTCGTCATGACCATGGACGCCGACCTTCAGAACGATCCGAAGGACATCCCCAAATTCCTCGAAGCGCTCGATCAGGGATTCGACTGTGTCTGCGGAACGCGCGTGGCCACGCGCGGCGAAGGAGACGGTTTTGTGCGCGTCGCTTCGAGTCGAATCGCCAACTGGGTACGGAACCAACTTTCCGATGAAGAGATTTCCGATGGCGGCTGTACGTACCGCGCCTTTCGTCGGGAATGCATCGCCAAACTGAAACTGTACCGCGGCCTGCACCGGTTCATTCCCACGCTGCTGAAAATGGAAGGATTCACCGTCGCGGAAATCCCCGTCACGAACCATCCGCGCCTTCACGGACGGAGCAAATACGGCGTGTGGAACCGGCTGTTCAAAAGCTTTCGGGACCTGCTGGCAATTCGCTGGATGAAGAGCCGATTGCTAGGATATGAAATCGCGGCGGAATTGGATCGCACCAGGGAACCAACCGAGGCGGGGCAATGAGTACGGCGCCGAGAATACAAACGTACGGCGGCCGGCGATTCACGCCGGGGCGGATCGCGTTGTTTCTGATCATCGTGGTGGGATTTTTCGCGTGGCAGGGAAGCCAGAAAATCCCGACCGGCGCGGCCTCGGGGACGGCGCTGAATGGCCCCAAGCCGACAAGCCGGCCGAGCGGCGAAACGCTGCGCGTCGCAACGTTCAACATCGACGGTGAGGACGGCGATGCCACGGCCGACACGATGCGCGGTTTCGACCTGATCGGTATGCAGGAAGTTCACGGAAAAGGCCCGTTCTCAAAATCGAATCAGGCGGAAGTTCTGGGCGGGAAACTGGGCCTGCCCTGGCTGTTCGCCCCCGTCGAGCGGCAATGGTGGAGCAACGCGTTCGGCGACGGCGTTTTGACCTCGCTCCCCGTGCAGCACTGGGAGCGGTTTCCATTGGCCAATGAGAACGCCGACAGTAACCGGGAAGTGCTGATCCTTCGCCTCGAATTCGCCGGCAAACCTTTGAACGTTCTGATGACCCACCTGGAACGTCACGATGATCGCGACAAGGAATTGGCGACGGTCGGGTCGCTGTTCCTGTCCATGCAGGAGCCGGCCATCCTCATGGGCGATTTGAATTCGCCTAATGACGATCAGCAAATTCAGTTGCTGCGAAAAACTCCCGGCGTGATCGATCCCATCGGCGATTCCGTGACCATGAAGACCGGCAAGAGTTGGGACCGGATTTTCGCGCGCGGGATGCGCTGCGTGGGATCAGGTTCCATCGACAAGGGGGCGTCGGATCATCCGCTGGTGTGGGCGGAACTGGAACCGAATTCGGCGAAATAGACGTTCGTGTGATATAATCAGGACGATGGCCTCAGTCCCCTCCACTGTCAAAGAAACCGGCGCCCAGCCGGCGTGGCAGATCGCGGAGTTGTTTCCCAACCAGGGGAATCTCAGCGACAGCGATTATTTGTTCCTCACAAAGCATACGAACCGCATCGTCGAATTCACGGATGGTCGAATCGAGGTATTACCAATGCCCACCCTGGAGCATCAGGAAATCGTACTATTCCTGGTCAATCTGCTTCGATCTTTTATCGGCGCGCGAAACCTGGGCCGCGCCATCATGGCCCCTTTGCGAGTCATGCTTCGCGATGGAAAATTCAGGGAGCCGGACGTTGTTTTTATGCTTCAGCGCAACAGTTCACGCATCGGCAACGAATATTGGCAAGGTGCCGATCTCGTCATGGAGGTCATCAGCGAAGACAATCCGAACCGAGACCTGCAAATCAAGCGGATCGATTACGCCGAGGCCGGCATCCCGGAATATTGGATTGTCGATCCACGGACCAGAACCATTACCGTCTTGAGACTCGATGGCAACCAGTATGTCACTCACAGCGAGGCACGGAATGACGGCCTGGTTCATTCATCGCTCCTTTCGGGCTTCACGGCGGATGTAGCGGCCGCATTCGCCGCCAATCCCAGCTAATATCCACGTGCCGATTTCACAAACTCATCCCCCCGCTGCTCGAAATTCACGAATTGATCATAGCTCTTGAAACCCGGACTGAGCAGGACGATGTCGCCGCTGGCGGCAATGTTCTTGGCGATGGAAACGGCGGTGGGCAGGTCGCCGCAGCGGTAGGTGGCGGCTGCGTGTTGGGAGGGGGATTGTTCGAGTAGATCGGCGATGGACGGGCCGGTTGCTCCGACGCACAGAACCGCCTTGGCCCGCTCGATCAGAGCGGCGCACAGCGCTTTGATCGGAATTTCTTTGCCGTATCCGCCGACAATCTGGATCACCTTTTTGCTCGGAAATGACATAAGCGCCGCCACGGCCGCTTCAGGAATCGTGGCGATGGAATCGTTGAAATATCGCACGCCAGCGGATTCATGAATGAGTTGCAGGCGATGCGGCAAGCCGGGGAACTCGGCCAGCGCCTGCTGCGCTTGCGCGAAATCGACGCCGAAGATGGATGCGGCCGTGAACGCCCCTTGCGCATTGAGTTGGTTGTGTTCGCCGGGGATCAGCAGGTCGAACCTCCTGCGGTTGCGGGCGCCGTAAAGAAATACTTTGCCGGGAGCTTCGCGCGCCAATCCCGCGGCCGTGGGGTCTTCTTCATTCAGCACCGCGAAATCGACGGGTTGCTGAAAGCGGATAATGTTGCGCTTGGCATCCAGATATGCTTCCAGCGACCCGTGCCATTTTAGATGGTCCTGCGAAATCATCGTCACAACGGCGACGTGCGGCGACCAGCGCGTTTCGCTTAGATGATGGAGCATGTAACTGGATAATTCCAGCACGACCAGGTCGGACGCGCCGATTTGCTCCAGGTCCGCCAGAAGCGATTTGCCGATGTTTCCGCCGATCCAGGTTTTGATCGTCGTCGCGAGCATTTTGCCGAGCATGGCGGTGGTGGTGGATTTTCCCTTGGTTCCGGTGACGCCGATGATCTCGGCGGGGCAGCGTTCGATGAAAAGGCGGATTTCCGTGGTAACGGGCTTGCCGGCCGCGCGCGCGGCGTGAATGTACGGATTGCTCGGCGGAATCGCCGGCGACGCAACGACGATGTCGGCCGACGTGAAATCGTCCTGACGGTGTTCTCCGATGCGGAAATCGAGGGGCAGACCTTCCAGTTGGCGCAGGGAATCGGCCAATTTTTCCGGCGGATCGGAATCGGTAACCAGAACTTTCGCGCCTTGTGCGCAGAGCCAGCGCGTGACGGCGATTCCACCGCCGAAGCGGCCGAGGCCGGCAACCGTCACTCGTTTTCCCGCCAGAGATTCCATGCGATTCGGTAGCCCCGGAAGTACTTCCGAGGCTTAGACGCTCCCCACAACCTGGGCAATATCTCGCTTCATATCCACAACCGCCGCCTCGAGGCATTTTTCCCAGGAGTTGCCGAATTGCGATGAGTATTTCGGTTCCTTATGCGCATAGAGAATGCTTCGACTCGCGGAGACGATGGCGCCTCGGCCATTGATGAACGCGGCTCGCGTCATGTCGCCCGTGGCGCCTTGGGCGCCGTAGCCGGGGATCAGAAAAATGGATTTTGGCAGCAAGCGGCGCAGGGACATTATCGTGTGGGGTTGGGTGGCGCCGACGACGGCGCCGAGGCTGCTCCAGCCGCGCGTGCCGATCAAAGCGGAATCCGCCGCGAGGGCGCTCAATTTTCCCGCCAACATTTCCGACCACGTCTGGCCGGTTGCCAGCGGTGCATCCTGCAGTTCTGCGGAGCCGGGATTGCTGGTTCGCACCAGGACGAACAGCCCGCGCGAAAACTCCCTGGCCGTCTTGATGAACGGCTCAAGCGTATCCAATCCCAGCATCGGATTGACCGTAATCGCATCGGGCGTGGCGATCTCGTCGGCGCTGCCGCCGGTTTGCTCCGCCAAATGTCCGGCGGCGTACGCGGAAGCCGTCGAGCCGATGTCGCCGCGTTTCACGTCGCCGATGACGAGCAGCCCCAGATCCTTGGCCTCCTGGATCAGGCTGTAATAGGCTTCAACGCCTTCCCAAAGATATTTTTCGAAATAAGCGGATTGGAATTTCACGATCGGCACGTGCGGAGCAACGATCTTGAGCACGCGGGTCGTGAAATCGAAGATGGCGTCGATGGCCGTCTCCGGTCCGTCGTCGCGAGACTGAAATTTTTCGCGGATGGAATGAGGCAGGGATTCGACGATCGGATCAATCCCCACGCAAATTGGCGCGCGGGTGCGGTCGATCGCGTCGAGCAGGCGGTCGCAGAACAACTCTGACATAGAATGATTTCCGCTGTTACGCTTCGCCGGCGTCATTGCCGCGGGTGAGCAGGCCGCTCAACTCTTCCAGGTCTGCGCCGCTGTCGGAGAGAATTTGGCGGACGGCGGATTCGCCGTCGTCCAGGAGCGCCAGCAGCATGAATCGGGTGGAGGCGCTGGATTGCCCCGCCGCCTGGGCCAGGGAAACCGCCGTACTTAGCGCCCGCTGCGCCTTGGGCGACAGCGGAAGCCGGCCCGTGACCAGCGGCTGCTCCGTTTCCTTCGGCAGCGCCCGTGTCAGCTTCGGCAACAACTGGTCGATGTTCGTTTCCGCCTGAAGCGCCCGATACGCGTCGCCCGATTTGCCCGCCAGAATGCCCAGGAGCACGTGCTCGGTTCCGACGAATTCCTGGCCAAGCTGCCGCGCCCGCTCATCGGCGTGCAGAAGAGCGGCAGAAAGAGTTTCGGTGAATCCCAATCGCATGGTGGGAATGATAGCGAGCGGAGGGAAAATTCGAAATCTGAAATCCGAAACCCAAAAATCAACTCCATTTAGCCCCCCGTGAATCACGGGGGGCTAAATGGGGATAGATCCGTCACTCGGACTCCAGGTTTCGGATTTTTCTGGCGCGGTCCATCAACGCGGTCTGCGCCTCGACCGCCGGTTCACCGTCGCTTGGCGTCAGCGGCCGCCACGTCCCCTCCGAACCCAACTCCCACGCGTGCAGGCGGGCGGCGCGCATCACGTCCAGAATCTCGCGCAAGCGGTCTCGCAGGGCCGGATCTTCCACCGGCGAGATCGCCTCGACGCGCCAATCGAGATTGCGATTCATCCAGTCTGCCGACCCGATGAAGAATTCCTCCGCTCCGCCGTTGAGGAAATGATAAATCCGCGAGTGCTCCAGAAACCGCCCGAGAATGCTGGCGACGCGAATGTTTTGCGACATCCCGGGAACTCCCGGTCGCAGGCAGCAAAACCCGCGAACGAAAAACTCGATCTTTACGCCAGCCTGCGAGGCGGCATACAGCTCGTCGATGATCTGCAGATCTTGCAGCGCATTCATCTTGGCGGTGATGCGCGCCTCTTTCCCCGCGCGGGCGTGGTCGGCTTCCCGGCGAATTTTCAGCACGAAACGGTCCCGCATGTTCACGGGGGCCACCAGCAGCTTGCGATAATCACGCTTCAGCGACCGGCCGGTCAGATAATGAAACAGATCGATCACGTCATCCGTGATCTGCGGATTGCACGTGAAGAGGCCAAGATCGGTGTAGAGCTGCGCGGTGCGCGAGTTGTAATTGCCCGTTCCGATGTGGCAGTAGGTCCGCAATCCCTCAGGCTCATCGCGGACAACCATCGCCACCTTGGTATGCGTTTTCAGCCCCAGCAGGCCGTACACCACGTGAACGCCGGCGTTTTCGAGTGTTTGCGCCAACCTTACATTCCGCTGCTCGTCGAAGCGGGCTTTCAATTCCACCACCACAGCCACCTGCTTGCCCGATTCGGCGGCATGGATCAGCGAGAGGACGAACGGCGAATCGGCCGTCGTGCGATAGAGCGTCATCTTGATCGCCAGCACCTTGGGGTCGAGCACGGCGGCGGCGATGAATTTCTCGACGGTTTCGGAGAAAGCCTCGTAGGGATGATGCACCAGCAGATCGCCGCCGCGGATGACCTGGAAGAAATCAACGTCTTCGCCGGCAAGCCGCGGCGGGGTGGTGGGAATCCAGGGCTTGAATTTCAGTTGCGGCAAATCGAGATTGGCCAGGGCGGCCAGGTCCGACATATCCAGCAGGCCGCGCGTGGGATAGATGTCACGCCCGTCCGCATCGATGCCGGAGACGACGAATTCGCGCATGGCGGCGGACATGGATTGGGCCAATTCCAGACGCACGGGCCGCGCCAGCCGGCGGGCACGCAACTCCTGCTCGACCAGTTGCAGCAGATCGTCGGCGTCCTCGGCATCCATCTCGATATCCGCATTGCGCGTCACGCGAAACGGCTGATGCTCGATCACATTCATCCCCGGAAACAGCAGCGACAGATTGCCGCCGATCACCTGTTCCAGCGGGACAAAATGCAGCTTCGTCGTCAGCGGGACCCATCGCGGGAGATTCTCCGGAACCTTGATTCGCACGAACAGCGTTTCCTTGCTGGTGGGATTCTGCAGAATCACGCCGATGGAGTTGCTCAGGTTGGAGATGAACGGAAAAGGGTGGGCTGGGTCCACCGCCAGGGGCGTGAGGATCGGAAAGACATTTTTGACGAAGTACAGGTCGGCGGCAGTTCGGTCCAGTGGTTGAAGGGCATCGTAATCGCGAATGGACACGCCCTGGGACTCCAGCGCGGGCTTGAGATCGTCCAGCCAGCAGCGCATGTGCTCGTCCAGAACCGGCAGCAGGCGGGCGTGAATGGCGTCGAGTTGATCAAGCGGCGTCAGGCCGTCGCTGGACGGCTCACTCACCTGGGCAAGCTGCAGCCGTTGCAGCCCACCAACGCGTTTCATGAAAAATTCGTCCAGATTCGAGGAAAAAATCGCCAGGAACCGCACCCGCTCCAATAGCGGTATCTGCTTATCCTGGGCCAGTTCCAGAACGCGGTGGTTGAAATCGAGCCAGCTCAATTCGCGATTGAGAAACTTCCCGGCCACCGGAGGCGGAACCTGGACTGCATTTGCTTGAAGGAATCCTTCGGAGGAAGCGCGGTGCATGAATAGAGTATCCCAAAGCTGCGATCGGGGGGAAAGATACTTGGTGAAACCTTAACCGGTGGAGGCGCATGAATGAAACGAGTCCCCCGAGCCGCCCTGGAGACGGTTGATGCGAACTGGACCGATAAATGGGCTCGCAGCCGCCTACCGCTTGCGGCGGTCGCGACGAGCTTTTCGTTTTTTACTGCCGATTTTTCGTCGGCGCCGTGGCTTAGCCATGTGTATACTCCTTTCAGTGGCTGGGGAGCTAAACTATCGTGCAGGCGGTGCCGCGTCCAGTTCGGCACGCCTATTGCTCATCCATGAGGCGAGCGTGAAACCACTGCGTTTTTTTAGCGAGGTTGCACAATGCTTAAGCTCGATGCCGGAAACGTGCTTCTCAAACCATCACATCGTCGCCAGTTGATGTCACGGCTCAAACGGGCCGCCCGACTTGGCCAGAGAATGGGAAACCTGGTGATTTCCATCAGTTTGCACCGCATCGGCCGTCTGGTCGAAGTGCGGGCCGACGTGGCCGACAGCACCGGCACGGTTGCTTTCCGTTCCCGTCAGCACGATTGGAAGGATGCCGCCAGGGAACTGGTCCGGATGGTCACCACCCATCTGCACGATCGAAATATTCATCATTTGACGGCTTAATCCCAGTTGTACGAGGGCCGGGCGTCGATATTATCCGGGGCGGCGGCTGCTGTCGCCGTTAATGACCCCGCATACGACTCGCCGCCAACTCGTTGTTCTCGGATTGGTCCTTGCCGTCGGCGCCTTTGTTCGCTTTTACCACATCAGCGCTTCCAGCCTCTGGCTGGACGAAATCTGGTCCATCGAAATGGCCCGCGGGCAGGGGTCACTGCATGATTTGCTGCCCGATGGGATCATTCACACGGATCAACCCGACCTGACCGGCCTGGCCAACGCGGCTCCGTGGTGGAAGATCTGGTCGCATCTCCAACGGGTCATCCACCCGCCGTTGTATTTCGTGGTGATGCGGTGGTGGATGGATTTCTTCGGCAACTCCTCCGCTGCAATCCGCAGCCTTTCGACCGTCGCATCCCTTCTGGCGATCATCGTCTTTTTCGACGTCTGCCGGCTTCTGCACGGCACGCGCATCGCCCTGATCGCCGCGGCGATAATGACCCTGGCGATTGGGCAGATCAACATCGCCCAGGAGGCTCGCAGCTATCCGCAGTTGATCCTACTGGGCCTGTGCTGCTGCGACGCGCTGGTGCGAATACAACTGTTCGGCGCAAATTCCCGTCGGCTCGCCGCGCTGGCGATTTCGCTCGTCGCCTTCATGCTGACGCATTATTTCGCCGCCGGTCCCGTGGCCGTGCTGGGGTTGTATGCGCTGATCCGTCTGCGCGGGCGAAACAGAACCCGCGCGATCGCCGCCTTCGCCGCCGCCGGTCTTATCACTGCGGTCCTCTGGGGCTGGCAATTCCAGGATCAGATGCGAACTTTTCCGAGTTTCAGACCTGATTTTCTGCAGGAGGATATGCCTGGCCACATCGTCCACACCTTTGCCCGCGCAATCAGGCTCCCGATGCAATATTTGGGCGGCAAACGGTTCGGCGAGAAAACCCATCTTCCGCTCAACATCGCCGTTGTGCTGATTCTGATCTATTCCGTAGCTCGCCTGCGATCCAAGCCGGAACTGCTGCTGTGGATCCTTTGGCTGGTCGGCACCGCCGGATGGATTACCGCGATGGATTTGGCTCACGATTCGAGAATCCTGGAATATCTTCACTACACGATCCTGGCCAGCCCCGGCGTTTACGCGCTGATTGCCACAATTGACTGGCCGAAGCTCGGGCGCTTCCGCAGCGCGTTGCCTTTGGGAGCCATCGCGGCACTGGCGGTCCTGGTTGCCTTGCAATTGCGAAATGGGGTCCGGGCCAATATGGATTTTCGAGCGCTCAGCCACTATGTCGATTCCCACACGACGCCGCACGAGTTGCTGGTCTACTACCACCCCGGTGAATTCACGTCCCCCGGCGCCTGGTACATGTGCTACAAATATTACTCCCCGCATTCGCATCATCCATGGATGACCCTGCACGCTGCGGCCGACGCCGACGTTCTAGCGCAACTCGGCCCGCGACAATCGCTCATGCTCATCAGTGCCGATACCCAACTCGAGGGGTCGGCGATCCTTCCGGACTGGCGGACAGAACAATGTTTCTCCAACAGCGCCGGCAGGGCGTGTCAGATGGCACGCTTGGCGCCCACGCCTGTCCACTGATCGCCGGCATCTGTATGATTCTCTCGGGCGCCGATGCCCGCAGACATGCCCCGCCGATATCTGATTCTTCTCGCCGTCGTTTTTCTTATCGCCGCGTTTTTTCGCCTCGCGCGGATCGCACAACCCAGCCTCTGGATGGACGAAATCTGGTCCATCGAAATGGCAATGGGCCACGGTTCGCTGCACGACCACCTGCCGACGAACACGATCCAATACGATCAAACCGAACTGACGGACCTGCACGCGGCAACACCGTGGTGGAACATCTGCACGCATCTCGGCGGCGTCACTCATCCGCCGCTGTACTTCATCGTGCTGAGAGGGTGGATGGATTTGTTCGGAACCGGCGCCATCGCCGTCCGATCCCTTTCGGTCATCTTTTCGCTGGCAGCCCTCCTCGTCCTTTTCGATCTCTGCCGGTTTCTCCATGGGCCGAAGATCGCCCTGTTCGCGGCGGCGATTTTCGCGCTGGCGGCCGGGCAACTCGATTTCGCGCAGGAAGCCCGAAGCTATCCGATGCTGATCTTTTTCGGATTGTGCTGCGCCGATCTGGTCGTCCGCGCGGAATTTTTCGGCGGCAGCCCTGGGCGTTTGATCGCCCTGACGATTCTCCTCACGGCCATGGCGCTGACGCATTACCTCTGCGCCGGAGCATTGCTTGCATTGGGGGCGTATGCGGCCATCCGTCTGCGCGGACACACGCGCCGCAACGTCGCCGGCGCTTTTGCCGCCGCCGCGGTTCTTTCCCTGGCGGTTTGGATTCCGCTGTTTATCACGCAAAAGCACACGCTTCCGTCGCTCGCCCCGACTTTTCTTCGTGAAGCGCACGCCGACGAACACTTCAAGCTGACGCTCTATCGCATCATCGGCCTGCCCACGGAATTCCTGCTCGGCGAGTCCCGCGGCGAGGCGCTGGCAAGCGGCCTGGTTCTGACCATTTTCCTGTTCACGATCGTCTTGCCAGTTATTCGTCTATTTCGCCGGTACGATCTGCTGCTGTGGGTCCTGTGGATTTTCGGAACCATCGGCTTCGTCGCCGTGATGGATTTGGCCCGCCAAACCACCCTGGTGGGATATCCGCGCTACACCATCCTGGCCAGCCCAGCGATATACGTCATCATCGCCGCGTTCGATTGGCCGCGGCGGAATTTCGTGCGCGACGCTCTGGCGATCTCGTGCATCGCCCTGCTGGCGATCGTCGCAATTCAACGATGCATCGACGGCGTGCCGGCGAAGGAAGATTGGCGAAAATTGGCCGACGATCTGAACTCGTCGGCCGCGCCGGATGACCTGCTGGTCTTCTACAACGCCGATCCGTGGGTCTCTTCCGGCACGTGGTATATGGGATTCAAATATTACGACCCGCAATCACAGCGTCCGTGGCTGATCCTCAATCGCCCGGCCGACGCGACCCTGCTCCGCCAAATTCGATCCCGCCCGTGCCTCTGGATGGTCGGCCTATACCCCGAAATCGACGGCCCCCGATTATTGCCAGGTTGGCGACCAGAATTGGTAATGGACACGACGGCCGGCCGCATCTGCCGGATGATTCCGGCGAATGATCCACAATGATCGATGGAAGTCCGCCTGACGAGCCGAAAGATCATCGCCGAACGCGGCGGAAAAGGACGCATACAAAAACTGCGATGATGGTGCATTTCTTGGTTCGCTTGGTGACACCTTCCGCGTTTTTGATAGCGCCAGGGCCGAAGTTGTTACTGTTACGGTTGAAAAATAAAAAGTGCAAGGCCAGGCGGGGACGGTGCGCGTCAACCGCGACCGATTCACTTTCGCGTCCCTTTTATCGTTCCCTGCCGGATGGTTCCGGCGGATGCATCACCAAGATGACGGAAAGCACGCTTTGGGCGATGGGAAAACAAGACCCACTATCGTGGGCGTCCAATAATGCACTGTCGGTCAACTCGTGAGCGCGGATGGACGATTCGTTCTTTATGAAGAGACCGAAAATCGGCACAATTCAGCGAAGAGTTTTAGATCACTTGTCGGGATATGGGGTGGTTAGGATTGCCGACTGTTCGCAGCTTGATTTGCCACGTTCCAGGCAGCTCCGGAATGCCATTGATGGCCTTCGTTATGCCGGCCACAAAATAGGCAACTCCGGTCCAGGCGAGTGGCGACTTCGGTAAAGAGCATTAAACGCTCCCTAACCCTCAACGCACCCCGAGGAAGGATGAACCATGGCGCCAGACACACTGACACAGCCACTGACACAAATTTACAAGCCCCAACTACTAGATTTCCGGTCTATTTCAGCGCAAGGTGCAAACGCCAAGCGCGTCGGTAACGTCTTTGAACTAACCTTGCGGTCGGCTATGAACGGCCAATTCTGCAAGCTGACTCTTCGGGGACCGAAGGATAATAAGCTGCGCCCGCTAGACGAGGCAGAACTGCGTCAGCGTTTTTCAGGCGACTACGCGGCGCTGAGCATTTTTCTAGATCGAAATTCAGTCGAATTCTGGATTCAGACGGGCTTTTTGTCGGCGATTCACTGCGCGTCGTGCGGGCTTGAATGCGCAGGAATGCCTAACCCTTAACAATGGACAATGCGCCGGGGAGGATGAACGATGAACCAGCACACAACCAAAAGTGGCATTGTCTACTATCGCCTCGTGAAAGATGAGACTCCGCCAAATGGTTTGGCGAGATTTGTCGTGGTGATGAAGAATCCCGCCAACAATTTCAACACGCTACGGCCAAGTTTCCTCGCGGCCAAATCAAGAGACGATGCGGATAACATCGTTTCGGAAGACTACCCCAGCGGACACTTAACAAATTAGCGCAACGGCTACTAACCCCCGTCTAATGGCGCGAGATGGGCGACGGGGAACTAGCGCATCATTGTTTCAATTGCGACAAGACTTCGTTGATGTTATCAGCAATGCACTGGGCCATTACAAGATTCCACTGAAATTCCACCCTGTAATATTCGCCCCGCTTGTCCATTCCACGAAACTCGGCGCTGACCAAAAATCCTTCATCTGGGTCCTTTACCGATCGGATTGTGATCGTGTTTTGGGGCGGACTGTCGGCCATTGACCCATGTTACCACCATTTCGAATGCAAGCGATGCGGCCGACTTCTTGTCTTTGGCCATCGGCCGGCGGTGGAGGAACGGGGACGGGGAGTATGGATGATGGACGTAAGGCGATTACCGGGCTAGAGTGTGCAGCCGTCGTAATGCGGTGAATGTCATCACAAGTAGGGAATGAAAGTCGGTGCACAATGAAAGTGCGTGAACTCCAGAAAATGTTAGCGGGACTTGACCCCGAATTAGAGGTCCTCGGATACACTGAGGATGAGGAACTACTCCACGGCCGCACTGGATTTCTGCTCCTGGAATTTGAAAAAGACATAAACGTGACAGACGCAGAACTCTGCCGCCTTGACGACGGCGCTCCGTATCTAAAATTTGGAAAGAGCAAAGTGTCAACGCCCCTTGGAATTCTACCCGTGACCGCAAACTTTTAGTTTTCATTGTGTTTAAATGCCGAAAACACGCATATTCATCGGCTCCTCAGCTGCGGCCAAGTCACAAGCAAAGGCCGTAATTGAGCACTTCACGAATCCTACTTTTCCTACGTTGGAATTCGTTCCTTGGTGGGACTACTTTACGCCTGGTCGCACCCTTCTAGAGGATCTCGACGGCATTCGAAACCGATCCGATGCCGCGTTGTTATTGTTTTCGCCGGAGGCTGAGTCGACGGTAAGAGGTAACGTTGTTCAAATGCCCAACCTTAACGTCCTCTTCGAATTGGGTTATTTCTACGGCCAGTTGGGTAAAGCAAAAGTCGCAATGCTGAAATACGGCGACTTCTATCTTCCAACAGACCTCGGCGGTTACATTCACATTTTTGGAAGCACCTTTTTCAGGCGCAGCGCGGTCGTGCAAGTTGATAGGCGGACGGAGAGAGAGTTCTCTCGATGGGTGCAGCAGCTTTGACGCATAACCAGCCACTCCTGTGGACCGACCAGCGTCCTACGCCGCCGACCTATTCCTCTTCGCCGCCTTCACCTGCAAGTGTTCCATGCTCCATGCGAAGTAGCCAGCATGCACCGACTCCCCACCGATAGCCGCGAGGCTTCAAGCACTTTTCCGCCCGTGCGTTTGGATTGGCGCTTACGCCTGATCCGGTTAACCTTCCCTTGGAAGGCCCAGCGCCGTGCGTCGGCGTACCACTGCATGGCCACAAAACTATCCGCCGAAGTAGCTCAACGGCAGAGCACCGCTTTCGTAAAGCGGGGGTTAAGGGTTCAAATCCCTTCTTCGGCTTTCAAGGCTGCGCAGAGCGCGTGCTTTTTTCGCAGGGGGGGGTTACAAGTGCGCATTCCCCGGATTCGGCCAGAGATCTTTGGGCATTCAGACACGTGAGCGCAAAGCATCGAATTCTGGCTGTGTGGGGGGTGGTCCTTGCAATAGCGGCGGCGCTTTTGATGGTGGCTGGCGCTGGCTCTATGTTGCTCGATTCGTTTCGGAGAGGAATCGATGCCGGGCCGCAGCAGCTCGTTTATCACACCAATCATGCCACGGTTCTGCACGCGTGCACGGATGTTCTGAAAGACCCGCAGGGGGCCGGATTTCCGACAGCGCAGAACGGGATTTTCAACCTCGATGGGCCACAGAGTGGGGCGCGGCTTCCGGCCAATTTTCCTGCGGCGCTCGCGAATCTCAATTTCGAATTCATGACCGTTGAGGGGAATCAGGCGACCATTTATTTCGGCGGCGGATTTGGTCATTGGGGTTATAGCACCGCGCCTCCTGCGGGTGGCGCCCGTGTTCAGTTGGTCCCGGGCCTTTGGTTTTGGAGCGAGTACGGGCTGCCACGCGATCCATCCAAGTTTCCCTATTACCGTACGGGCGAGCGGATGTTCTTGGGTGGTATCATCGCTGCTTGCGCCTCAAGCATTCTGATCGTCTACCGCCGACGAAAGAAACGTGTTTTGCACAAGTAGTAAATTCTTCCTGCTGCCTCACCATCAAAATAGCTTCATTAAACTCCGCTTCGCGGCTCAAACGTCACGGCCATGACTCACCTCTGCATCATCAATAGTAATACTCCAAAATCCATTGTTGTGGTCGCGAAGGCGGTACGCATCCGCCAAAAGTTTCACGTCCCGCCGCCGCAGAGGTCGATAATTGTGTAGTCGTTTCTTAAAAAATGTACCGACAATCCCGTGAAGGAGGGGGCGGCCATGGATGGCGTTGCAAAATCCGATATCTCCGAAACATTCGATCGCGTCGTCGTCGTGAATCTCGCCCGCCGGCCGGAGCGGATGGAGCGGTTCTGGACGTTGCTGGGCGACTGGCCGTTCAAGCGGCCGCAGCGCTTTGAAGCGATGGATGGGCAGGCCGTCGGCACGCCGCCGGGATGGGACAAGGGGCCGGGGGCGTGGGGATGTCTGCTGTCGCATCGGGAGATTCTGGATCGGGCCATCGGCGACGGCGTGCGGTCGGTGTTTGTGCTGGAAGACGATGCATATCCTGTCGAGAATTTTGCGGCGCTGGCCGGCGAGTTTTTACGCGACGTGCCGGAGGATTGGGACGGCCTGATGTTCGGGGCCGAGCATTTGCAGGAGCCGCAGTCCGTCCGGCCGGGCGTGGTGCGGTGCGTCGCCTCTAATCGGTCTCACGCTTACGCCGTTCGCGGGCGGTTCATGAAAACGTTGTCCGAATTCTGGCGGAACACCGCCAACGACCACTGCGACATCGTCCTGTCTTCCCTGATGCGGCATTTCAATGTTTATGCCCCCGATCCGCTGCTCATTGGCCAGGACTGCGGCCACAGCGACGTCACCGGGCGCCGGGAATACCTGCGGTTCCTGTCGGCCGAGCAGAAGGAAATCATCGCCAAGAGTCCCGGCGCGCCGGGACGTTATCTGATCGAAAAGCTGGTGGTGAGGGTGTCGGTCAAACGCGCCCCGCGCCTGGCGAACTTCGACGCACGCCAATGTCGGGCTTAGAGTCCGTCATCTGTTTTGTCCCGATCGTTTCTCAATCATTTGGGGTGACGCCGAGCCAACGGATGAAGAAGCGGATGATCGGTTACGATTATCTTGACGGCCGAATTCGTGGGCTCGTATATCAGAAATCGCTGCCGCCGCGAGCGCCGTTGGCTGGCCTGACGACGATCGGGCGAGCCGTCGGCGGACCAGAAACGGAGTCGCCGCGTTCCGCGGCCTGTTCAGCGGAGTTTCGAACTCAAGTTCGACCTCAACCGTCCTTCACAGCCCCGCTCGTCCGACCTCCGCCTGAACATTCGGCGGTGACGGCGACCGACGCATCGCGCGGCGGCTCCTATGGCAATTAAGGTGAGGTCGCACAAGCGGGCGTGAAGGGCGGTTGAGGTCGAGCACGTGCTCGAAACTCCGATGCGCTTGCCGCCGCAGGCGGCGAGCCGGCGATTTCGGCCGTGACGAAAACTGCCCTGATGCGGTGATTTTTGCCGCGGTAAACTGTTACGTCCGTCTTGTAACGAACATCAGCGCACGCGTAGAACCAGGAGCGTTCGATCGTCCGCTATCGGCGCGTCGCGGCAAAACTGTTTCATGTCGGCCAATATGTTGTTCAGCAGCGACTGCGCATCGCCGGGCGATTTCAGGGATGCCGCATCCAGGCGATCGGTTCCATACTGATCTCTGGCCGGGTTAAACGCTTCGGATATGCCGTCGGTGTAAAACAGCAGGCGATCTTCGGGGCGCAAAACCAATTGATGTTCGGGATAGTTCACGGACGGCTCGATCCCCAGCGGCAACCCCGCGAGTCCGGGCAGCCCGATGACGGCGCCATCACGGGCGAGGCGCGGCGCCGGATGGCCGGCGGAGGCGTAGGTCAGGCGATTCTTGTGCGGATCGTATATCGCATAGAAAGCCGTCACGAACGATCCGGTTTTTCCGATATATCGGCACTCCAGCGTGGAGTTGAGATAGGAAAGAATCTCGCCCGGCCCGACGGCCGGATCGGGGCGTGTGTGGGCGATGGCGTGGGTGATCGCCATCCTCACCGCCGCGGGAATTCCGTGCCCGCTCACATCGGCGATGAATATCCCCCACCGATCGGCGGGAAGCGGAAAGAAATCGTAATAATCGCCGCCGGCGCGCTGGGAGGTTTCGTAATACGCCGCCAGGTCCAGGCCGGGGATCGTCGGCAAGACCCGCGGAAGAAGCGATCGCTGGATATCGCCGACGGTTTTGAATTCGTGGTCCAGTGCGTCGTAGGCGTCCTTCAGTTCCAGCCGCAGCACCGAATTCAGGACGGACCGGCCCCAGAGATTGGTTTGCATGACCATCATCGGAATCCGGTCCCGCGGAATTCCGCGCGCGTCCCGCGTCATGATCACGCTCGTGTTCAGCCCATTGCCATCATCAAACTGCGGTATGGCCAGCAGGAAATTCATTTCCCGGAAATACTCCGCCGCCGGATCATCCGTCGCGACGCGCGCCGGAAGATTTTCGATGATGGTCGGCTCATTCGCATAAACCAGTTCGGCCAGCAAACCGCCCTTCAGCAGCGGCAGGCGGTCTTTTTCTTTCCAGGGATCGACATCCTCCTTCCAGCTCGAACTACGGGTAATGCGATAGGCCGGAGAAACCAGATCGCGCCGGCTTAACGCCATAAATGCATCGGCGGGGAAGAATTTCCCCTCGCGTAATCGCTTGCCGTACAGATTCGCGGCGATCTGCGGATCGGTCTGGCGGCTCAGGTCGCGCATGAACTCGACGATGAAGGTGAGGTCGTCGCGCCAATCTCGGGGTTTGTCCATAAGACCGGATTGTAGGCCAACACATTTCAACTCACCCGTTCCGCTTGCCGATACTCCAAAATGAGGTTATCATTCGTCCAAATGGAGGATACTAAGGAGATCGAAAAATGACCAAGATGAAATTGGTCCGGTCCGGCGCCAAGCGACCGCGGGTGATGCCCAAGTCTCACGATTCAGGCCGGAAGTCGTTGGTGCGCGGCATGACGGCGACGGCCAGCCCGCGCTTGTTAAGCGGCGGGGTGGAGTTAATGGATTATCGCCAACCGGGCGACAGCATCGGCGCCAAATATTCCACGGACCTGGAGGCCGTAAAGCTTATCGAATCGGGCCTTCCATTCAGCGCGATCCTGCGTTTTCACAGGGTATCGGGGCTTACGTTGGAGCGGATCAAAAACCTTGCGGGCTTCAGCGAGGGATCATTCGCCCGACGCAAACAATCGGGACGGCTTTCTTCGCAAGAATCCGAGCGAATGCTTCGAATCGGGCGGATTTTTGAACGAGCGACGTCGCTTTACCGCGGGGATCAAATCGGGGCCTTGCAGTGGTTGGCGACTCCAATTCCGGCATTGGGCGACCAGCCCCCGCTTGATTTGGCGCGAACCGAGCCGGGAGCACGCGAGGTGGAAGATCTGATCGGTCGCATCGAGCACGGGGTCGTGTCGTGACGATTACCGTCTATCGGATCGTCAAAGCGGAATATCGCAATGCAATCTGGTCGGGCAGCGGAGCCCGCGATCTTGGTGGCCGATGGAATTCCAAAGGCGTTTCGGTCATCTATACCGCGCAGAACCGATCACTCGCGGCACTGGAACAGCTCGTTCATCTTATCAGGCTGCGAATCCTCAACGGCTATGTCCTGGCCGATATCTCATTTGACGATGCGCGGATGCAGCGACTACAGCCAGACGATCTTCCGTCCGGATGGAATGATCCGGTTGCGCCGGCAACGCTGAAGGCGTATGGAGACGACTGGATCGCGGCGGGGAATTACCTTGTGCTGGCCGTCCCAAGCGCCATCATCCGCGGCGAGTGGAATTATTTGATCAACCCTACCCATCCGGAGTTCAACGCCCTGATCAAATCGAACCCTGAGTCCTTCATGTACGATCATCGTTTGGCCTGACAGACTTGTCCGCGCATCAAATTTCCTTCGCCGCCGCCTCGAAAAACGCCTTGCGGAATTCCGACGCATCCGAATTCGGCAAATCCGCCCGCTGAATCAGGAGGAGGTAAATCCGATTCTTCACCGGATCGATCCAGACCTGCGTGCCGTAGGCTCCGCCGTGGCCGAAAGTGCCGGGGGAAAGCATCCCGGTGATGCCCGTGGGCTTTTGCACCAGGCCGATTGCCAGACCCCAGGCGCTGCCCGGGACGAAGCCGACTTTTTTCAAATGGTCCGTCTGAATGCTGGTCATTTGTTTGACGGTCTCGGGCCGGAGATATTGCCGGCCGTCGAGCGTGCCGCCGTTCAAAAGCATCTGAGCGAACCGGCAATAGTCGGCCGCGGTGCAGAACAACCCGCCGTTGGCGGCCGCGTAATGTTTCCGGTCCCCCACCGGACCGGGCAACAGCGTGATGTCCGTCGGCTCCAGCTTGCCATCCTTCAAATTGTACGACACCGCCAGACGCTTGATCTGCGCCCTGGTTGGATAATACGTGGCATCTTTCATTCCCAGCGGATCGAAGAGCCGCTGCTGCATGAAGTCGGCATACGATTGGCCCGACACGATCTCGATGATGCGGCCCAGTGTGTTGATGCCGGATTGGCAATAATCCCATTTCGTTCCCGGCTCAAACTTCATCGGCAGAGCGAGAAAAGCCGGTATCAGGTCCGCAAGCGTGCGGGCCTGGTGCATTTGCTGCTTCGGCGCCTCGGCGAGGCCGCTGGTGTGGGTCAGAAGTTGGCGCAGCGTCAGGTTCGCCGGCTTGCCCGACGGCGTTTTGAGCGCGGCGAATTCCGGGATGTATTTGGAAACCCGATCGTCGATCGAAAGCTTCCCCTCGTCCTGAAGCATCATGATGGCCGTCGAGGTCATGGGCTTGGTCATCGACGCCACCCAGAAGATCGTGTCGGTGCGCATCGGCAGATCATTTTTGATGTCGCGCCGCCCGATGGCCGAAAGATGCAGGATGTGCGCGTTATCCGCCACCAGCGTCACCGCGCCGGAGAGTTGGCCCTGATCGACGAACGCCTGCATGGCCTGATCGATCCTGGCCGTCCGCGGACCCTGCACCGATTGGGCGGAATTCTGATTCGACATACAACCTTGAAGAGCCATAGCTAAACATCCGGTAAGTACGACCAGAATCGCTTTGTTCATCAACCGATTGTAACTGGCTCTGTAGAAAAGCGTTTTTTCGCCTCCTAAGATTCAGCTAACAATGTTAACCAGCAAGTCGCCAAGGGATGTGGCGATGGTCGCGCTGGCTGCCGGCAAGGAAGCGTTCAGCGACTACTCCCACATCTACAGCCCCAAAAAGTTCACGCAGCCGCAATTGTTCGCCTGTCTGGTGCTCAAGGAATTCGAGAAGAAGGACTATCGAGGCATCCGCCAACTCCTGGTCGATTGCCCGGAGCTTCAAGAGGTCATCGGGCTGACTTCGGTGCCGCACTACACCACGCTGCAAAAAGCCAGCCGGCGACTGCTCCGGCAGGATCGCGTCCGGGTTTTGCTGGACGACACGGTGCGTCGCATCCGCCGTCGCAAAAGTCGAGTGCAGCACGCCGCCGTCGACTCATCGGGATTCGACGCCCGTCATGCCAGCCGCTACTTCATCTGGCGTCGCGACAATCAAAAAGAGCAGGGAAAGCGGCCTAAAAAGCGAGTCAGCTACCGGCAGTACGGAAAGCTGATGCTGATCGTCTGCTGCGCCACGCATGCGATTCTGGCTGCCGTCGCCAGCGCCGGGCCGACGCCGGACATCGATCAATTGGACGGCGTTCTCGACGAATTACCACGCTCGCAGACCGTTCTGCGTCTGGTGGCCGACGCGGGATTCGATTCGGGTTACAACCATCAGTTGCTGCGTGAAGAGTACGGCATCCGCTCGACGATTCCACCAAAGTATGGCCGGCCTCCAAAGGATCCGGCGTCGTTGCCGAGGGACAAATATCGCCGGCTGATGAAGACGCGTTTCAACACCAATGCCTACGGCAAGCGGGCGCAGGTCGAGACGGTATTTTCAATGTTGAAGCGGAATTTGGGCTCGGCCTTGCGTGCCCGGAGTCATTGGGGACGTTGCCGCGATCTGTTTTTGAGAGTGCTGACCCACAACATCGCGATCGCTTTCATGTGGTTTTCTACAGAGCCATTGTAACTCCAATGCGGCCTGCATTCGAGCCGAGTCCGCTCGCCGTTGCGCCTCGCAAAGCCTAAAATCCTGATCGGAGCAAAGATCATGGCTGGGCTGGAAATCCTCGACGAGACCAAGCGTCTGCAATCTCTCAAAGGGATGCTGCACCAGTTCACCGCCCCGGCGGCGGAAGCGTTGATCCAGCACGAGCCCGAAAACGCCGTCCGCTGCTTCGCCTGCGGGCACCGATGCCTCGTGAAACCGGGCCGCGACGGCGTCTGCCGCGTCCGATTCAACGATAACGGCGTCTTGCGCGTTCCCTACGGATACGTCGGCGTCCTCGCCTGCGATCCGATCGAAAAGAAACCGTTCTTCCACTGCATGCCCGGCAGCGACGCGCTCACCTTCGGCATGCTCGGCTGTGATTTCCATTGTGGATACTGCCAGAACTGGGTGACCAGCCAGATGCTGCGCGACCCCAAGGCCGCGGCCGGGCCGAAGCTGACGACTCCCAAACAGTTGGTGGATGTGGCCATCCAACATGGCGCTCCGGTGGTCGCGTCCAGCTACAACGAGCCGCTGATCACCAGCGAATGGGCCGTGGACGTTTTCAAGGAAGCCCGCACCCGCGGGTTGAAATGCGCCTACATCTCCAACGGCAACGGCACGTCGCAGGTGCTGGACTTTCTGCGTCCCCACGTCGATGCGTACAAGGTTGATCTCAAGACGTTCAATCCCCAACACTACCGCCAGCTCGGAGGCGTCCTGGAGAACGTCACCGCCACCATCGGCATGTTGAAGGAGCGATCCTTCTGGGTCGAGATCGTGACGCTTGTCGTTCCCGGCTTCAGCGACGATCCCGATGAACTCAAACGCATGGCCGATTTTCTGGTCTCGGTCGATCCGCTGATGCCCTGGCACGTCACTGCATTTCATCCCGATTACAAGATGACCGACGGCTATCGCCGCACGACGGCCGACGACCTGATGCGCATCGTCGAGTACGGCCGGCAAGCCGGCATCCGGTACATCTATCCCGGCAACCTTCCGGGCCAGGTCGGCGAGTGGGAGAATACTCATTGCCATAACTGCGGCTCGACGCTCATCCGCCGCTGGGGTTTTCTGGTCCAGGAAAACCGCATCGGCCCCGACGGCAAATGTCCCGATTGTTCAACGATCATTCCCGGCATCTGGGGCAAAGCCAGCGGGCACGGTGACGGGCGCGTGCGGCCGCTGGCGTAAACCACCCCCGCAGCGGACGCGCTAGACACCATAGACAGTTTTTCGAGCTTAACTTAGTTAATGCTAACTATTTTTCTGACATCACAATCTTGAATTACGATGTTTACAAACGCGACGCGATTTTCTCGACGTGAGCCGCTCTGGAAAGTGTCCCATTTGTCGCAATATTGCCTTTATGGAATTTTTGACTTAGCATTTGTTTGCAGTTTGTTAGGATATTTTCCCGCAAATCGCTATGGAAAGTGAGGTCTCATGTCGAAGGCTGGGTCAGATACGATGGACGTTCAAATCGAAATGGAACAGGCCCGCAAGCGGCGAAAGATCGCCCTCAAGCGTGAAGCCGCCCGCCTGCAAATCGATGAAATGACGGCGGAGATCGGATGATGATCAAACTCGGTCGAGGTAGGGCTGGCGCTGAATGCGGCTGACGCTGAATGCGGCTGACGCTGAATGCGGCTTCGCTTCATCAAACAAGTTGTAGCTCTCGGGCATTTTTTGTTGGTCGCGCGCGGCCATCGAATTGTCTGATCCGTACGTTTCTGTTGGGAAATCTGGCGATGATATGAACTTCCCCGCCCAATGCTTCAATGATCTTTTTGAGCGTAGAGATTTGCATATCACCCTGATTCTCCAATTTGGAAAGCGACGGCTGCTTGATGCCAAGCTGCCTGGCCAGTTCGCCCTGGCTCTTGCCCGCCAGCTTGCGAATCTCTGACAGCAGCAATTCAAGCAGCAATTCCTTGGTCCGGCGATCCGCGCGGGCGCGGGATTTGGCGCTCATCACGCGGTTGGCAAGCTCATCAAAAGATTTGGCCATATTATTTACCTTTGTCTTTCTGGTTTTTTCGCTTTTTGATCTTCTCCAAATGCAATCCATATAACTTGTCGGCTTTGGCAATCAGTTGCTTATAGAATCGCTTTTCACTGATGCCGGACTTATCGCCCCCGGTTAGCAGAATCGCGGTCCGCAGTGGATCGAACGCGAAAGCGGCCCGAAGCACCGCTTCGGCCGTGCCTGCTCGAAGCTCTTTCATGTTCGCATAATCCGATCCATTGAGCGTATCCGCATGGGGCCGTTTAAGCTGCGGACCCACGACTTTCAGCAGGCCGATCACCGCGTAAATTTCTTCCTGCTCCGTTTCATCCAGGCTGTCGAATCATTCATCAAAGTCTTCGGTCGTTTCAACGGGCCACACGAACGAATTATAGCTTATGGGCTATGGTCCGTCAACTTGCAATTATGATGATCGGGACAGATTTCGACGGACCTGGTCAGCCCATGAACTTTTGATCCACGCCAAGTCATCGCAGGGATACACCCGGCTGCAAGGCCATTTCGCATCCTTGAGCGCGAAAAACATGCCGGTGGCGCAGCGGTCGTTGGAACTGTGAACGATCACCGGGCATGTCGGCGGGACCGATGCCAGAAAATCCGCCACCTGCCGTCCAGTGCCATAATCAGTGGACGTGCCGGCGACATCTCGAAGCGGAAGGTCATGATCCAAAGAAATGAGCGCGACATCAGCAAGATGCTGGCCCAGCCACGAGATCATTGCCGGCGCGCTATCGAAAAAGACCAGCTTGATGGCGGGCAATAATTCCACCATACATTCGCGCATTGCGGCAATGCGGTTGACATCATCTTCGAGAATTGAACATTCGCCACGACGATATACTACCACACCAAACATCTGCCTCACCGCTCCACACCGAATTCCCGCTCAATGACTCGATGTATAGTATGCAAAACTATTCTGTGGCGGCGATAGAGAATTTCCCAAATATTGGCGGTCACGGCGCGGCGCTATTCCAGCATTGCAAGCGTGCGAAGAAATCGCGAACTCAACCACCTCCGTTATAATCCCGGCCATGGACAGCGATCGCGCATCGGCCTCCCAGGGCTTTGCCGGCTCTCGGCTCTTCGCGTTTTCGTTCATGGCGCTGTTTCTCGAACTGATGATGATCCGCTGGACGCCGGCGGCTGTTGATTTCGTGGCTTATTACAGCAACCTGATGCTCATCAGCTCGTTCCTGGGGCTGGGCCTGGGAGCGATGCTGGCCCGGCGAAAGTTCGGGCTGATTGCCCTGTTTCCGGCGGTGCTGGCGCTGAACGTTGAAACGATGGCGGTTTTCCATCAGGCGCTCAGCACCCCCACCGTCGCAGCCGAAGCGCGATTCTTGCAGTATTCAACTGCGCTGACGAACTATCTCACGCTGCTCGGGATATTCGTCGGCAACACGATCGTCTTCGTCCCGCTGGGACAGGAAATCGGCCGGCTGTTCGGGCTGCAGCCGCCGCTGCGGGCGTATGCGTTCGATCTGGGCGGGAGCATCTGCGGCACCATCGTCTTCGGGATTTTCTCGATCTATCACTTTTCGCCGGTCATCGGAATCGCCATCGTCGCGGCGATTTATCTCATTGTCGTGCATGGCCGGCAGCGGTGGTTCAACCTGCCGATTCTGGCGATCGTCATCGTTGCGATTCGATTCCCGACCGATCCGGCGGCGGTCTGGTCGCCGTATTATTACATCACGGTTCATCAGGCCGAGAGCAGTCAATCGACGCTGGATGCGCCGCCGAACCTGCGCACGATGATGGATCCGCCGATGTACGACGTGGTGGTGAACACCAATTTCTACCAGTTTCACGGAACGCTGAATCCGCGGCGATACACGCCTGGATCGATTCGCGGCCAGAACATGGCGAAACTGCGCAACCAATACATGCTGCCTTACGCGTTGCATCCTGAGTGTGAGAACGTCTGCGTCGTTGGCGCGGGCGGAGGGCCGGATGTGGAAGCCGCCCTGATGGCGGGGGCGAAATCCGTGGACGCGGTGGAGATCGATCCGGTATTGAAAAATCTTTCCCACCATTTCAGCGCCGCGGATATCTATTCCGATCCCAGGGTTCACGCGCGGATCGAAGATGGTCGGGCATTTATGCAATCCGACCAAAAGAAGTACGACATGATTCTCTTCGGGCTGCTCGATTCGCAGGCATTATTCAGTTATTCGAGCAACATCCGGCTCGACGGATTTATTTACACGGTCCAAAGCATGCGGCGGGCGTATTCGCGGCTGGAGCCGGATGGAACGCTGAATATCTCGTTTTTCGCGGCCAAGCCGTGGATAGTGGACAAGCTGAAGGTCATGCTGCACGAGGCGACGGGCCGCTGGCCGATCGTTTACCACGACATCGCGGTGAATGTCATGGTTGTTCCGCGCGGCGAGGCGCCGATCGCTCCGTCGAAGATCGGGAGATTTACCCGCGATGATGCGCCGGCCGCGGTGATCGATCCGCCGACCGACGACTGGCCGTATCTGTATCTCTCCCACCGCACCATTCCGGCGGATTATCTCGCGGTGATCGGAACGCTGATTCTCCTTTCGATCGGGGCGGTCATCGCCCTGAGACTTGGCGGAAGGCGGCTGCGGGACGCTCCAACGGGATTCACCGAGGGGCATTTCTTTTTCCTGGGCTTTGGTTTTCTGCTGCTGGAAACCAAGAGCATCGGCGATTGCTCGCTGTATTTCGGAACGACGTGGCTGGTCACGATGATCGTCGTGACCGGCGTGTTGCTGATGGTTCTGGCGGCCAATCTGCTGGCGATGCGCATGCGGCGTGCGCCGCTGATGCTGTATATCCCGCTATTGGCGTCGCTGGCGGGGTTGTACGTGATTCCGCGGGACCAGATTCTGGCGTTGCCGTGGCTCGCGCGGTTGGGGTGGGCGCTGTTTTGCGTGCCGCTGCCGATCTTCTTCGCCGGGCTGATCTTTTCCGTAACGTTCCGGGAGGGGAAGGACCCAGCGTCGCTTCTGGGAGCTAATCTGATCGGAGCAACCATCGGCGGGTTCTGCGAGTATCTGGGAATGGCGATCGGCGTTCATGCGCTGATGTTGATCGTCATGGCGGCGTATGCGGCCAGCTTGATGTGCCGTGCCGTTGGCGCCCGGCGGTTCAACACGGCGAGGGCGCCGGATCTTGTTTCGGCGTAGGCGCATGGGCGCCGTTCGCCGCGGAACACGGTCCGCAAGCGGACCGGCTAAAAAATGCTTCGCGCTAAATTCGGGCGCTCTACCCGGCGTTGTGGCGTTGTGGCGCAATCGATTTAAACTTGCCTCTTTCGCCGCCTCGATTTACGATCCATATCTCGACATCGCTGGCGAGGAGACTGTTCATGATTCGACGGTGGTGGCTCGGCATTGCGGCAGTATGTCTGCTGACCTCGGGATTGCTCGCGAAACAGGGAACCCTCTCGACCCGGGACGGCCGGCGGATTCAGGGCGACATTCAACGGGGCCCCGACGGAAAGTCTTATAACGTCACTCTGCACGGAGTCACGGTCACCGTCAACGACGACAACGTCGCTTCCATCGCTTATCCCAAGGATGCGGCGGATGAGTTTCGCCGGCGGCTGGCCAGCCTTGATCCGAACGACATCAAGGGGCGGATCGATCTGAGCCGCTGGGCATTGACGCAGCGCGAGTACGATCTGGCCGCCGACGCCGCCAGGGACGTTCAGCGGATCGATCCGCACGATCCGGATGCCGCCATTCTTCTGGACACCATTGCCAGTGAACGGGCCCTGGACACGAAGCTGAACACGCAGGCCAATGCGTCAACCGAGCCGAGCCCGCAGGGCGCGGCGCCCGCTGAATCGGCATCCACCCCCACGGTCGGAAAATATCTCCGGATGGCTGATGTTCAAACCATCCGGCGGCATGAGCTTCTTCCCGACGAACAGGCCCGGATCGATTTCAACAACAACGTTCGCAACCGTTATCTGGCTCTGACCGGCGCCGACCCGGCGACTTTTAACGGCGAAACCCCGGTGCAGCAGGCGCTGGATATCGTTCAAACCGGCAACGAACAGCTGGTGCGGAATGTGATGGTGATTTCCGATCCTACGGTGATGCTCGAATTCCGCACGCGCATTCAGCCGAGAATTCTCGCCGGCTGCGCCGCCGCCGGCTGCCATGGCAGCACCGGGTCCGGCGGATTCTTTCTTTATCCCGACGCGGACAAAACGCTGGTGGCCTACACCAATTTCTACATTCTCCAGGAGACCAGCCGCAAGATTCAGGGCGGCGACATGTTCGGGAATGGACCGGTCACTCGCCCGATGTTCGACCGCCTGCATACCGCCTCGTCGCTGATCCTACAGTTCGGCCTGCCCCGGCTGCTGGCGGTCATGCCCCATCCCGACGTCCACGATTTCAAGCCGATGTTTCGCAATGAACAGGACCCCAGCTATACCGAAATGTCCGATTGGATCAGCTCTCTGAACCCGATTGTTCCGGATTACCGGATCAAATTCAATATTCCCACCGGCAAGCCGGCAAACCAGCCGGCCGCCGCAACTGCTCCGAACCCAGGCTGATATCGTGTCGCCACAACTGTATTTGATTTTGGTTCTTGCGATTCTAATGGTCATCGTCTGCCAAGGGGCGGTGGGCGGATATCTTTGCCGCCGACGGCTGAGCGCCTTGGCTCATCAATGGAACATGCACTTCGCCTCCGGGGACCGGCTTCACCTCGCGGAGCGCACCGCCGGGAACTTTCCCATCCCCGGCGCCGCCAGCATCCGCGTCCGCGACCTCTTCTTCCGCACGGAGGAGAGCCGGCACCAGTATCTGTTCACCGTCGATTACACGGTTGGCGTGATCCGCGGGAAAGTCGGCCGATCCTGCGTCGCCGGATTTCAGGAGCCCATCTCCCGCGGCAACCGAAGCAACCCGTCGGCCCCGGAACTTATTGTCGCACCCAGAAATCTGGCGCTGTACGCGGCGTATCAGCACGTGCTGGAACAACTTGGAGAGCAGTGCAAGTTACCAGTTGCAGGTACAAGTTGAATGGCCGACTTGCCACTTGTACTTCCCACTTGCACTTCCGCCATATTTTGTCATCCTGATTTACCTCAATGCTTCCACGCCAACTGACGATCCTGGGCGTCGGCCTGCTGGGCGGGTCGATTGGCTTGGCCGTGCGCTCGGCCGCGCCGCAATGCCGCATCGTTGGCTTTGGCCAACGCCGCGCGGGGCTGGACCATGCCGTTGAAATCGGGGCCATCGATCGTTTCGAACTCGACGCGGCCGCCTCGGTGGCCGGGTCCGATCTGGTCATCCTCTGCACGCCCGTTGGCTTGTTCGAATCCATTCTCGCCCAAATCGGACCGGCCCTGGCGCCGGGGGCGTTGGTGACGGACGTGGGAAGCACCAAACGCTCGATCGCACGACTCGGCGAATCGCATCTTCCCAAGGGCGTCGAATTCGTGGCGAGCCATCCAATGGCCGGCAGCGAAAAACGCGGCGTGGAATTCTCGCGGGCCGATCTGTTCCAGAATCAGCTTTGCATCGTGACCCCCACGCCCGCGGCTCATCCCGACGCGGTCGATCGCATCGAGCAATTCTGGCGTTTGCTGGGCATGCGCACGACGCGGCTCAGCCCCGACGACCACGACCGGCTTCTGGCGGATGTGAGCCATCTTCCGCATCTTTTGGCGGCCGCTTTGGTGGCCATGCAGGAAGACGCGGGACTCGATCTGAGCGGCAAGGGATTTCTGGACACCACGCGCATCGCCGGCGGCGATGGGGCGCTCTGGCGCGATATTTTTCTGGACAACGCCGACAACCTCAAAGCCGGCCTGCGCCGGCTGCGCGATGAATTAGCCACGGTTGAAAAAATGCTGGACGCCAAATCCGCCGACGCGCTTCGCGACTGGCTCAACGCCGCCGCGGCTCGGCGGCAGAAATTGCTGGAAAAGAAGCTGCGGGAAATCGGTCCGGATTAAGCAAGAAATGCGATTTTTGCCACAGATAAAAATCAGATTCACACAGATAATACAAAAACGGGCGAGCAATCTGGAATTCGTGTTGCAATTGGCATTTCATCCGTGTGCATCTGATTTGTATCTGTCGCAAAATTTCTTCTCTTTGCGGCCGCCTTTTGGGCCATCTCAAGGCAAGAGTCCCGGCGGCAAACCCAAATCCCCCATGGCCTTCTGCATCTGATCCTTCATCATGTCCGCGGCCTTGGTCTGGGCCGCCTGAACTGCCGCGACGACCATCTCCTCCAGCATTTCGGTGTCGTTGGTGTCGATCTTCTGCTTGTCGATCTTCAGCTTCACCAATTCCTGTTTCCCATTGACGGTCGCTTCCACCATGCCGGCTCCGGCGTCGGCGGTTACTTGCTTGCGGGCCAGCTCTTCCTGCATGGCCGCCATCTTTCCCTGCATCTCCTTCGCCTGTTTCATCAGCTCGCCGATATTGCCGAGGTTTTTCAATGCATCGAACATTCGGGCCTTTCGTCTTGTATTCTATTCCACCTTGACGATCCGTCCGCCGAATTCTTCCATCACCATTTTTACCAGCGGATCGTCCTGGGCGGCCGGATCGATCGGCGATTTTGCGGGCGGCGCGGCTCTGCCGCCGGCGCGCACAGCGGCGTCCTGCTGTTCGATCTCGAATTTCACTCCCGTCGGCTCGCCGCGAAGATCGGTCAAAGTCTGGGCAATCTGATCCTTCTTGCCGTTGCTGGACCATTGCCTGGCAAACGTATCCAGATGATGCGGAAAAAGAATGACCGCCTGGCCCTGGTCGATTCCGCCGAAGGTGGCCATCCGCAGCGTGTGGGCCAGCGAGGAGGTCTTCTGTTCCAATCTCGCGAGCAGGCCCGCCCACAAATCCTCCGGCACGGCAACGGGGGCGCTCGGGGTCGGTTGCTCCTCCAGCGGTGCGGCGGGAGGCGCTGCCGTCACCGGCTCAAGCTTTTTTTTTTGATCCACTGAAGGGGTGGCCGAAGGCGACGCCAGGAGTTGTTCGATCGAGGAGAACTGCTCCGCCAGCGCCAGCCGCACCAGCGTGGCATCGAGCATCGCCCGGCCTGTCTGGCTCTGCCGCAAGTTCCGCCGCAGCTCTTCCAATATCGCGATGTCCTGCGACAGCGTGGCCGGTTCGAATTTCGCGGCCTGATCGGCCAATTCAGATTCGCTCAACCCCGGCACGTTCAAGAGTCCGCTTTCCTTGCCGCACGTCCGTGCAATCAGCAGGTTCCGCAGATGATCCGACAGGGCCGCGATCAGCGCATCGGCCGACAGGCCCGAGTTGAACATCGCATCGGCCCGCTGCAGCGTTTGCTTTGCATCGCCGGTTCCGATGGAATCGACCAGTTCGGCGACGAGCTGCACGCGCGGCAAGCCGAGCATTTCCTCGACGTTTTGGGCCGAGAGATTTTTGTCTCCGAGGCTCAGGAGTCGATCCAGCAGCGACAGCGCATCGCGCATCGAGCCCGCCCCCGCCTTGGCCACGATTGCCAGCGCATTCTCCTGGGCTGAAATCTTTTCCTTCTTGCAGATTTCCTTCAAATGCCGGGCGATCTCGCGCGAAGAAATATTGCGAAAATCAAACCGCTGGCAGCGCGACAGAATCGTCGGCAAAACCTTTTCCGGCTCGGTCGTGGCCAGGATGAATTTGACGTGGCTCGGCGGCTCCTCAAGTATCTTGAGCAGCGCGTTGAACGCCGACTTACTGAGCATGTGAACTTCGTCGATGATGTAGATCTTGAACCGGCTGCGGGCCGGGCGGTACTGGGCGTTTTCGATGATCTCGCGGACGTTGTCGACGCCGGTGTTGCTGGCCGCGTCGATCTCGATCACGTCGATGTCGTCCCCGCGCGCAATCGAGAGGCACGAATCGCATTTCCCGCAGGGATCGGGCGTGGGTCCGTCGGACTTCTGGCAATTCAGCGCCTTGGCCAGAATCCTGGCCGTGCTGGTCTTGCCGGTGCCGCGCGTTCCGCAAAAGAGATACGCATGCGCGATGCGACCGGTCTCGATGGCTTTCTTGAGCGTCTTGGCAATGTGTTCCTGCCCGACGAGTTCGTCGAAGTTCGCGGAGCGATATTTTCGGGCCAGGACGGTGTAGGACATAGGGATGTATCGCAGTGTAGCAAACACAAAGAATTTGGCCACAGATACAAAATCAGATTCACACGGATAAATCAAAACAAAATGCTTTTATCCGCGTGCATCCGATATCTGTGGCAAAAATGCATTTTCTTTTTTGTTGCATTTTGAATCCAATCATGGCAAATCATTTCCATGGCCCAAACACACACCGGTTCGTTGCCCATCGGCTTCCGCCGCGGCTGGAGCGAATGGCAGAAGAATCTCAACAACGTGATCTCGTTCGCCAGGAATAATGGATTCGAAGGCATTGATGTCGGCGATCTGCCGGCCGACCAGATCAAACCGATCCTTGCCGCAAACCTGCGTGTGGGATCGGTGGACCTGAAACGGCCCTGGGAAGCGATCGCGTCGGCCGATCCCGCCAAGCGCAAGGATGCCGTGGCCGCCGCCGCGGATCACATCAAATCGGTCGCCGCCCTGGGCGTTCGCAATTTCTTCACGGTTATCTTTCCCGATGATGATTCGCGCGATCGTAAGCAGAATTTTAAATTGGCCGTCGAGGGATATTCCCAGCTCGCCGAATCCATCGCCGCCACCGGCGCGCGAATCGTGATCGAAGGATATCCGGGAAGTTATCCGTATTATCCCGCTTTTTGCTGCACGCCGGAAAGCGTTCGGGCATTTTTCAAGGAAACGGCCAGCGATCGACTGGCCATCAATTTCGATCCGTCGCATCTGATCCGCATGGGAATGGATCCGGCGCGGTTTCTCGGCGAATTCGCCGCCCGTGTCGGGCACGTACATGCCAAGGACACGCAAATCATCGACGGGGGACTGTACGAATTCGGCAATCTCCAGCCCGCGACGTTTGCCGAGCCGCGCCCCTACGGCGGATATCACTGGCGGTACTGCATTCCCGGCCATGGCACGGCTCCGTGGACGACGTTGCTACGAATGCTGAGCGAATCGAAATACGACGGCCTCGTCAGCGTGGAATTGGAAGATGAGGATTTCAACGGTTCGGAAGCCGGCGAAAAACGCGGGCTGGTGGCGAGCAAAGATTTTCTGATGGGTGTGTGAGTGAAATTCCACCGTTCGGGCGGCACGTAACAAAAGGACAGAAGGACGTGGCTAAAAAGCGTAGGTCCTCGGAGACGGCAAGCGAAATCCTCTTTCGCCGGTATTACCGCGGGAAGCCCAAGCAGCGTCTGGCCGAAGCGCAGGCAACGATGTCGGCCTTGGCCTTGGGGGACAGGATTCGCATGTTGAGGGAGGGGGCCGGTTTGACACAGGCTGAACTCGCCAAACGCATCGGTACCCAGCCCTCCCAAATCAGCAGGATTGAGGATGCCGACTATACCGGTCATTCAGTGGAGACTTTGAGAAGGATTGCCACCGCGTTGAACGCCACGCTACATATCGAGTTGGTTCCGGAAGATGGAAAGCGGCGGCGGATTTTGAAGGCGGGGTGATTACAGGACCGTGATGCTGGGACGACGCCAATACCACGCGTCGCAAGCGACGCGGCTAAAAGTGGGTGGTTTGTGTGGGATTTGGGGCGTTGCGTTTAGACGGACACGCCCTCGGGTATCTCCGCGTTGTGGCTGACGGTCTGCACGTCGTCGTTGTCTTCCAGCGTATCAATCAGCTTCAGCAGCTTCTGCGCTTTTTCTGCGTCGATCGGGATCGTGCTGGTGGGAACATTCGTGATCTCCGACGCTTCGATGGGAATGTTGGCCGCGGAGACGGCTTCCTTGACTTTGATGAAACTCGTGGGGGACGTGATCAATTCGAAAACTTCGCCCTCGTTTTTGATGTCGTCGGCGCCGGCTTCGAGGCCGAGTTCCAGCAGCTTGTCTTCGTCGGTTGACGACGCTTTGACGGTGATGATTCCCTGCTTGACGAACTGGAAGGCGACGGCGCCGCTGGCGGCGAAGTTTCCGCCGTGCTTTTCGAAGATGGAGCGCAATTCCGGGGCGGTGCGGGCGCGGTTGTTGGTCAGGGCGTCGATCATGATGGCGATGCCGCCGGGGGCGTAGCCTTCGTAGACGGCTGCTTCGTAGTTTTCGCCGCCCAATTCTCCCGTGCCCTTCATGATCGCTTTTTCGATCGTGTCCTTAGGCATGTTGGCGGCCTTGGCTTCGTCGATGGTGTATCGAAGGGAAAGATTGTCGCGCGGATCGCCGCCACCGCGGGCGGCGATGATGATCTTGCGGGCGATCTTGCTCCAGACTTTGCCGCGCTTGGCGTCGGTGGCGCCTTTGGCACGCTTGATCTTCGCCCAGTGACTGTGTCCGGCCATGATGATGGGCCCGGCGTGTTTTCACGCCGGGCTAAATGGGTGTAGGGGGTCTGGTTCGGCGAAATTGGCGCTTGGCGTCGTTTATGGGATCACCTTATTCAGTGGATAGGTGATGATTCCCGTGGCGCCGGCACGCTTGAGGCGGGGAATCAATTCGCGCTCCTGCTTTTCTTCGAGGATCACTTCGACGGCGACCCAATTTCCATCGGCCAATCGGCTGACGGTTGGGCTCTTCTCGGCCGGTAAGAATCCAACCACCTCACTGAGCCGGTCTTCCGGGACGTTCATCTTCAGGCCGACTTTGGCCCTGGCTTCGATCGCGCCCTTGAGAAGCATCGCGATGTTTTCCATTTTCTCGCGCTTCCAGGGGATTTCCCAGGCGGATTTGTTGGCCACGAATCGGGTCGTGCTGGTCAGAAGCGTGTCGACGATGCGAAGATTGTTGGCCCGCAATGACGAGCCGGTTTCGGTTCCCTCGACGATGGCGTCGAGCAGGCGGGCCTTGATTTCGGTCGTGCCCCAGGAGAACTCGACGTTCACCTGGATGTTCCTGGCGGCGAACCAGCGGCGCGTGGTGTTGACCAGTTCGGTGGCGATGATCTTGCCATTCAAATCTTCGGCGCGGCGGACGGGGCTTTCCTCCGGAACGGCCAGCACCCAGCGGTATGGGTTGGAGGTGGCGCGCGAATAGGTCAGCTCGCACACCTCGATCACGTCGGCCTCGTTGCCGTTCTCGACGACGTAGTCGTAGCCGGTCAGGCCGCAGTCGATGATGTTGTCCACGACGTATCGGCTGATCTCCTGGGCGCGGAAAAATACCGCGGAGAGTTTTTCGTCGTCGATGCGGGGAAAAACGCTGCGTTCGGCGATGTTGATCCGATAGCCGGCGCGGCCGAACAGTTCGATGGTGGACTGTTGCAGGCTTCCGCTGGGAAGCCCCAGGCGCAGCGTGGTTGTAGGCAGGCGGTCGGTCATGACTTGGCCCTTTTCTTCGCTCCATCGGCGTGGGCCGCCTTGCGAAGCATCACAAAACTTTCATACACTTCATCGCTTTTGAGGTGGTTTTCCAGAAATTTCTGCGCGTCCAGCAGGGTCGTCTCCTCGTCGAGAATTTCCTGATCCTTCAAATACGAGAGCATCTCATCATCCAGAGGGAACGCGCTGCCCTCGAGCGTGAAGAGCATGATAAATGCCTCGACGAACGGGTGAATTCCCGGCAGCTCGCGCAGGAATTGGCGAGCTTCGCGTTTGCTGACGGTTTTGAGGCGGTCGAGGCTCATCGTGTGCTCGCGCTCGAAAATATCGTTGAGACATTGGGTGATCATCGCGACGCGCTGCTCGATGGCGGGATATCGGACGCCGAGCATTTCCTGGATTTCCAGGTCCGTCGCCACGCGCAGCTCGTTGAGGTCCACGAACTCTTTGGTGATCGCCTTCATCGCATCTTCGGCGCGCGAATCGCTGACGTCGTAGCTCATGGCGGCGCGCACCAGCGCTTCGAGGGCCTCGAACGTCGGACGGGGGTCGGGCTTCCCGTCGCGCGAGAGGCGCTTGAACAACTGTTTCAATTCATCACCGTGTTTAGTCGCGTTTTTCATTCGATTCCTGATCCTTTTCCGAGCGGCGGCGGTCCAGCTCGGCGTTCTCCTCTGAAACTTTCCTCAGCACTTCCAGAAGCTCCAGTTCCTTTTTCAGGTTTTCATCCAGATGAAACTTCAGGAACGGCGCCACCCGCAACGTGAGCGAGTGCGTCAATTTCGTGCGCATCAGCCCGGCCGAGTGGCGCAGCGCGTTCAGCGCCGCCGTCTGCTGGCCCTGCGTGCCCATGACCGTCATGTAGACATCCGCCACCGACAGGTCCGGGCTGATTTTCACGCGCGTGATGCTGGGCAATCCGGTCAGCCGGGGATCGTTCAGCTCTCGCAGGATGATCAGGCCCAGTTCCTGCTGAATGGTGCTGGCCAGTCGTTCGGTTCGGCGGGACATGGTCTCCTCATAACAACTCAATCCGATAATCCACGAGCGAAACCTGCGGCACCGACCGCACGAAATCGACCAGCTTGCTGAGCGCGCCTTCGACGTAGCGGCTGTCGTTGCTCACCATCGCCATGCCCAGGATCGAGCGGCGATGCTCGTCCAATGCTCCGACCTCCGCGATGGAGACGTTGTGCGCGTGGGCGATGCGGTCCTTGATGCTCTTGACCACGCGGCGCTTGTCCTTCAGGGACATCGCGTCGGCGATCGAAATCTCGATTTGCAACACGCCGATGGTCATTTCGGGAAGTGCAAGCGGCAAGTACAAGTGACGAGTAGAAGCCCTTGATTTAACTTGCACTTGGTACTTGTTACTTGCACTTCATTCTTCTTACTTTCAACTTGCACTCGTTCACAGGGTTCTCTGGAACGTCTCGCGGACGTAGGCTTCCAGCACATCGCCGGTCTTGATGTCGTCATAACCACTGATCTTTAATCCGCATTCGAAGCCGGCCTTGACCTCTTTCACATCGTCTTTGAGGCGCTTGAGCGATTCCAGCGAAAGGTCCTGGGTGATGACCACGCCGTCGCGAATGAGGCGGATTTTGCTTCCGCGTTGAATGTGCCCGTCGGTGACGAAACAGCCGGCCACGTTGCCGATCCTGGAAACCTTGTACACCTTGCGGATCTCGGCGTGTCCGTGGAGTTTTTCGCGGATTTCCGGCTCCAGAAGTCCCGAGAGCGCTTTTTTCAAATCGTCGAAGATCTCGTAGATGACGCGGTACAGCCGGATTTCGACGCGGCGCTGCTCGGCCATCTGGCGGGCCGATTCATCGGGGACCACGTGGAACCCGATGATGACGGCCTTGGACGCATCAGCGAGTTCCACGTCGCTTTCGTTGATCGCGCCGACGGCGCTGTGCACCACGCGGACGCGGACCTCGTTGGTGTTGGCATCGGTGACGGTCTTGGCGAGCGTTTCCACCGACCCTTGCACGTCGCCCTTGATGATGAGGTTGATGGTCTTGATCTCCTCGGCCTTCATCGAGTCGAAGAGCGTGTCGAGCGTGACGCGGTTGGCGCCGGCGAGGTCGGTTTGGCGGGTGCGGCTTTGGCGCTCCTCGGCGATGGAGCGGGTGCGCTCCATGTCTTCCATGACATAGAATTTATCACCGGCCTGGGGCAATTCGCTCAGTCCGCTGACGACGACGGGCGTGCTGGGGCCGGCCTCCTGGATCATCTCGCCGCGATCGTTGACCAGATTGCGGATGCGTCCGAAGCCCGGACCGGCCAGGCCGATGTCGCCGACCCTCAGCGTCCCCTCCTGAATCAGCACCGTCGCGACTGGGCCAAGCCCCTCGTCCATTCGGCTCTCGATCACGCTGCCGCGCGCCGGAGTCGTCGGATCGGACTTCAATTCCATGATCTGGCTTTGCAGATCGAGAACTTCGATCAATTCCTGAATTCCCTTCCCCGTCGTGGCGCTGGTGCGGACCACTTCGGTGTCGCCGCCATATTCGATTGGATTCAGACCTTCCTTGGCGAGCTGGCCAAGAACCATGTCGGGATTGGCATCGGCGCGGTCGATCTTGTTGAGCGCAACGACGATCGGCACTTCCGCGGCGCGGGCGTGATTGATCGATTCGATGGTCTGGGGCTGGACGCCCTCGGCGGCGGAAACGACCAGGACGACCACATCGGTCATATTGGCCCCGCGGGCGCGCATGGCGGTGAAGGCCTGGTGGCCCGGCGTATCGATGAAGGTCACGCGCTTCTCGCCAAGCTGCACCATCCACGCCGCGGTGTGCTGGGTGATGCCCCCGGCCTCGCCCGCGGCCACGTTGGCGTTGCGGATTTTGTCGAGCAACGACGTCTTGCCGTGATCGACGTGGCCCAGGATCGTCACCACCGGCGGCCGTAATCGCAATTTGGCGGAATCGGTTTCGCGCGAAACGATCTCATTCATCAACAACTCTTCCAACGTCGCTTTTTGCGCGATCTTCAACTCGATGCCGAATTCCAACGCGATGGCCCCGGCGGTTTCGGGATCCAGGGCCTGATTCACGGTGGCGCTGACGCCCTGCTTCATGAGGCGGCCCTGAATGTCGTTGGTCTTGACGCCCAGCGCTGCCGAGAGGGACCGAACGGTGATGGGCTCCTCGATGGTGACCGGCTCGCCTCGCTGAGTGATCGACTTGGCCTGGGTGTGGGTGCCGCGTTTTTCGATCTGGCGAAGATGGGTGTCGAAGACGTTACGGGAAGTGGCGGCGGCGTTGAGTGCGTCGCGGCGGGCGATGAGGTCGGCATCCGTGAACTCCTTGAGTTTTTCCATCGCTTCGCCGCGGCGGCCGTCCACGCCCCGGCGACGGCTGGAAAGACTTCCGCCTTTCTTGGCGGCTTTTTTCTTCGTCTCCTCGTCATCGTCATCGGCCGACTTGACGCCGCGTCCGGCGCGCGGGCCGGCGGGCGTGACGCCCGTCGATTCGGCGGCGGGCCGAGCCGGGCGCGGGGCGCGTTGCTCGATCGCTTCTTGCTTCTCGATGCGGACGACGCGCGGGCCCTGAATTTTCGCAGGTTGAAGCGAGGTAAGCTGCGGCGCCTGCACGACCGGCTTGCGCTCCGGAGGCGTTTGGGCTGCGGCGCGGCTCGCCAAGGTGACCGTCGGCCGTGTCGGACGAATGTGTTCGGTTCCCAGTGGCGCTGCGACGGCGGGGCCTCCGGGCGCGGGCGGCGGGGTCGGGGGCTTGGCCGGGGCGGCGGTCACCGGGGCGATGGTCGCCGGGGCGGCGGTCGCCGCGGCCGGGGGAGCCGGCGCTGCGGGTGGGAGAGCCACCTCGGGCTTTGGAATTTCGACAATAACCGGGTGCGGGGCGGCCGGCGCTTTCGGTGCGGCCGGCTTCTCGGCTTCGGGTTCCGCCTCTCGCTTGGCCGGGATGTGCCTGACAATCGGCTCAGCCGGCGCTTCGGCAACCGCCGTGGGCGGCGCCTCCGCCGGTGGAGCGGTCTCCTCTTTCTTCTTGCGGCTCCGCGCTGTTTTGGGCTTGGCGGCAACCTCCACGTGCGCGGCCGTCTCCACCGCCGTGCCGCCGGACTGCTGGCCGTTGCTGAACCACTCGCGCACCGACTCGGCCAATCCGAGCGACAACGTGCTCATGTGGTTTGGCGCCGCGTCGGAAAGCCCCTCTTCCTTCAGCTTCTGAAGGATCGATTTGCTTTCCACGCCAAGTTCCTTGGCTAACAGGTTGACTCGTATGCCTTTTGCCAAAACAAATCTCCGAAAAATTCCGGTCTCTACTCTTTTTGCTTACAGCTTATTCGGGTCATCCAACGGCGGCGCCTCGCGGCCCTCGGCCAGCGCGGCGGTGTCGTCCTCGCCCGCGTCCAATGTCTTGTCGTCCGGAGCGGCGCCGGATTCGGCAATGCCCTGCATCGCCGATTCTTCGGGACTGACTTCTTCTCCGACGGCGGGGGTTGATTCGCTGTGAACGATGGTTTCCGGCGCTCCGCCGAGCGCGGCTTCCAAGGCGCCGGGCAGTTTTTCTTCCGCCGGGGCTTCGCCCAGGGCCAGCAGCGCCGCCTTGTCGGCGGCCTGGCCGGCGGCGACGGCCGCCTTCGCGGACGCATCGGCGATCTTTTTGGCCTCCTGCTCGACGGCGACGATCTTGGCTTCCTCGGAGCAGCGGTCCACCACCTTCTGGGCCGTCTCTTCGGTAAGGCCAAGCTCTTCCATCAACGGACCGATTCCCACTTCTTCCAGGTCGCGCACGTCGATCAGGCCGAGGACGATCACCTTGTCGATCATCTCCTTGGTGACTCCCTCGATGCTCTTGAGGGTTGCATCCAGGCGTTTCACGCCCTTCTGGAATTCGGTGGGCGTGAGAATATCGATATCCCAGCCCGTCAAACGCGCGGCGAGACGAACGTTCTGGCCCCGCTTGCCGATGGCCAGCGAAAGTTGATCTTCATTCACCACGACGGTGGCGCGGCCCAGTTCAAAGCAGAGCGCGACTTCGGCGACTTCGGCGGGCTTCAGGGCGTTGCTGATGAGGATTTGGCTCGATTCGTTCCAGCGGACGATGTCGATTTTTTCGCCGCCGAGTTCGTCCACGATGTTCTTGATCCGGCTGCCGCGGACGCCGACGCACGCGCCCACCGCATCCACCTTGGAATCGATGGAGCTGACGGCGATCTTGGTGCGGTGTCCCGGCTCGCGGGCCAGGGCCTTGATCTCAATTGTCCGCTCGCCCACCTCTGGAACCTCGCGCTCAAAGAGGCGGCGGATCAACTCGGGATGGCTGCGGCTGAGGATGATCTTCACCGCGCTGGGCGTGTCGCGCACTTCCAGAATCAGCGCCTGCACGCGCTCGCCGACCTGATGCACTTCGCCGGGGATTTGTTCGCTGCGCGGCATGATTCCCTCGATGTTGCGCAGGAGGGTGACGATCATCGTATCTTTTTCGAAGCGGGCGACGGTGCCGGTGATGATCGTGCCCACGCGGTCCTTGTATTCCTCGTAGATGCTGCCGCGCTCGTCCTGGCGGATGAGCTGGATCATGACCTGCTTGACGGTCTGTGCCCCGATGCGTCCGACGACCGACAGCGGAACTTCCACGCCCTGCCTGGCCGCGGAGATGAGGCCGGACTGGCGGTCGACTTTCACCGTGAATTCGCTGGTATCTTCGGTGTTGAATTGCTTGCGCAGACCGGAAGCGACGGCTTGCTCGATGTCGTTGTAGATCTGGTCGCGCTCGATGTTCTTGTCTCGGGCGATGCCGTCAACGATTCGGATCAGTTCCTGCGAATTCATCATGATGATGCTCTGAAAATTCCGTCCAACAAAAAAGGCCGACCAAACTTGGCGGCCCGTAGCCTTACATCCGACTTGTGGTGCAAAAAGCACCAGCCGCTACCCGGCGCCATTCCGGATAGGCGGCTTAAAAGCCGAAGGGCTCGGTCCGTGCATCTGCTTAAGCAAGTGCATGGGCGGGCTCGTTAGTAGGAGACATGGTCTCCAGGCTCAGGTTCATCCCGGTGTCTCCGGGTTCAAAAAGATGAGCTTTACGAAGATCGACATACACGGTCGCTTCGGTTCCCGTCTGCACGCCGCCCTGGGCTTCCAATCGCC
This sequence comes from Tepidisphaeraceae bacterium, assembly GCA_036267155.1. Lineage (GTDB taxonomy): Bacteria > Planctomycetota > Phycisphaerae > Tepidisphaerales > Tepidisphaeraceae > PALSA-1353. The sequence goes on from DATAWP010000038.1 coordinate 91,649, forward strand.
CAACCACGTATTCGTGCAAAGCGGTGCTCATATAAACGTCCATACTGCTGCCCAGCGGCTCGATCACGTTCATCCGAACCTTCATGGGCGACGATCCGTCAACCGCACGCAAATGCAAATGTTCCGGGCGAATGCCCAGAACCATCGGCGTGCCGGCACGCGAAGCCAGGCGATTCTTCACCGCCTCGGGCAACGCATCCAATGAAAGCGTAAACCCGTTTCCGGGGAAGGTCAACTCGCCGGTCGGGACAACCGGCACATCGCGGGCATTTCCATTCGCGGCGGCGGCGGCGGCTTTCTGATGCGCTCCCGCCAGTTTGCCTTCTTCAAAAGTCAGCTTGCCGCCGGCACTTCGGATCGCCCCGTTGAAGAAATTCATCGGCGGCATTCCGATAAAACCGGCCACGAAGCGGTTCTTAGGCCGATTATAGGTCTGCAATGGCGTATCCGCCTGCTGAATGATTCCATCTTTCATGACCACGATGCGATCGCCGAGCGTCATCGCCTCTTCCTGATCGTGCGTCACGTAAAGCGTCGTGGTGCGCAGGCGCTGATGAAGCCGCTTGAGTTCCGCTCGCGTGGTGACGCGAAGTTTTGCATCGAGGTTGGACAACGGCTCATCGAATAAAAATGCCGCCGGCTCCCGAACGATCGCCCGACCCACCGCGACGCGCTGACGCTGACCGCCGGAGAGCTGCTTGGGCTTGCGATCCAGTAAATGTTCGATTTCCAGAATCTTGGCCGCCTCGCCAACCCGCTTGTTGATCTCCGCCCTGGGCATGCCCCGCAGCTTCAGGCCGAAGGCCATGTTCTTGTAGACCGTCATGTGCGGATACAGGGCGTAATTCTGAAACACCATGGCGATATCACGGCTCTTGGGCGGGACATCGTTCACGACCCGGTCGCCGATTTTGATGGTCCCCTCGGTAATCTCCTCGAGCCCGGCGACCATGCGCAGGGTGGTGGTTTTTCCGCAGCCGGAGGGTCCGACCAGCACGATGAATTCGCGATCGGCGATGTGGAGGTCGATGGAATCGACGGCTTTGACGCCGCCGGGATAGACTTTGCTGATATTGTTCAATTCGACTACAGCCATAGCTCGTTTCCCGCCAAGTGCTCCCCGACGTGTGGGAATTATACTGGTTGGTTAAAAAATGGTCAATTTTGGCGGAATTGGGGTAGCGGCCGATTTAAGCATTTCGACAGAGCCGGGCCGTGCCGGCCCGGTCCGGGGCGGCACGCCCCGGCTCTGTAATTTGAAATCGACCATTATCGAAAAATCTCACGCAAAGACGCTAAGGTGCAGAGATTTCAGCATCGGTTCCGTTTGAAATGCTTCCCTTGTTCGACGGGATCGTTCCGCATTCCGGGCATCGGTCGTGCGTGGCGCGGAGATCGTAGCCGCAATGCGCACAGCATCCAACCGATGCTCGCGCCCCCAGAGTACGGCTCAAAAACGGCATTACCCAGACCAGCGGAAGAATCGCCAGCAGAATGGTAACGAGGGGTTCACCAGACATGAGATACCACTTGTTGTCCCAAGGCGTGTATTCCCAGTGTTCCACATTGCCAAAATCGACTACCAATACCTCGTCGGCATCGGATTGGACTGGCAAAACAATCTGAACCCCGTGCGGCTCGGACTTAAACCCGCGACTGGTCCACAGGTAAATTGCAGAAGCCAAAAACAGCGCCAGCGATGCCACTGCAAGCCCGTTGAACGACCACCAGCAAAAGCCTTTCATTCTTGGGAATTGTACCGCGCTCCACTCGATCAGCGTCGGCAAATCATCCATTTCCCATTCAGGCATCAGGCCGCAGTGGCATCCACCAGTTCGACGCGCACCGTCATACCAACGGCGCGGGCGTAACGCTCCAGGGTGTCCAACGTCGGCGTTGAGTGGACGCTGTTTTCCAGACGGCTCAGATTTGGCTTGGCGATGCCCGTGAGCCGCGCAAGATCGGTAAGGCTCAAGCCACGGTTTTGTCGCTGGGCTTTGAGGTCATCGACGACGCGCCGAAGCCATTGGTGACGATTGAATACCTCACGAGCCTGAGCGCGAATAGCCGCGGAATCCTCGGTGTCGATCTTGCGCGCCAGGGCTTTCAGGGTTTTGATCCGCCGGGGGCTGAGCTTCTTTTTTGAGCGGCGAATGGCGGGCATGGCTAATCCTCCACATCGAACGCGGTGATCGGATATGCGGTCATCCGGTCAACGCGTTCGTAAACTACGGCCGGTTTCCGGCCGGAGCGGGTAAAGCCGAAAGCAATCGGACGGCCCGTGCTTCGGCTGACGTCCGTGGCGATGGGGTCGGCCAGCACGTCCTCGGCTTCCTCGCGAGTCACACCGTGCTCGGCGAGGTGCTGGACATTTCCATCCGGGCCGCTGATCCAGATCACCTCAAGATGCGGCATATCCCGTCCTGGTGTTATCGACGATGATAACCTTTGACATCAGGCTTGTCAATCCGGATTCGTGGGGGGGGGCGGGCCGAGGACGGCCCGGCTAAACGGGGATTCGCGGCGGGATACTGTCGGGTCTATGGGAGTGATTTCGCCATCGCCGTGACGATGCGGCCGTGGGCGGCTGCGAGGGGGCCGAGCATTTTTAATCCCGCGGCGCGGGCGTGGCCGCCGCCGCCGAATTGTTCGGCGAATCTTGCTACGTCTACCTGGCCTTTGCTACGCAGGCTGATGCGAATCGGCGAATCGTCCAGGGGCTCGATCATTAAAATCGAAACCTCGACCGTGCGAATCTGAAGGGGAATGTTGATCAGATTTTCCGTGTCTTGGGGTTTGGCGCCGGTTTGCTCGAAATCGGTTTTCAGGACGCGCATGACGGCCAGGCGGCCATTCTGCAATAGCTCCAATGAATCCTGGGCGCGGGTCTGGAGGGCCAGACGTTCGGCTCGTTCGTTTTGGTAGAGGTGTTGATAGATGCTGTCCGTATCCACGCCGGCTTCCATCAGGTCGGCGGCCAGGCGCAGCGTGGCCGGGCGGGTATTGCTGAATTGGAACCAACCGGTGTCGCTGGCGATGGCGACGAACAGAGCGGTGGCGATGGAGCGGTCGATGGGGATTTTCCACTGGGCGAGCAGGCCCGCAGCGATTTCGCCGGCGGCGGCGGCGGCGGTATCGACCAGCTTCACATCGGCCCAATCCTCCTGCGTGAGGTGATGGTCAAGGACCAGCCGCGGCTTTTTCCAGCCGTCGAGATGCTCGCGCAGGCCGGGCAGTTGCGACCAGGTTCCGGTGTCGACCACGAGCAGGGCATCATACTTTTCCAGCGGATACGGCTGCGGCCATCCGGCCTCGACATCATGGTGGGCGATGTTGTTCCCGTTGAACAAAAAGGCGTATTTCACGGGGAGGCGATCGAAGAGCAGGACCTCGCTGTCGATTTGCTTGCGGCGGAGTCCCATGGCCATGGCCGCGGCGGTGCCGAGGGCGTCGCCGTCGGGACGGCTGTGGGTCGTGATCAGCACCCGCTTGCACAAGGCGAGGGCGTCGAGAATCCGACGTTGGGGATCGATCATGGTTGTGTTGAAGGCGACGTTTGGCTGGGGTCGATTGCCGAAAACTGCTGGGTCCAATATTCCTCCGCCGCTTGAGCGCGATCGTTGAGCCACTGGCGCATCACCGCCATTTCCTGATTAGCCTTCAGGGGGCGACGATCCAGTTGGAACGAGATGTCCATCCGCTTGCCGTATCGCAGGATCTCCAGGCGGAGCAGTTCGCCGGCCTGCATGGGTCTGACCGCATTGGTGAACTGCTCAAATTGATGGAGTGGAATATCCGGCTCGAGGGGCTCGCGGAGGATTTTAACAAGAACATCGCCGGGCTGAAGCATTCGATATCCGACAAAGCCGGGAAGGCGCTCCTTGATGATCACGCCCTGGGGCGAGTCGATCGGCAGTTCGCCTTCCCAGCTCAGGCCGATGAATCCCCGGCCCATGCTCGGATCGGTGGCGAAATCGTACGGCTGGCCTGCCAGAAAAACCTGGGTGACGACCTGGCGGATGAGAGCTACTTGTCCTGGGAGCAGCGGGCTCTGGGCCATCGCCACGGCACGGAGCGCGGGCAAGTCCTGGCGATTTAAATCCATAAGGCGATCGAGCGCGCCCTGGCGAGTTTGCGAATCATCGCTGGCAAGCTGCGTGATCCAGATTCCCAGTTGATGTACCAGGACCGCATCGGCGGGCTGGGTCGCCGGTGACGCAGCGCCGGCAAGAATCGGCGGTGAAGCGAAAGCCAGCACGGCCGCCAGCGTGATCGCGAATGAGAAATATCGAAACCAATCCGTCAAGACAAAACTGCTGCGCATGGCTTTTTCAACCATCGGCTAATTCCACGAGCCGGTCGTAACTCTTCTGAATCCAGAGAATCTTACGCTGCACCATCTGCAAAAACGGCATTCCATCGACTTTTCCGAACGACCCGGTGGCGGCGATCGGGAAAACGGCCTCAGCAATCAGGGCTTCGATCATCAGCAGCGGGATCGTTCGGATCTCCGCCTGCGAGAGAAGCATCACCTCATCATATCCGCGCAGAAATCGCTTGAAGCGGGATTCGTCGAGATAATCCGGCCATTTCGACACGTCATCGTCCCCGCCGATGATCGAGAACTGAAGCGAGCCGTTGGCGATGTCGATGATCCGCGGCAAAAGTCGGGCGCTGTCGTAATCGATCACCGCCACCACGCGGTTGTCGCGGAACAGCATGTTGCCGGGATGCCAGTCGGCATGAACGATCTGCTTGGGCCAATTGTCGATGCCCAATGATTGAACTTTCTCGGCGCTCTTTCGGTATGACGAGAGCAGAAAACCAAGCAACTGGGTCACCTCGCGATTCTCGTCAGTATCCGGCACGCCGGCAGAGATAGTGCGCAGGCCTGAATCCACGGCCGAGGCCGCGTGATAGCTGCCGCTGGGGGGTTGCCATTCGCTCTTGAATTCTTCCAGCAGCTTGTGATACAGCGCCAAAATCCGTCCGCTGTCGAACGTCGCTTCCAGCGTTTGCGGATACGACTGGCCGGGGATGTATTCGAACAGCTCGTACACCCCGTTGCGCCATTGCAGCATCGAGTTGTTTTCTTTTCGCGTGCCGATGAGATGCGGAAGGGGAAACTGCTTGCTGGCCAGATAAAGTTGCAGGGCATGCGTGAAAGCGACTTTGAACGGATCGTCTTTCCCGCGTGCCCGGCGTTTGAGGAGAAATTTGCCCTGTTCGCTGACGATGAGAAGTTTGGGTGCTTTGCGCGATCCGCGGGGAAATTCGACGATGGAATCGATCACGCCGATGTCGAAATGAGAAAGAATGATCGACAGTTCCTCGGCGGAGAATTGCTCGCGCAATCCGCCGGTGCGTGTTTGCCCGGTGCCGGAAACGACGGTCTGAGATCGCTCGGAGGCCATGCTGGAAAAACAGTTTAAATCAAAGGGGCGGGTGAACAAAGGATAAACCGTTCGGGTTTGAGGACATGGCGGCTGAAGCGGCCAAGCCACGGGTTACATCGCGGCGGCCCGGTGGATAATGCTGTGTCTCCTTCGCCCAAATTCCCCATCATCCAGGACAGAGGCCGCATCCGCCGTGTCGATGGGCTGCTCCATCGGAACCCAGCTTTTGCAGCCGGCATAAGCGGGCGTGTTGGCGATGGTGACCGGCCGGAGGAGCCGATATGCCCGGAGCAGCAGCAGGTACAGCGGATTCTGGGGGCGATAGTTGAAGCGCATGTCGATCAATGGAGGCGTCCAGATATGCTCATCATCCAGCGCGTACATCGCCGCCCGTTTCGACATCGGAACGATGTCGGTGATCTCGGCCGCGAGGGAGATGTGAATCTTCGCCGGCTCCGCCGATACGGTTTTCAACTCCGCGTGCTGCTCGGTTTTGAGCATCGCCGCGTTTTGGTGAAGATAGGTTGGGAAGAGCAAAAACTGACGATGTTCGATTTCGAATTCTCCGGCTGATTCGTAAATTCCGCCCTTGCGGAGCAAGATGATTTGCCGCCCGCGACCCAGCGCCTGGCAGACGGCGGCCCATTCCTTCAGTGCCACTTGGAGATCATTCTGCAGCGCCATGGCGGGATTCCTCGACGAGACGCGCGGGCGCCGGCGTGTCCGCCTTGATCTCCTGCAACATCCGCCAGAGGACTTCCAGCAAATCCTCGACGCCCTGGCGGCTTACGCCGCTGATGGCGAAGATCTGCCGCCCCGGCAGTTCGCGGCGAAGACGGTCGATCGCATCGTTGTCGATCGCCAAATCCATTTTGTTGGCGGCGATGACTTCTTTCTTCTCGGCCAGGACGGAGCTGAACGCCTCCAGTTCGCGGCGAATCTTGCGGTAGTTTTCGGCCGGGTCGGAGCCGTCCATCGGATACAAATCCAGCATGTGCACGATGATTTTGGTGCGCTCGATGTGGCGGAGGAAAGCGTGTCCGAGGCCCTGCCCGTGCTGGGCGCCTTCGATCAGGCCGGGGATGTCGGCCACGACAATTCGGCGGTCGCGGCCCAGTTCCACGATTCCAAGCTGGGGGTCGAGAGTGGTGAAAGGATAATCGGCCACCTTGGGCCTGGCGGCGGAGATCGTCCGCAGGAGCGTGCTCTTGCCGGCGTTGGGCATGCCGACCAGGCCGATGTCGGCGATCAGCTTCAGTTCCAGGCGCAATCGTCGCTCCTGGCCTTCGGTGCCGGGCTCGGCGTGGCGCGGGGCCTGGTTGGTGGAGCTTTTGAATCGCCAGTTGCCGCGTCCGCCCTTGCCGCCGCGGGCGACGACGACGCGTTTTTCTATCTCATTGAGATCGGCCAGGAGCAGTTGATGGTCGGCGTCGAATACCAGGGTGCCCGGCGGGACCTGAATGATCAGATCGTCGCCGCTGAGGCCGGACATTTTTTTGCCCATGCCCGCTTCGCCGCGTTTGGCTTTCCAATGGTGCTTGCCGGAGAAATCGAGAAGGGTGTCTTTGTTTGGGTCGGCCACGAAGATAATGCTGCCGCCGTCGCCGCCGTCGCCGCCATCGGGGCCGCCCTTGGGGATGTATTTCTCGCGCCGGAAGGAGACGCAGCCGTCGCCGCCGTCGCCGGCTTTTACCTGAATGATGGCTTCATCGACGAACATATTGGTTCATGTTTAAATCAAAAGCCCACGGCGGCGCCGTGGGCTTTGTTAGTTGCGATTCATTCCGGGGCGGTTCAGGCCGTCGCGGTTGCCTGCGGGATGCGCACATGCACCTTGCGGCCCTGGAATTCCACTTTGCCGTCCTTCAGGGCGAACAGGGTGTCGTCGCTGCCGATGCCGACGTTGAAGCCGGGCTGAAATTTGGTTCCGCGCTGGCGGATGATGATCGATCCGGCCGTGATCGATTCGCCGCCGTAGGCCTTGACGCCACGATACTGCGGATTGCTGTCGCGGCCGTTCCGGGTGGAACCTTGTCCTTTTTTATGTGCCATGAAAATTACCTCATCACGTACTGCTCGTCCTTTTCGACTAGATCTCCGCTGCCTGGATGGTTCTCATCCGAGTCCAGGTGATACGTCAACTCCAATGTTTTGTGAAGGGTCACGTCTTTGTCGCCGACCGTCACGGTGGCGCTTTCGCCCCAGAATCCGGCGCAGAAGATGGTGAAGGTTCCCATCCGCAGCCGCGGCTCCGCCCAGATCGCCACGCCGTCTTTGGATTGGTCCTCGCCTTGCCGGAGTTCGCCGCCGATGACATCCTGGCTTTGCAGGTATTTCAGGCGCTCGTGGCGCTTGATGGCATCGAACACGGCCGGGGCGATGCCCATGTCGCTGCGGATGACGCGGCCATCTTCCAGCATCATCTCGAAGCTGGGGTAAAAGAGGATCTTGTCGCGATCGGTTTTATTGACGACATGATAGGTCATGTACCAGTAAGCGGCCGGATTGGAATCGCCCGGACCCTGCACGAGGATTCGTTTGGGATCGGAATGAGTAAAAGTCAATTCCCACGAGACCGGATAGGGGCTGGGCTGGGGATAATCGGCCCGTAGAGGCGCGACCAGCGCGAAGACAAGGGCCAATCCTGCAAGCGGCAAATGCCATCGGCATAGCATGGTGAAACTCTCCGCGGTGGGGGCGGGGTGTGGAAAACAATGGCCATTCCACGCGGCCAAGGGTATTCTTACGCTCGGTGGCGGTGATGTCAAATCCTCTTTTGGCGGCCACGCGGGATGGAGACAAGGCCATCCGCTGCCGCCCGGTGAAGCCGGCGGAACTGCACGCCGCCGCGGCGATGCTCCTGGGCGCCACCGGCCGGCCCGCTTCCAACGCCCAGGTCGTCGAATTTATTCAATCGACCGCCCAGCGGCGGATCGATCTGAACTCGATATGGGTGGCTGAAAGCGGCGGACAACTGATCTGGGCCGCTTTGCCAGTCGTCAGTCCGGGAAAAACCCTGCTTTTGCTCGCGTCGTCCCAGATCACCGACGGCGGTCTCCCGGCCGCCGTCCAACTCGTCGGCGAGTTGTGCGACTATTTTGGCCAACATGACGTGCATCTGGCCCAGGTGCTGATCGAACCGCAGCAAGCGATGGCCCAGCGGTTTTTCGCGGGGCTTGGGTTCGTCGAGATTGCGGAGTTGATTTATTTGCAGGGTTACATTCCCCGTGCGGCAAAATCTCCACAAATGCCCCAGCAAATGCGGTTTTTGGCCTATTCTCCGGAATCACACGGGCTCTTTGCCGATGCGATTCTCCAAAGCTATCGCGACAGCCTGGATTGTCCGGCCCTGAGCGGACTGCGTGATATTGAAGATATCATCGCCGGGCATCAATCGACGGGGGATCACGATCCGGCGATGTGGCAATTGCTGACGGAACGGGAAAATCCCCTGGGCGTGCTGCTCCTGAGTCGAATCCTCCATACCGATGCGGTGGAACTGGTTTACCTCGGCCTTCGCCCCGAAGCGCGGGGCAGGGGATTGGGAACTTTGCTGATGCAGCGGGCGATGCACCTGATTTTGGCTGACCACCGGCGGAGCCTGTCGCTGGCGGTCGATTCAAAGAACGAACCGGCCCTGAAGTTGTATTATAGCCACGGCATGCAGCGGATCGCGGCGAGATTGGCCATGATTCGAGACCTGCGCAATGCCAAATGAATAGCCGCCAGCGGGGAAATCTCAATTCCGATTTTGTCCACCAGGTTTGCACAAAGATTTGCACCGTCCGATAAAACGGTGGAACAAAAGTTGATAAAAAGTTTTTTTAATCAAACCGCACTGGCCCTACCGATGGTTCTATCGTTGTGAACGGAAAATCCGATAAAGTTTCCCTTGCCAGTACTGTTTTCGCAGACTATTTTCTGCTTCGATTCACGGATGATTAAGAATTGGTTTTGCCCAGGTCAGGCAGGATGCCGGCTATGGATGCGGGAGATGCTGCGCTCTGTTCGGGCAGGGCGTAACGGGCGGCGTCCCGTGGACTGCGCAAGTTCGTTTCTTGCGTGAGTCGCGTGACGGCCAGCCGACCCGGTCTGTTGGCTGTAAGCGAACCGTCGGGTCGGTGCACACGATTTTCAGGGAAGGAGTCGCGCGTGAGTTGCATCAGCGCACACGATCCGCAATTGGCCCGGCTGGCCAATGCGATTGCCCAACGGGTGGGGCAACAACGTTTTTCGGTGTGGTTCAATAACTCCACACGCCTGGATTTGAAGCAGGACGGGCTGGAAATCGCCGTCCCCAACGATTTCATCAGTGAGTGGATTGGCTCGCATTTCAGCCAGCCGATTCAAGAGGCGGCGCACGAGGTTTTGGGCTGCTCGCTGGCGGTGCGTTTCAACGTCGTGCCGCAATTGTTCGAGGTGGGCACGACGGATGCCGCACCCGACAAGCACGCGGATGATCAAGCGCTGCAGACGAAAGGGAGAGATTCAGGGAAAGCCTCGGCGCGGCCGATGGCGCCCGTTCCGCTTGGCCGCGCGATGGCGCCCGCCCCGGCCGTCCGGCATTCGCATGCCCACGCTGCCGTGACTGCTGAAACCATTAGCGCCGCCGCCGCAAGCGAAACCATCTGCAAGTCCCTGCCGGTCATGAGCCCCCGCCGCGGCCGCGACGTTGCGGACGATCACAACTCCTCGCCATCGTCCAAGCCCCGGCTCCGGCACGAAATCGAAAACTTCGTCGTCGGGCAAAGCAATCAACTGGCTTACACGGCCGCCCTTTCCGTCGCGGAATATCCGGGCGCTCAGTACAACCCGCTGTTCATCCACGGGGGATGCGGGCTGGGCAAGACTCATCTGCTTCAGGGCCTGTGCAAGCGATTTATCTCACATCATCCGGCCAAGCGATGGACGTATCTCACCGGCGAGGAGTTCACCAACGAATTTCTCACCGCCTTGCGGGCCAACAAGCTGGACGTGTTCCGCAGGAAAATGCGCGAGCTGGATCTGCTGGTCATCGACGACGTTCATTTCCTGGGCGGCAAAAAGGCGACGCAGGAGGAATTTCTTCATACCTTCAACGCCATCGAGGCCATGGGCCGGCAGGTGGTGATGGCCAGCGACGATCATCCGAAGATGATCGAGGAATTCGGCGAATCGCTGGTCAACCGCTTCATCAGCGGCATGGTGGTGCGCATTGATCCGCCCAACTTCGCGATGCGGTGCGAGATTCTGCGCAATCTTTCGCATCGCGACGGACTGAATTTGCCGGAGGAAGTGGTCTGCTGGATCGCCCGCCGGGTCACGCAAAACGTCCGTGAATTGGAAGGCGCCGTCACCCGCATCGCGGCTTATGTGAAGCTCACCGAGCGGACCGCGGATGTGGCGATGGCGCAGGAATCGCTCGGCGATCTGGATCGCCAGATGGTCGCCCCGGTCCGTCCGGACAATATCCTTCAATCGGTTTGCGATTATTTCGGATTGGAGCACAAGGACCTGATGTCCGGCCGGCGCCAGCGAACCATCAGCCTCGCCCGCAGCGTGGCAATGTTTCTGGTTCGAAAGACGGCCAAGTTGAGTTTCCCCGAAATCGGCATGCGCATGGGAAAGCGTAATCACAGCACGGTGATCAGCGCCTGTCGGCGAATCGAGCGAGCCGTGCTGCGCAACGAGCCGCTGGTGTGGACCAGCAGCGTCGGAGAGCATGAGGAAGAGGCTTGCGAGTTGCTTCAGCGTCTGGAAGAACACAGCCGGGCGCTGGGATGAGTGGGGGAAGTACAAGTACCAAGTTGCAAGTGCAGGTTGGAAATATGCGTTCCAACTTGCACTTGCAACTTTGTACTTGAACTCATTCCCGTCCTCCGCGCAAGGAAAAGGGCGGGCTCCGCACCCGCCCGCTTCCGTTCCCTTTTCACATTCCTCCCGAACGAATCAGTATCTGGGCGGCGCCGCCCAGAATCGCCGTGCCAGTCTGAACCAGCGCAACACGATGACTCCAAGCAAGCCGACCAAACCGATCCATCCCGCCGGCGGCATTGGCACCGGCGGCCCGGAAGACGACGTCGGTTCGTCACCGGAATAACCCCGCATCTTGCCTTCACCGGGTGATGATTTATCAGCCGGCTCGGCGACATCGCGCGGCTCAAACGTCAATTGCAGTCCGTCGGCGGCATTGGCGTTCTGAGAGGGTTGAGCGAGGGCAGATCCCGCCGTCAGAGCGCTCGACACGGAGATGCGCGGGTTCGTGTCACTTCCGCCAGGATTGGCGACGAACGCCGCCACGGTCGCGCACCAAAGCGCAATCAAGCCAACCGCAACAACCGCAATCCATTTCACCGCTGCTCCTTCAGACATGCTCGACCCACTACAGATAGGTGGAGGCGATGACTGAAGGATAACCGCCGCGGACAATTTTTGGCAATGAAAAAGTGCGAGGAATTTCTGTTCAACACAATGGGAGGGCTTAAACCGGGGGAGGGCTTAAACCGGGGGAGGGCTGAAACCCGAGGGAGGGTTGAAACTGGCGATGTGATTTACCTACCGGGCCGCGCTGGCGACCGTGGGCGCTTTCGGCAACTTCAGCACCCAGCCGACTTTCAGCACGTCTTCACTGGAACCGATGAGGGATTTGTTCGCCTGATAGATCGCATCGATCATCGCCGAGCTGCCATAAAGCTTGCGGGAGATGCCTTCCAGCGTATCGCCGGGAACCACTTTATAGGCCGAGGAAGAATCAACGCTCGTCGATGGATCGGCTGCGCCTGCGGCGGCGGTTGGATTCCGCTCGGAATCGGTCAGGTCCGGAATCACCAGAATCTGTCCGATCTTCAGACGATGGGGATCAATGCCTGGGTTGGCGGCGAGAATCTTCTTGTAATACTTCGAGTTACCGTAGACGGTCTGTGAGATGGAATACGGCGATTCGCCGGCGGCCACGCGATGGGTGCGCGGCCCGGACGACGCCACGGGCTGAGGATTGGACGAACCCAGATTTGCCGGCGCTGGAATCGACACGGCGGCGGAGTTGTCCATCATCGGGGCATTCACGGCCACCGGAGGCGCCGGCTGTGTTGTCGGCAGCGAGTCGATCATCGGCGTATTGGGATCGCGGCTCACGCCGCTTCCGTTTCGCGCGAACGGCGCCGAGTCGATCATCGGCATCACTGTCCGATCCGGCGCGGCTGCCGACAGGCTCGGCGGCAAGCCGTGATTGAGCGCGCTGTCCCAATCGCTCTTGGAATCGGTCGCGGCCGTGGGCTGGGTCGCCGCCGGAGCATTGGCTTCGGGGGCGGCCGGCTGGGCATTGGAACCGCCCACATTATTTTGCTGATCCGCAGTGGAACTGTCCGCGACTTCGGTATGCGCCAGCGTCGAGGGCGTCGGCGTCGAATCGGTCGGCTCCGCCGCCTGGCTATCGGTGGGGCTCGGCATGGCAACGCCGACCTTTGGCGGCGTCGATGGCCCGCGCGACAGAACAATTACATATACAACGAGGGTAACGACCAGAATTGCCCCGATGGTCAACCCGAATTTCACATCCTTGCGCATACGCGGGACTCCTTTCCCAGCAACTTATGATTTGATCAAACTTTCGCCCGAGGAAGTTGCCCGACGGGCGCTCGCATCACGCCGGTTGGCTCACGTTCGCGACCCCACAGCAGCAGAGGCGCCGCAATTGCCACCGACGAATACGTGCCCACTAATATGCCAACCAGAAGCACGAAAGTAAAGCCGTGGATCCCCGCTCCACCCAGGAAATACATAAACGACACCGTCATGATCGTCGTTCCGCAGGTCAGGACCGTGCGCGACAGGGTCTGGTTGATCGCATCGTTGATCACTTCCCGGTCGAGGTGGCCATATCGCCCCCGGTTCTCGCGGATGCGGTCGAACACCACGATCGTGTCGATCATCGAATACCCCATGATCGTCAATATGCCAGCCACCACCGTCAGGTTGATTCGGAACGGCTCGATCTGGAGGAAATTATGCGACCAGTATTGGGAGATGTAGTGCGCAAACCCCAGCGCCGCCAGCGTAAACACCGTGTCGTGGAGCAGGGCAACGACGGTGGCCGTGCCGTATTTCAGGTTTCCGAACCGCACCCAAATATAAATCATGATCGCGATGACCGAGAACGCCAGGGCCAGGAATGCATCCTGCTGCATCTCGCCGGCGACCTGGGGATCGAAATTCGTCTCCTGTTCGAATGACGGGGGATGATTCACGGCATCCTTCACCAGCCCCCACAACGGCTGAGCCAGCTCGTCCATCCACTTGCCGGCATCGGCATCATAGGAAACAGACGGATTCCAACCGACCACAACGGCAAATGAAGTCGGCTTGGCCGGATCGCCGGGCGACTGCACCACGTACTGCACCGATCCAGTGGTGTTGGACGAACTCGAGAGCCGTTGGTTGTCCAGCCGCTTGCCGATCTCCTCGACCGACAACGGCGGCGAGATATTCCTCAGCACGATCGCGACGCCCCCCGGATGGCTCGCCGCCGCCGGGGGGGTGTAGCCATCGACCGAAAAAGTCCGGGTGATTGGGAAAACTTCTTTGTCCGCCGCGTCCCTGTATTCCGCGCTCGCCCCGCCGAAATCCGATGGAAGCTGAAGCCGAAGTTTTCCATTCATTGCCTCCAGCACGGCGCTGCGCACCTGGTCGCGTTTGTCGTTGGGCACCACCACCTGATAGTGCAACTGGTCCGTCCCCACCGCCACGACGCTGGGGCTGGGCAGCGCCCGCGGGTCCTTCACGCTTTGGGCTTCGATCAGCTTGCGCACATCGTCCTGCTCCATTGGATGCTTCAACTGAAATTGCAGCGAGGTTCCCGTGGCGAATTCGATGTCCATCATCCGCCCCTGCCGGACCTTGATCACGAACAGGGTCATCCCCGAAATCAGCATGATCGCGCTGAAGGTGTAGAAGATCCACGCCAGGCCCATCCAGTCGATTTTGGGCTTCAGCAGCCGGTCCCACGCCGGGAAGGTCAGCGGCAAGCTGCCGAGGTGCTTCATGCCGAATTTGTCGATCATGATTCCGAAAATCGTTTTGGTCACGTACAGCGCCGTGAACAAGCTGGCGCCGATGCCGATGATCAGCGTCAGGCCGAACCCTTTCACTTCTTCCGATCCAAACGCGTACAGACACAGCGACGTGATGATGCTGGTCATGTTTGAGTCGATGATCGCGCTCTGGGCCTGCGCATAACTGTTGCGCAGGGCCATGCGCAGCGGAAGGTTTTTGTGCTGTTCCTCGCGCAGGCGCTCGAAGATCAGCACGTTGGCGTCCACGGCGGTGCCGATCGACAGCACGATGCCGGCGATGCTGGGCAAAGTAAACGTCGCGTTAAGGGCGCACATCACGCCGAGGGTCAACACGAGATTCATCAGCACAGCGACGAACGCCACCATGCCGGCGACGTAGTAGTAACTGACGAGAAACACGGCCACGACAATCAATCCGAATCCGCACGCCAGCAGCCCGCGATACAGGTTGTCAGCCCCGAGCGTCGGGCCCACCTGCTGCTGGCTGATCGGCTCGTCGGAAAGCTGGGCGGGCAGACTGCCGGCGTTCAGCGTGTTGATGAGGTAATTCAAGTCGGCGGTCGAAAACCCGCCCTTGCCGCCGCCGGTGATGATGCCCGAACCGCCGGTGATCGGAGAATTGATGTTGGGCGCGCTGATGATCTTGTTATCCAGCACGATCGCGAGGCGCGCATGAGGGTCGGCGATATCGGTATGCTGCCGGGCCTTGTTGTACCAGTTTGTCGTCAGTTCGCCGAAAAGGACTCCGCCCGTGGTGTCGAAATTAAAACCGACCGCCCGGCTGCCGTCCGGCATGCCCTCCGAGCGCGCGTTTTCCAAGCCCCATTTGCCGCTGTCCTTGGTCATCGACGCGTCCGCTTCGGTCAGCACCGGCATGTAATGCTTGCCGTTCCACTCCCGCGTTTCCGGCGGAGATCCCGGCCGGTCAAATTCCTCCGGCTTATCCACTGCCATCCAGCGGATCGTATCCCCGGGCTGCGGCAGCGGCCCCTTGCCCCCGGGCGCCAGCCGGGCGTCCATCGCCTTCAGATCGGCCGAATTCGACGTGACGTCATCCGCCAGGATGTGAAATTCCAAAACCCCCGACCCCTGCAACAGGCGCTTCAGATCATCCGCCCCGGTGATCGCGTTCTTCACTGAGTCGTAATCCTTGTATTTCGCCTGGAAATCCTCCATCGCCTTCAGCCGCGCCGGAAAACCCGCGAACGTCCTTTTCAACTCATCCAGCTTTGCCTGCCCGGCTTTGGCCTGGTCCGGATCATCCGAATTCACCTGATCCAGAATCGGCTGAAAATCCGCCGGCGCCAGATTCGTCTGATCGATCCGCGATTTCATGTCTTCGTACTGGACCGTCAGCGGCTGCAACTTGGCCGCCAGCATCGGCAACGACAGCTTCTGCGGATTGCCCCGCAGCGTCTGAATCTCGTCGTAGGTTTCGCCGAGATCCTTGAAAAGCTCCGCCCGGGTCTTGCTGCCCGACGCAAGCTCGGCGAGGCGCTGCTCCCGCTGCGCTCCCTTCGTATGCTCGACCGCGTTGAGCACCTCATCGACGCGCACGTTGGTGGCATCCAATTCGCGCTGGGCATCGTCGAACGCCTTCTTGATCTGCGGCGCTTCCATCGCCTCGGGCGACAGCGGCATCTCGATCTCGATCCGGTCCGCCCCCTGCGGCCGCCACACCAGGTTCCTCAGCCCCAGCGGATCCACGCGCTTCTTCAGCGCCTCCATCACGTGCTCCGACAAATCCGGATCGTTGCTTCCCGACGACTGAATCGAATAAACCAGGCTGACCCCGCCCACCATGTCGATGCCCGGACGCAAATCGGTCTTTTGAATCGGCGTCAAATGGGGATTAAACAGCCGCGACGGCGGCCCCCAGAAAATCGCCAGCAGGCATAAAACGATAATGCTGACGATCAGAGTAATTCGGCTGGAATAATTCGTTGGCATGACAGATGACCCGGGACCGGTGACAAAGAACCGTCTTCCTCGTTTTTACTTCGTGCTCGTAGCCTCGTCGTCGGTAAGCACCCGCTTGATCGCATCGCGGGTGAACTTGATCTTGGAATTCGAGCTTTCATCAACTTTCAGCATGACATCCGCGTCCCGCGCGTCCACGACCGTGCCGAGGATTCCCCCCGCCGTCACCACCCGGTCGCCGCGCTTGAGGTTCTTCAGCATGTCGTCCCGCAGCTTCTGCTCCTTTTTCTTCGTCCGCGATGAGCTGAAGATGAAGTACATGAACATCGCGACGATCAATACCAGGACCATGTCCTGGGGATTGGCATACCAGGGGATCGGCTCGGTTGGTTGCGACGTCGTGATCCCCGCCGCCTCAGCCAGCAATTGCAAGATGCTCAATCGATTCTCCTGTTAATGTTCCGTTCACTGTTTAGCCGGCTCGGCCTCGAGCCGGCTTTCGCATTTTCATTCGCTCGGCCCCAATCGGCAGCGCGAATCGTTCCGCACGAAGGAGTCGAAGCTCCCCTCACCGATCGACCGGCGAATATCCGCCATCAGCCGTTGGTAGAATCGAACATTATGCACGGAAACCAGCACCGGGCCAAGCATCTCGCCCGCGAAAAAAAAATGCCGGATCGCCCCCCGCGAAAAATTCCCGCAAGAATAGCAGTCGCAGCCTTGCTCGATCGGACCCGGATCACGCTGATGCGCGCTGTTCCGCAGCCGGATCGGCCCATCCGCCGTAAACGCATACGCATTACGCCCGTTGCGCGTCGGCAGGACGCAATCGAACAGGTCGATTCCCGCCGCCACCGCCGTGACAATATCCCGCGGATACCCCACGCCCATGAGATACCTCGGCTTATCCGCCGGCAGGGCCGGCCCGATCTCCCGCAACACCCCCTTCATTCCCTCGAAACCCTCCCCCACCGCCAAGCCGCCGAGGGCATATCCGTCGAACCCCATCGCGGCCAGTTCCCGCGCACATTCTTGGCGAAGTTCCAAATCCACGCCCCCCTGCACAATTCCGAACAAACCCTGTTCGCCCCGCCGCCCGTGTGCCGCCAGGCTCTGTTCCGCCCACCGCAGCGTCCGCCGCACCGCCTGGCGATGAACCTCCGCATCCGCATTTCCCGCGGGACACTGATCGAACGCCATCATGATGTCCGCGCCCAGATCGTTCTGCACCTCGATGCTCCGCCGCGCATCCAGGAAAACCTCGCTCCCGTCCACGTGGCTCTTAAAAGTTACACCGCGATCCGAAACCTCGTTCAAATCCGCCAACGAAAAAACCTGAAACCCACCGCTGTCCGTCAGGATCGGCCCCGCCCAGCCCATCAGCCGGTGCAGGTCGCCCAATTCCGCCACCGTCTTTTCCCCCGGCCGCAGCATCAGGTGATACGTGTTGGCCAAAACTAGCTGCGTCCCCGTTTTGGCGACCTGGTCGGGAAGGACGCCTTTGATGGAACCCTGGGTCCCCACCGGCATGAAGGCCGGCGTGTCGACCAAGCCGTGCGGGGTGCGAACCTTTCCCAGCCGCGCGCCGCTGCCGCGATCCTGATGAATCAGCTCATACGTCACCGCTTTGGGAATGCTGGCCATCGAGCGTGCTTTAAGCGTTTAGGCGCCGCGGCCTCGCGGCGGTGGTGATTGATGGGTAATGCCGCCGCGAGGCCGCGGCGGCTGAACGTGGAACCTCACGCCGGATCCAGATCAATATCGCAGTTCAGCGCGTTGCCGACCGCTTCCAATTCCGTGCGCAGCTTTCCCAGCGTTACCGTTGCCGGCACCGTCAGGCGAATCTCCGTCACAAACAGCGGCGAACCGGCAAACGGGGCCGACTCCTGCCGGGCCGACAATTCCTCGATGTTCACTCCATATTCCCGCAGCACCTGCGTGAGCCGGGCCACGATCCCGGGCTGATCCATCGAATACGTTTTGAGCCGAAACGGCAATCCGCTGACGCTGCCCGACCGGCCATGTTGTTCCGCCACGCTCAGCCGCATTCTCATTTTTTCGCCGATTTTCGGCAGACTCTCCCGCAGCGTCTGGGCCGCAGATTCGGCGGCGTCGACCAGGATCAGCATCGCGAATTCCCCGCGCAGGTTCACCATCCGGCAGTCCAGAATGTTCCCGCCTCCTCCGTGCAGATGGGCCGTCAATTCCCCCACAATCCCCGGCCGATCCGGCCCCACCGCGGTAATAATGAGCTGAGGCATACCCACAGAATGTATCGGAAAACCGCGGGATAGCCATCCCGCGGGTATTTCTGGAACTTTGAACAAACCCGCGCATCCAAGAGGCATGATGATTTCCAAAAAGCTCTCCACTTGCACGATGGTTGCGATCCTGTTCGTCGCCGCGGCGGCGGACGCCGACGCTCCCCCGCCGCCGACTCCGGGATTCTCGCTGACCATCTACAGCAACGCCGACCCGGCAACGTTCGATCCCCAGGATTACGTCCGGCAGCAAACGCTCAATTCCTACTACGCCCAGCAAAATCCCCTGCCCGGCTACGGCATCGTCCGCGAAAACCGCGAGATTCCCCTCACCGAGGGGGACAACACCGTCCGCTTCACCGACGTGGCCACCGGCATCGATCCCACGACGGTTTCCTTTCAATCGCTCACCGCTCCCGACGCGGCGACTGTTCTGGAACAGAATTACGAATACGATCTGGTCAGTGCCGACAAACTACTGGACAAATACATCGGCAAGGAAGTCAAGGTCACGTGCCGCGCCGCCGCCGGCGCGACGGCCCAAATCCTCACCGGCTCGCTGCTTTCCTTCGATTCGCAGAATCTCGTGTTGCAGGATTCGGCCGGGAAAGTCGAGGTCCTCACCCGCGGCCCGGAAATCCAAAGCATCGAATTGGCCGGGTCCGATGCCAGCCTGATCACCAAGCCCACGCTGCTCTGGAAGATTCACGCGACGCAGGGCGGAAATCATCTGGCCCAGGTGACGTACCAGACGGACGGCCTCACCTGGCGGGCGGACTACAATGTCACGATCAACGCGACCGATGACGCCGCCGACATCGGGGCATGGGTCACGATCCTCAACCAAAGCGGGGCCGCCTATCCGGATGCGAAATTGAAACTCGTCGCCGGCGACGTGCAGCGCATCAAGCCGCCACAGCCGATGTACGCGATCCGGTCAATGGCGGGCGAGTCGGATCTTTCCGAGGCTGTCACCGGCTTCGCCGAAAAATCCTTCTTCGAATATCATCTCTACACGCTTGGCCGCACGACCTCCCTGGCCAACAACAGCACCAAGCAAATCGAGTTGTTCGCCCCCAAGCTGAACGTCCCGGTCAGCAAAACCTACGTGTATTACGGCGTCCCCGAGCGACTTCGATTCTGGACCGTCGATAATCCCAATCTCGACCAGAACCTCGGCACGGATTCCAACAAGAAGGTGGACGTTTATCTGCTCCTGACCAACAGCCAGAAGAACGGCCTTGGCATTCCCCTGCCCGCCGGGCGCATCCGCGTTTACAAGCGCGACCCGGCCGACGGCTCCAAAGAATTCATCGGCGAAGACGTCATCCAGCACACGCCCAGGGACGAAGACGTCATGGTGAAGCTCGGCAGCGCCTTCGACATCGTGGGCGAAAGAAAGCAGACCGAGTTCAACGCCAACTACAACGGCCACGTCATCACCGAATCTTTCGAGATCAAGCTCCGCAACCACAAGAAGGACGCCGTGCACGTGATCGTCAAGGAAAACCTGTATCGCTGGACCAACTGGGAGATCACCGCGTGCAGCGACAAGTGGGAAAAGCAGGACTTCCGCACGATCCACATCCCCGTGGACGTGCCCGCCGACGGCGAGAAAACCGTCACTTACGCCGTGCGATACACGTGGTAAGCCGTGATGTCCGTTTCGTTATTTGGATTTCGGATTTCGGATTTCGGATTTCCTGGCAAACCCCGCCCGGATGTAATTGTTCACCGCCTGTGCCGTCAGCCGCGGGTCCCAATGTCCGCGCCGCTCTTCTCTTGCGGCTGCCAGGAATCCTTCCAGCGACGCGTCTTTCAGCCCAATCGACCTGGCATAGCTGGCGATGTCCCGCGATGGATCGACGAAATCGGCTGCGCCCCATGCCGATCCATCTCCCGTTTCGGCTCGCCACTGCTTCAAATCCAAATCCTGTTTGCCGATTTTGAACGGCGTGGGCGCTTGCGACAGGTAATGATTGCCGCGGAAAACGTACTCCGTTTTCCAAACTTTTAGATCAATCAGCGGATCATTTCGCTGCTGAAAGAAATTGTCATGCACGGACAATCCTTGGGGCGTCGTCACCATATAGAACGCCAGGCCCGCCCAGTCGTAGACGATGTTATTGCGAAACTCTCCCTGCGACGGTATTGGCCGGGTCTGATGCTCAGCGGGGTTGTAAGACAACGCCTCCAGCGGGTTGGCCTCATCCGGCTTGTGAGCCACGATGTTTCCCTCCGCCAGAACGGTTGCGCAATTATCGAATTCCAATCCCTGCCCCCGCGGCGTTGCAGGTCCGATCCCGTCGCCGTCCAGCACGACGTTGTTCCGCACCACCGACGGCGAATAGCTCACGTATGCCCCCAGCGGATTCTTCAAAAAAAGATTGTTCTCCAGCAGCCCCCCGGGCCGGAGCTGACAACCATGGCTGGCCGCCCGGGCGATGATGTTGTTTCGCACGATGAAATGCCGGTCCTCGCCGACTTCTCCGTGCTGAAGATACAGGTCGTGATTGAAGATCGTCTTTCCTGCCCCCGGCACTCCGGTTGCCCATCCGTTGTGGTCGAACACATTGTCCTCGATCAGCACGTTCCTGAAGTTGTCAATATAAATCCCGGATGAATGCCCGAAATCCCACGAATCGAGCACCTGGCAGCGGCGTACGACCAGCGTGTCGAACATATCCGTTTCCTTCGCCTGTAAAGCGAGCCCAAACCCGAAGTCCCGACACCGGCAATCCTCGATCCATAAAAAGCTCCCGCCGGACGCCACGCGGATGCCGATCGATTGCCGGTCGCTGATCTGCTTGAGGCGGAATGATTTTTGGGTCGGGTCGCGCGTGTTGGCGTATAGATCCAGGCTCTGCAGGACGATGTAGCGCGGCGTCACCCGCCCGCCCAGGGCAATACGCCCCTGCAACACCGGGCGCGGCAACCTCACGTCGCCGTACGCGCCGATGATCAACGGCTCCATCGCGCTGCGGCCCCGCAGGTCGACGTTTCCGTTCACATTGGCTTGCAGAAAAACATCGCCCCGCTTGAACAGGATTCGATCCGCATGTCCCACGCGCGCCAGGGTCAGCGCCTTCTTCAACGTCCGCACGGGCTGGGTCATTCCATCATGAAAATCGCTGCCGTCGGTGCTGCTGACGAGGATGATCCTCGATTCCTCGGCCAGCGGAAAATTCGTGAAGCCGTTCTTATCGTGCTCGAAGAGCTGCACCCATCGCGCCGCGGCGTTCTCAGGCTGGGTCGTTTGCGCCAGGCACGTCGTGCAACATGCCAGCGCGATGCACGTGACGATCAATCCGGGCCGGCACGGCCCGGCTCTGTTATTTTTTCGGGAGAGCATTTTGGAAAATTAAAAATCCAACCCCCCGCGCAGCGCCGGCTTTTTCTTTTTTGAAGTCGCCGGCGCCGGAGCTGCAGCATCCTCCGCCGCGGCTTCTGGAACCGCCTGCTTCAGGCTGAACGCCAATCGACGGGCCACCGGATCGATCGAAATCACCACCAAACGAACGGTGTCTCCCTCTTTCACCACTTCCGACGGCGATTTGATTCGCTGATAGCTGATCTCGCTGATCGGCAGCAGGCCCTCGATTCCTTCTTCCACCTCAATGAACGCGCCGAAGCTTTCGATCTTCGTCACCCGCCCGGTCACCATTTGCCCCACTGCATATCGCGTCCCCGCATCTCCCCACGGATCGACCCCGCGAGCCTGCTTGAGGCTCAGGCTCAGCTTCCCCGTCTCCCGGTCGATCTTCAGAATCTTCACGTCCACCACGTCGCCAACCTTCACAACCTCGCCCGGATTCCGCACGCGACGAAAGCTCACTTCGCTGACGTGCAGCAACCCATCGACTCCGCCCAGATCGACGAACGCCCCGAAATCGAGCACGCTGCGAACGGTCCCCCGGCGAATCTGGCCTTCGGCCAGTTCCTCCATGAGCTTCTTTTTTTGCTCTTCGCGCTCGCGCTCCACAATATTTCGGCGTGAAAGCACGATGTTGCGGCCCTGCCGCTCGAAGGCCGTCACCTCGGCCGTCATTCTCTGGTTCACGAACTGCGACAAGTCCGGCACGTGATACACATCCACCTGGCCGGCCGGCATAAAAGCGCGCATCTCCTTCACGCTCAATTCCAGCCCGCCCTTGTTCACGCCGGTGACGGTCGCTTCGACGATCTGCCCCACTTCCAGCGTTTCCCAATTGACGTTCGTCGCAGCCGCGCCTTTGCGCGACAGGATCAGCAAGCCCTCCTGGGCGTCGTAGCGTTCGACATTGAATTCCATTTCCTGCCCGACTTTCGGTTCCTCCTCGAACTGAATCAGCGGCACGATTCCCTGGCTCTTGCCCCCGAAATCGACGAACACATCATCCTTATCGATGGAAACGATTTTCCCTTTCCGCGCCCCTTTTTCGGCCGATTCCGCAGCGCGAGGCTTATCGAATCCGTACAGCGCGTCCATCGAGACGTCGCCAAGTGCCGCGTCGATCTGGGCATCCAGCTTCGCATCGGCGTCGGGGCGAAACTTTTCCTTGTACGAATCGTCTTCTCGACTTCTGGTCATGTTGCGCCTCGCTAACCGTTACTTGTGCTTCTTCGAACCGTTGCCGGACATTTCGACGGCAGAGATGTGCAGCAGCGATACGAATGCAGCCCGATCCGGAAGTTTGCCGCGTCCCCCCAAGCCGACATAAATGCCGTTGCGAATCGGCCATGCCATTTCGGGATGTCGGATGTCGTAAACCTTGCCGCTGCTGGTGACAACCTGAAACGGGTCAAACGGCCGGCGGGAAAGAAGCTCTTGGATCGTGTCCAACGTCATTGCTTGATTGTACAACGCTGGGCTCTCAAAGAGGAGAAGTTACAGAACCTGTCGAAAGTAAACCGACCTGGATACACTGCACCTCCGTGAACCGAGCCAAAAATCCGTGGCGCCATCTCCCCAAACGGGCACCATATTTGCTCAAAATCGACGAGAAGGAAATCCTAGAATTCAACAAGTCTGCGTCAAAGAACAAGAAAATCCGACTGCAAATTCTTCCCGAACCTTTTCTCGGCGATCCAAGCGCGCCCGTCGTGATTCTGAATCTCAATCCGGGTTATAAACAGGCTAATATTAGGCAGCATAAGAACAAGCAATTCCAGCGACTGTCGCGAAGGAACCTGCGACATCTGCCGGCCCAATTCCCCTTTTACTTATTGGATCCGTCGATTGATCGCACCAAATACTGGGAGCAAAAACTGGCGCGGCTGATTGACGCCGTTGCCGACGAGGGCCAACGGCTTGTGGCGCACGGAGTTTTCTGCGTCGAATATTTTCCGTACCATTCGCGAAAGTTTGGCGCTAGGAAAGTCACCGTGCCATCCCAGCAATACAGTTTTGCACTGGTGCGGAACGCGATGGCTCACCGGGCGGTAATTATTGTCATGCGAGGCCGCAAAAAGTGGTTTGCTGAGATTCCAAAACTAAGTCGTTATCGAAATCTGTACATGGTCCGAAGCGTTCAGAATCCGACGATCAGCCCACGAAATTGTCCAAAGGGGTTTAAGCGTGCAGTCAAAGCGCTGAGGCGGCTGAGAAGAATAATGTAAACTGCTCCTGGATTGAAACATCGGAAGTAGCGACGTCCACCATCTCTATGGATGCCGCAAAGGGCGACATCTACCGATTTCTAATGATGGATGTCACCGTTTCCAAAAGCGCCGTCGCCGGTGCAAAGGTATTCGCCGGCAGCTTGCGGGATGGGCTTGGAAATTCCGGCCGGCCTGGGTGGCGAAACCGATCTTTCGTTCGCCAGCGCAATGCGGAAGGGGCGGGAAGAACCACATCAGGCTCCTAGCGTTGCCAAATTGCCGCCACACCTTAAAGGCTGCAAGAGCAAGGGCCTGGGTGTTTCCAAAGTCCCTTCCAAACCGTGCCAAATAATGCACGTCAAAAAAATGCCTTATTGAAGATTTATAATTGCCCTACCCTATCAGAGTGCGATTCTCGCAACAAATCAGTAGATTGACCGGATGGGATTCTTTCGCCCACCAATGGCTTTGCCAATCCGATGGAAATCGCAGGACTTTTTGGTGGAGTCGATCGACTTCGAACGGCAGTTAACACTCTACAAGCCATAACTTATGCGGCTTAATTGGAGGAATTATGGCTTCAGCAAGCAAAGCATCATTTGAGAAGAACTGCCGCGACGTAAGTAGGCTCATTGAAATTCATGGCGAATTGACCGGCAAGAAGGCCGGCAGGCGTGCCGGTGTCGAAGTAATTAATAAATCTGCTGTCGCGCTTACGTCCGCGGCCTGGGAGGCGTATGTGGAGGATATCTGCCAAGAAGCTGCCGGTCATCTTTCAGCTAATCTCGCTGATCCGACCAGACTGCCCGACGATTTGAAAAAAGTGCTCTCGAAGCGCGTGCTAGAGTCTAAGCATGATTTTGCGGCGATGGGCCTTGCGGCAGACGGTTGGAAAAAAATTCTGACGGACCACGTTAAGGAGTTAACCGAAGGCCGAAAAGGCGGGCTCAACACACCGAAGAGTGCTGAGGTCAGGGATTTATTTCTTAAAGCCCTCGGAATGTCTGACATCACAACGACTTGGAATTGGACCAATGTTGACAAGAACAAAGCGTGTACTGACTTGGACAACTACATCACGCTTCGCGGTGCAATTGTCCATCGTGTAAAAGCTGACACCGCCGTTACGAAGAAAGATGCAGGCGACTTTCTCGGACACATAACGAAGCTCGTTGAAAAGACGGATGCGGCAGTCAATGCCCACCTTACAGCACTGACCGCTCGCTCTCTCTTCTAGATCCGGTTAGCGGAAATAGCACGACTAGGGCAGGCATATTCAGCAGGTTAGGGAAATGCGGATTCCGTGCGATAGGGCCGAGAAGATGTTGCTCAACGGCCATGAAGAAGAAGGTCATCAGCATCGCGAGGGACATCGATGGCATCCTCCGCGCCCGCCGTGCTATTTCCACGACGCCACCGGATGCTTATACTCCCCGCTCCGTAAGGTTTTTGATGGAAACGAACCAGCAAAAGGTTTCGCCGCCCTGTCGGCAGAGTAGCCTATGGCCGACGCGATGAACGAACTCACCTTTGCCGGCTGGCTGGCCGAGTTCACCGCCACGCGCGCACGTCGTCGTGACGACAAGGGCGAACCAGTCCTCATCGCATCCGCAGCTATCGAAGAACGCCAAGTAGATGCCGACGGCAAAGTTCGCCGATGCGATCTTCGTTTCAACACCGCAGCGGGCCGCAAACTCGCCAGCGGTGAATTGAAACGCCCCGAAGTCGCGGAAGGCCGCGATCCACGAAACGATAAGCTCAGAAACGATGCCCGCCGCAAGGCTATTGCCCGTGGTTTGCCGTACTACTTCACCTGCAATGTCGCCGATGTGGTGCTCTACGCGGTTGCAGACACCCCGGAGGACGATGACAAAGAAGTGGGCACATTTGAACTGGCGCCGCTCACGAAATCCGCTCAAGCTCAGGCATACAAGGCCCAGATGGAGCAGCACTGGAGCGAGTTTTTGGATGCACTTGAAGCCAAGCTTACCGCCATTGGCCGAACCCGTCCGACCGTCACCAATGAGGACATAATCGCTATCCGCGATGCGATCTATGCCGTAGCCAATGAGGCATTGCCACGATCCATCCGCCGCGTTCGCGCCGACCCGACGCTGGCCGAAGAACTCCGCCAGGAATCAGGCAGGTCGTTCAACTTCCCCGCGGCGTTGGAGGATAAATACCCCGACAAGTTCCGCGAAGAGCTTGTCCACATGCTGCGCTTCGGCATCTTTGTCGTCACCCAAAAACTAATCCTCTACCGTGTTCTTGAGGACTCTGGCCCGCGCCGTTCCGATCCGTACAAGCTCGATCCGCTTGCCGTCTCTCAGGCATCGACCGACCCACAGGCGATTAAGACCGTCCTCGACCAAGCCTTTTCGCTGGCGATTAAACGATCGTAACTGTTTACCGTGCAGCAGCGTTCAGGGACCGGCTGGCATGGTCGGCGGTTTGTCCGCAGCCCATGCCGCGATCAACATCGATTTGATCGTCTCCAGCAGATTCTTCGCCTGCTGACCGGCGTTGCGCAGCAGCGATG
>DATAWP010000039.1:0-67976 GCA_036267155.1 Tepidisphaeraceae bacterium
GAGGTAAGCATGAACCAACGCAACACGAGAGCACCCGGGGCAACGACAACTGCTGCGCGCTATCAATCGATGCCCGCGATTCCGCGACCGATGCCCGCTCCAGACTCGACAGGATCAACACCGATGCAACATGCGGGCTAGACCGCACCCATTCAGTGTTCTAACGTTTCCAGCAGCGGACCAAGGTGCCGTTGGTAGTGACGCCAGCGGCCGACCGAGCCTGTGTAGATCGGCTGGCGGACTTGCCAGACGCTGGATGTCAGGACCGTGCTTTGAGTGCGATGAAATTCAAGACAGGCCGGATCCCACGACAGGCCGAGAAAGTCGACCAGGCGTCGGCTTTGCTTCTCCAAATCGGCCACCACATCTTCGTATTGGACCTCAAGCATCGGCAGCGGCAAAACGCGCAGCCAGTGAGCCATCAGCCGGTCGACTTCCAGGTATTGACGCCCGCAATGGGCCAAGTCGTAGGAAAACATGTTGCCGGTGGAGAACGATTGAAAATAGCAGGACAGACAGACATCGCGCGCGTCGCGCCGGCAGAGGATAATTCGCGCCTTGGGTAACAGGACGCCGATCACGCCGAGGAAAAGAACGTTGTCCGGCATCTTGTCGATGACCCGCGACGCGGCCGGATTCATATCTCGCAGGCGCTGGAGGTGTCGCTCGGCCGCCTGATTCACCGATTCACGATCCCACCCCAGAGTTCCACCGAGGCTCGTTGCTATGGAGTAAATGTCTTTGAGTTCGCCTGCTCCGTGGACGTGGGGATGGCTCGCGGCGATTTGCTGCACCAGGCTCGTGCCGGATCGCGGCATTCCAACGATGAACACCGGAAGCTCCGACGGCTCGCCCCATTCGCGCCGCTCCGCGAAGAATTGGGGTGTAAAGATTTCAATCAATTGACCAATATGCCGGTGAAAAGCGGCTGCGTCATAGATCTCACCCGCCGTCGCCCTCAACTGCTTCATCAGCAAATTCGCATCCGCATAGCAGGCGAATGCCTCGTCGAAGCGATCGGCGTCGTCGAGCGTCTTGGCCAAAGCAAACCCCACAGCAATGCGGTCGTCAGTCAGCAAATTGGGATCGCTCAGCAACGCCCGGAGGCGCTGGATATCCGCCGGCTCGGTTACGAGTCGGCCGGTACTGATCAGATTTTGGTAGGCGATTGCCGAGTTTGGACGGATTTCCAGCATGCGCCGGAAGCAACCGGCGGCTTCATCAAACTTGCCCTGCGCTCGCAGCGCCAGGCCCAGTCCGTTCCAAGCCGAGAAGAGGTCGGGATCGACCGCCACGGCCCGGCGAAAATAATCAACCGCGGCCGAGTCGTGCTGATGCAACAGAATCTCGCCCATCGCCTGGTGTGTGAGCGACGCATCCGGCTTTAGAGCTGCCGCCTTCGCGTGAGATGCAAGCGCCTCTTCGAACCGCTGCAAAGTCGCCAGGATGATGGCCCTGTTCGCCAGGACTTCAAAGTAATCCGGCTTCGCCCGCAACGCTTTGGCGTATGCCGTCAGAGCCTCCTCAAATCGACCCGCGGCCTGGAGGGTTTGGCCCAAATTGAAATGCGGTACAGCGTTGTCCGGTTGAAGCTGCGTCGCCCTCAAATACGCGGCGATCGCCTCTTCCAGTTTGCCCGTTTCCCGAAGAATGTTGCCAACGTTATTGTGCGCTTCGACGTAATCCGGCTTGAGTTGCAGGGCGCGGCGATATCCGGCCAACGCCTCGTCGATTCGCCCGGCATGCCGGTGAATCTCCGCCAGGCTGGCGTGCGCCTGCGGCCAATTGGGTTTCAGCTCAATGGCCCGGGAAAACGCCGACTGGGCCGCATCCATCATTCCCTTTCCCCGCAGCGCGCCGCCCAGATTATGATGCGCTTCGGCAAATCCGGGCCGCAGAGCAATGGCCTTCGAACACGCGGCGATCGCATCATCGAACCGATGCAGGAGCGTGAGAACTCCTCCGAGGTCGTTGTGCGCCTCCGTATCCTCCGGCCTGAGCTGGACTGCGATGAAAAACGACGCCGCCGCCTCTTCGATTCGTCCGCTGGCTCCGAGCACCGCGCCCAATTCGCGGTGAAGCTCGGCGGCATCCGGGCGAGCCTCAAGAATCTTCCGGTAAATCGAGATCGCCTCGTCGAACTGTCCCTTTTGCGCGAGCAGCGCAGCCAGGTTCCTGGATGCTTCAGGAAAATCCGGCCTGGATTTGATCGCGCGACGAATCAGATCGATTGCCGCATCGCTATTGCCGCGTTGACCGGCCAGCGCCCCCAGCAAATGCAGCGCGTCCGGGTGGTTTGGTTCCTGCTCCAGGATTTGTCGATAGATTCTCTCCGCCACCGCCAGTTGGCCGGCCTGATGTTGCCGCTTGCCCATTTGTATTGCGTCGTCGCTGTTCACGGGCGTTATTCACTATGTCGCTTCCGACGGCAAACTTCCAGCATCGCCGCGAAATACCGCGCGCCGTCCCAGCGGGATCAGGTGTGGATTGCAAAACCAAAAAGGGTCGGGCCTGCGCTAGAGATTTTCAGCCCCTGAACGGCTACCCGCCAGGGCGGCCGCGCCTCGGGCCGCGTGGAAGTCGTCGTCGCCGGTGGTCAACGTCCATCCCGGCCGGGCCAGGCTCGTCAAATTCGCTTCGATCTTCCCGCGCAGAACCGGAAGCAGATGCCGCAGACGGATTCCGATTCCGCCGCAAAGGCAGATGTGATGCGGCCGATAGATCGCATGGCAGATTCGGATCGCCCGCACCAGGGCGAGCATCGGCGGTTCATCCCCTTTGAATGTCGCCAAAGCGGCTGAAACATCGTTTCCATATCGGTGGCGCAACGCCGCGACGCCGACATATCCTTCAAGTCCGCCGGCGCCGCCGTCGGGGCCTATCACCTGATGACCCGGAACCGACACATCGATCTGCCCGAGATGTCCGGGCGAACTTTCCTCGACGATCAGCGGCTTGCCGTTGTCCAGCACCGCGCTGCCGACGCCCGTTCCCAATGCCAGGACGAGCAGCCGCCCTTTCGGTTGCCGGATTGAATAAATGTCATGCGCCGCCGCCCGTGCATCGTTCAAAATCCGCGCGATTCCGCCGACGATCAGCCCCAGCGTGTCGGGAACAAACTGATCGAGCGGAATCCCCACCAATCCCGGCACGTTCACCGCCATGGAGATGGTGCGGCTGACGCTGTCATACAGCCCGGGGACGCACAACCCGATGGTGTGCAAATCGGTGATCCGGCCGGCCACGGTCTCACGGATGGCGGCGCGCAAGGCTTCCGTGTCGGGCTTGGCGTAGAACGGACTTTGGGCGGCCCAAAGCACCTTGCCATCCTTGCGAGCGGCCGCCTTCACCGCTGTTCCGCCTATGTCAATTCCTAGCGTGATCATTTAATTTCTCGTGGTGATGCTTGGTCGTGGCCCGTTCGGTGGGAAGCCACCGGACGAACCCTTCCATTGCCTCGTACTCAGCCAAGCCAAGTTTATCATACAGCGACGCCGTGGCGCGGTTGCGATCTTCGGCACGTTGCCAGAATTCACGTTCGTCCACGCCCGGATACATCGCTTTATCCTTCTGGGACTGATGCTTGAAGACCGCCAGCCGTTTGCGCAGAAGTTCCTGCGGCGAAAGCGGGACGGCCATCTCGATCTGTTCGGGCTCCCATTCTTCCCAGGCGCCGCGGTACAGCCAGATTTCACTGTGCTCGAACCAGGGCCGATTCTTCACCCGGTCGATCGCCGCCAGAATCGCCACCAGACAAACCCGATGCGTTCCATGCGGATCGGATAAATCACCGGCCGCGTAGATCTGGTGAGGCCGAAGCTCTTCCAGAAGGTCCTCGATAATTTTGATGTCCGCTTCGCTGATCGGTTTCTTTCGAACGGCGCCCGTCTCATAGAACGGCATATCCAGGAAATGCAGGCGATCGGTGGGGATGCCCGCCTGCCGGCCCGCGGCGATGGCTTCGCTGCGGCGAATGAGGGTTTTGATCTTCTGCATTTCGCGGGCGTCGGGCTGGCCCGGCTTTTTGCTGCTCACGGCGTTTTCGATCCGATCGCCGATGCTCAGCGCCTTGCCCTCGAGCCGGAACATTCTCATCAGGTCCGCCGCGAAATGGGCGTAACGGATCGCATCCGCATCGAACACGGCAATATTGCCGGAGGTTTGATACGCGACATGAACTTCGTGTCCTTGATCCGCGAGGCGGATCAGCGTGCCGCCCATGGAGATGACGTCATCATCCGGGTGGGGCGAAAATACCAGAACGCGTTTGGGAAAGGTGGCATCGCTCGGCCGATCGATGTCGCCCGGCCGTTTGCGATCGACCGGTTTTCCACCGGGCCATCCGGTGATGGTTTCTGTCAGGCTTCGGAATACCTCGATGTTGATGTTGTAAGCCGGGCCATGCGCGGCCAGAAGGTCCTGCAATCCCCCTTCGTTGTAATCTTCTTCGGTGAGCTTGAGGATGGCTTTCCCCGTCCGGCGCGCCAGCCAGATCGCGGCTTTATTGATCGCCTTGCGATCCCAGGAAACCGCGCCGAACAACCATGGAGATTGACGGCGGGTCAGACGCGCCGCGGCGGCATCGTCCAGAATCACCTCGGCGTTGGGATGCTCCTGCAGGAACGACGCGGCAACGGAATCGGTCAACGGCCCTTCAACGGCGGCGGCAACGATGGCCGCCTTGCCTTCGCCGAACGCCATGAGGATCACGCGCTTCGCCGCCAGAATCGTCCCCACCCCCATCGTGATCGCACGGCGCGGAACGTCCTGTTCACCAAAAAAATCCGAGGCGGCATCCAAACGCGTGACCTTGTCGAGCGCGATCAGGCGGGTCCGCGAATCACGGCCTGATCCCGGTTCGTTGAACCCGATGTGCCCTGTTCGTCCAATCCCCAGCAATTGCAGATCCATCCCCCCCGCTTCCTCAATGGCCTTTTCGTATTGTTCGCAGTAGGCCGACACTTTGTCGAAAGGCAACTCGCCGTCGGGAATATGAACATGGGCGGATGGGATATCGATGTGGCTGAACAGATGTTCGTGCATGAAGCGCCAGTAAGACTGGGGGGCTTCCTTCTGCATCGGATAATACTCGTCAAGATTGAACGTGATGACGTTTTTGAACGAAAGCCCTTCCTGCTGATGGCGGCGGACCAATTCGGCATAAACGGAGACTGGCGTCGATCCCGTCGCCAGGCCCAGGACGCAGTTCTTCCCCTCCTCGCCGCGCCGGCGGATCAATGCGGCAATCTCCGCGGCAACGCCAATGCTGGCGTCCTTGGCGTCGCAACAAATCCGCGTTTTCACATGCTCTTTCAGGCCATGGATAGCCATGACAGCCTCCGGCGAGTCCGCTCCTACTTTTTATATCAATAAGTAAAAAGTGTCAAGACAAATGCGCCCAATCTGTGCCGGCCGGCGGTGTTGCGGGTATTTCCCTCCAGTGTCAATATGGCCTAGAATTCCCGGTTAAACGAGGTGGGATGAGCCTTCGGAGGAAGCTTGCAGTCCTCTTTTGTTAACGTCATGATAAAAAAGGCGGAAAGATGATAGAAAGTCGCACCCAATGCCCTATTGACCGTGTATGGTGACCCCAGCGGCGCCAAGGAGCGATCGTGCTAGACGACCGGGAAAAAG
The DNA here is from genome assembly GCA_036267155.1 of Tepidisphaeraceae bacterium. Classification (GTDB taxonomy): domain Bacteria; phylum Planctomycetota; class Phycisphaerae; order Tepidisphaerales; family Tepidisphaeraceae; genus PALSA-1353. Next base: position 5,635 of record DATAWP010000039.1, read on the forward strand.
AAATCATTCAAATCCTGTGGCACCAGAGGCGCCTGAGCCGGTGGGAGCTTCATGAACGGTCGGGCCAGACGCCAAACGGAGTGGGAACCGTCGTCAGCAGGCTGATTGAGCGGGGGTTGCTTCGAGAATGCCGCGCCGAACCCTCCAGCGGCGGCCGGCCCAGGATCCCGCTGGAACTCGATCCGCAGCGGCGGCACGTGGTGGGTGTTCTCATTGCCCAGCATGCCGTCGAAGTTTGCCGATTGAATCTTTACGGGAACCTGATCGGAAAGCAGATTCGCCGGGAAGTGTCCCGGCCCCAGCACATGATCGTGACGGCGGCTTCGATGCTGGAAAAGATGGTGGACGATCAAACCCTGGGGATCGGCGTGGGCGCCGCGGGTCTGATCGACGCTGAATCTCATAAGATTTTGATGAGTTCGGCCATTCCCGATCAGCGGGCCATTTCTCTTCAGCCGATTTACGACGCGGCCGTCAAATGTCCGCTCGTTCTGGCGAATGACATGCAGGCTTTGGCCGTCCGCTGGATGCTGACGCATCGGGCGGAAATCAGTCACGACGTGCTGCTGGTCGGATTCGTCGATGGTTCCATGGGCGCGGCGATGCTCATCGAGGGGCGGCCCAATCGAGGATGCGTGATGGCGTGCAATGAACTCGGTCACACGCGGATGCCCGTGGAAACCGATCGATGCTATTGCGGGCAGACCGGTTGCCTCGAGGTGATCTGCTCGACGGGCTTCCTGAGGCGGCATGGCTTGCCGAAGGGAATGACCCTGCCGTCGGCCCTCGCCGCGGCCGGGCAAATTCCGGGGCTTGAAAAAATGCTGGAACTGCTTGCCACGGGAATCGCCAACAGCGTGAACTTTGTCCGCCCCCATCGATTGGTGCTGGTCAGCAATCTTCTTCGACACGAAGCGTTCAGCGGCCCGCTGGTTCGGCAGATCCGGGGCATGTTGTTGTCGGAATTGGCGGATCGGGTGCGGATCGACCTGTGGGATCAGCCGGCTTTCCAATCGGCGGAAACGGCCGGCTGGGCCGCCTTGGCCAATCTGTATACGAATGCGTGGGAGCCGACCACGATGACCCCCGCTGCCGATGAAGAAAAAGCCACGGCCAAGATTTGATCCGGATTCGCTTCGGACTGCTTCACGTCGTTTTGATCTCAACGCCCCAAACGAAAAACGGGGACGGCATGGATTCTCTCCATACCGCCGCCCGTTTAGGCTGGGAACGATGTATCGTCCGTTTAATTCTTGCGACGACGCCGACTGAGCAGCAGGCTGCCGGTGAGCCCGATCAGCGAAAGCGAAGCCGGTTCGGGCACCACGGCCTGGACGTTATCAACGTAGACCGTCTGAGCGCCATTCCCGTCAAGAATAAGCTGGAACCCGCTGACGTACCATCCTTCACCCAAGAGATTGCCAAAGGTGATGGGATTGCCCGAGTCCGGATCGTTTCCGGTTATCGGAATGCTCAAATTATACGTGCCGGGAGCCAGGTCGATGTTGACCCAGTCAGTGTTTGGAACGGCGTATTGGTCCCCATATTCCCCCTCGCCTGGGTTTGAAACAAAGAGGGAGATTCCCATATCCGAATAGGTGCCGGTAAAGGCAGGATCGTTGGGCGAGACGGTCAAATCCAGCGTAACGGCGGATAAGTTCGGATTGGCCAGTGGAGCCGGCAGGTCACCTTGCGTGTAGGTGCCGACATAACCGCCGGGCGTGACAATCTGCAGCGCATCGGAACCAACCGTTGCGCCGGTCGTCGTCTGCGTCACGGACGTCGTTCCGTTATTTACGAAACCGTCCTTTCCGTTGGGCGAATCCCCGGTCTCGAACGAATACATCAAAACGCCTGCCTGAGCCGAAATCGCACCGAGCGACATGGCGGCTGCAACAGCCGTAAGCAAAAGAGACTTCCGCATTTTTGGCCTCCTTAAAAGAGAAATGAGCGACGGATATACTCACGCGTATCCCGTCATTGTTTGTTACCTGAAAGCTCCAGAATACCTCGAAAAACAGGTTGAAGAGTCATCCGGAACTCTTTCCAACCCATCCATTCACCATTCGTTAAAAAACCTCGCTCTTATCAGACCTAATCCGTAAACCGCACCAAACAACGTCCCGGCTTATCCGGGCGATTGGATGCAAACGTCCATGACCATGAAGGTTCCCACCGTTCGAGTCTCGACGTGACCATCGACGCAAAGCGCAGCCATGGCCGTGTTATTCAGGTGGCGAAATCGCAGATGAGTATTGAAATACCCGGCTCCCGGCTGCAGGTCCACGTTCCATTTTTTCTGCATCGCCGCGCACACCGTCGGACTTTGACTTTGGCTGATCTCGCCGGGCGATACCGGGCGGTTGTATTGCACCGCCGTCGGCGTGTTGCGGTAGAAATATGTGCCAAACGTCAATTCGTTCCCATCCAATTCCGTGGCTTGTTCATAAGCATTGTTATTCCAATCCGCACACTGCGGCGCGTCCCAGATCAGAAAGGTCGTGCTGGGTTTGATGTTGGAGAGCTTTCGCTGCCTCTTGTTCACCGCCGCAACTGGGGTTCCATCCTGCAGGTAATCCTGCTCCCAATTATCAGGGAAGACCCGTGGATTGCACGTGTAGTGGTTGACGTAACGGAAGTCATTTCCCTGGATGGTATCCACATCGCGAAACATGGCCGACAAGTTAGTGACCAAGCCGCCCGCGCCAATCAGGTTCGCCTGGACTTCGCTGGAAAGGGCAAAAGTCCAGTACCAACTAAACTCCTCATCCGAGGAATTGGGCAAAACGCCGCTTTCCCATGGCGTCGTGCCCCCCTTGTCGTTCCTGATATCGCCAAAGGGGAGCATTCCGTTATTCTCTGTCACGTAAATATCCAGAGCTTGTCCGATCTGTCGAAGCCCCGATTGACAGTCGATGAAGTTCGCTTGCTGCCGCGCCTTGTTGAGCGCCGGCAGCAGAACGCTGATCAGCAAACCGATGATTCCGATGACGACGAGCAATTCGACGAGCGTAAATGCGGCCGCGGCGCGACCAACAGATAGCATCCCCCGGCTGAACGATTGCTCGTGCGTTGGGCCCGCCAAGCCAAGCCTGGTGTTTTTCTGTCTTGCCGCGATCACTTTGGCCTCCGCATCAGATCCCAGCGCTTTGATGGTTCGTCCCCGCCAGAAACACGACACTTCGCTCTTTGTCTGCGACATTGCCATACGGATGGATTACTTTTTATCATACAAAATAATAAATGAAACAAAAAAATCGGAATTATTTTCGTTTTCTTACGGTTCGACCGCCACCGGTACATCAGCCCCCCCGTTGGGGCAGTGAACTTCGGTCAATTTCGCTTCGTTGCGCAAATCGCCAGATGGAAGCCACTTAGCATCGCCCGGTTTCTTCAGTTCCCGCCCGAATCTCATCGCCTCGGGTGTCATCCCATGAGCAACGACGGCATCGTGATACTTTGGCGTAAATCTCTCCATATAACCAACAAATTTTTCATGCCCGCACGTGAATACATACGCGGTGACCGCCGGCTGGCCGCCATAGTCAAAAGGAGGCACGTTATCCGAACTGGCAACGAAAAACGATTTGCCGTCATCCACGGTGAAATACGAATCGGGAGCACCGGATGGATAGCGGTGCCGACCAGCCCTCACCTCCGCAACAACGCAGCAGATCGCCAGGATGACAATCGCGCAGCCGCCGCCCATCGCCACTCTGGGATGCTGATTGAGCCATTCGCGTGCGCCCATCATGATTTCTCCGATCGGTTGACTTTTTATCTCGCGAGAGAATATCTACCCGTATGTTACGAACACGCCGGGCAAACGTCAAAGAAATTCCGCACCGCGCCGCTGGTTTCCCGCGTGATCCGAGTTCAATTGAGGTTTCCTTTTCCGCTGTCCGTTTTCGACCCTTCGCGGTGGCATGGGACGTTTAGCCTTTGATCCCGGTCGTGGCGATCCCTTCGATGAAAGTGCGCTGGGCCAGGAAAAACAGGCCGATCACGGGAAGGATGACCAATATGCTGGCCGCCATCAGCAGGTGCCACGGCGTTCCGCCCGATTGGCTTTGGAAATTCTGCAGGCCCAGGGCCAGCGTGAATTGTTCTGGTCTTTGCAGGTAAACCAGGGGGGCCAGAAAGTCGTTCCAGACCACCATGAATGAAAAGAGCGCAACCACCGCCAGCGCCGGGCGCGCCAGCGGCAGCACCACCCGAACAAAGATTCCGATCTCGCCGCATCCATCGATGCGGGCGGCTTCGGAAAGCTCGCTGGGGATGGTCAAAAAGAATTGCCGGAGCAGGAAAATACTGAACGCCGATCCGAACCAGGCCGGCACCCAAAGCGGCTTAAAGGTGCCGATCCACTGCGTGCCCGTCACGTCGCCCAGCCAGCGGAAGATGCTGAACAGCGGCACCATCGTGACCGGAAACGGAATCATCATCGTCGCCAGCATGATGATGAACAGCGCGCCGCGGCCGCGAAACGCGATCTTGGCAAATCCATAAGCCACGACGGCGCTGGAGAGGGTCGTCCCAATCACCGTCAATATGGAGACGATCACGGTATTGCGCGTCCACAGAAGAAAACTCGTCTGTTCGCTGCTGATCACCTGCCAATAGTTGCGAAGCATCAGCGGTTTGGGCCAAATCTGCGGCGGGTATCGCATTGCGTTGTCGGCTGTTTTCAGGCTCGTGGACAACATCCACGCAAACGGCGCGATGGCCAGCAGACAAACCAAAATCAGCGCCAGGTGCGTCATCCACCTGGACGACGGCCGCAGCCGCCGGCCGCTCGATCCCGTGGATGCGATCGCGCCGGGCCGGGCGATATCCCCCTGAAATCGGGTACTCGGCAGGCGGCTTTCGGCTGGGTCGATCATCGGCACGATGCTTCCTCTCGTTCACTTACCCTGATAGTGGACCCAGCGCTTGCTGCTCCAGAAGGCGATCGCGGTGAGGCCCAGAATTACGAGCAACTGAAGCCACGCCATCGCGCTGCAGTAGCCCATCTTCAAATAGCCGAACGCATTGTCGTACATATATTCGGTGTACAGATACGTGGCCCGCCCCGGGCCGCCCTGGGTCATAATGAACGGAAGAACAAAGACCTGGAGCGTTCCGATGATGCCCATGATCAGGTTGAAAAAGATGACCGGCGAGATGGAAGGCAGCGTCACGTGGCGAAGCGTTTGGAATCTGCCCGCGCCGTCCAGATCGGCGGCCTCGAACAATTCCGTCGGCACATCCTGCAGCCCGGCGAGAAAAATGACGACCGTGTTCCCAACGCCCCAGAAGCTGATGAGGACGAGTGACGGCAGCGCCCAGTGCGCATCCGTCAGCCAGCCCGGCGGGTCGGTCATTCCCAACCCGCGAAGCACAAAGTTGACGAGCCCCAGCTTGCTGTTGAACAGCCAGAGCCACAGCATCGCCGCCGCCACCGCCGGCACCAGGGACGGCAGGAAGATCAGCGTCCGGTACACCGACTGCCCGCGAATCTTCACATTCAGCAGCAGGGCCAGCGCCAGCGCGATCAGCAGTCCCGCGGGCAGCGCGAGCACGGCGTACAGAAGAGTGTTGAAGTTCACCGTCCAGAAATTCGGGTCGTGAATCAATTCGCGATAGTTGTCCAGACCGATGAAGACCGGCTTTTGGAGCAGCGAATAGTTGCAAAAACTGTAGTAGAGCGACATCGAGATCGGAATGAGCGTGAACGCGCAAAAACCGATCAGCCAGGGAGAGATAAACCCCAGACCTTTGAAGAGATTTTTCGTTTCGGTGCGCACTGCGGATTTCCCAATTCAATAAGCGGTTGAGCCGCGCGCCCGCTGCTGCCGCGCAAACTCGTCGTATTGGGCCTGCAACCTTACCTGCAATTCCGCCAGCGCCTTCGCGGGGCGCACCTGCAAAAGCGAAATCCGCTGACTGAGGGCGTTCAGCTCATCCACCACTTCCGGCATGATGGGAATCTGCGGCGCCGTCTGCGCGTTGGGGCTGTTGGCCAGCCGCTCGAAAACGCGAATGTACGGGTTCGGATGGTTATTGAGAAAATCTTCGCTCACCTTCGCCAGCGGGGAGTTTTTGCAATGCATCTTATTGAGCTTTTCCATCACGTCCTGCCGATTGACATACGCGATGAATTCGAAGGCTTCTTTCTTGTGTTTGGAGCCTCGCGGAATCGCCAGGACATCGAAGCCGCAGTATGCCACATCCTTGAGCCCCGGCACCGCCGACGGAAAGGGCGCCACCGCCCACTCATAATTTCGCAGGCGTTCGCCGGCCGGCTTTTTCATCTCCACGTCGCGTGGCCACAAGACCGTGGACATGGAACGCTTGCGGTTATAAATGAAGTTCGCCAGGAACGTCCCCTGCATTTCCATCACCACTTGCCCGGCAAGGAATGCGTTCTGCGGAGAATCGAAATTTCCGACTCCACTGCGGAAATCGCTCATGGCGTCTTTCCCAAGCCAGGTTGCGTAGCTTTGAATCCAATCATACGCCTTCACCACCGGCGGCGAGGTCAACGTGAACCGTTTGCTTCGCGCGTCCCAAAAATTGCCGCCGAACCAATAGCATATGTAGTTGACATACCAGTTCGGCTCCATCGGCAGAAAACCGGCGCGAATCACCCGGCCGTTCGAACCCTGAATGGTCAGCACCCGCGCGTACCGATCCAATTCATCGATGCTCCGCGGCGCCCGATCGGGATCGAGCCCCGCCGCCCGCAGAGCGGCCGCATTTTCATGCAGGATTCGCTTGTTGTAGAACAGCGCCACCACCGTTGGAGTGCTGACCAGCCCCCACAGATGACCGTTATAGTTGCAGCCCTTCCAGTAGACCGGCTTGTAATAAGACGCGGTAATCCCATGCTGGCGCGCCAGGTCTTCCAGCGGCTCGAGCGCCCCCATGGCGGCAAACTGCACCAGGTTCACATCAAAAAGTCCGGCGATGTCCGGCGGAACGCCCGCGGCCGTCGCCACCAGCGTCTTTTGATTAATGGTGCTGGAAGAAACGTAACGAACAAAAATGCCCTTTTGTGCTCCGACTGTATTGTTGAAATCGTTGACGATGACGCGCATCTGCGCTTCTTCGTTCCCGGTCCATTTCTCCCAGTAGTCGATCACCACGCGATTTTTGGGAAGCGACTCATCGGCGCGCGGCCCAAACGCCAGCAGGCACGACGTGGCGATCACGATCAGCACGATAATGGACCACTTAATCGCACTCATAATAATATCTAACAGACGCGATCGACCGCCGAAACGCCCGGCCACACGGGCGAAATATTAACAGATGCAGCGGTAGATTCTAGGGAATTTCAACATTTGCCGATTGCAAAGCGCGCCCCGCCCAAGGTATCATGGTCTGGATAATTTCGTTCTGGACGCCACTTTTTATTAACTCATGCAACAACTAATTTCCTCCATCGCCGCCCTGCTGCTCGTGATGGCTTTCGCCGTGCCCGCAGGGGCGAAACCTGACCGGGTGGTGCTGGGTTACTCGGCCTCGTGGCGCGATTCGAATTCGCCGGCCGAAACCTACAACTACGACGCAGTCACTTATCTGGCCCGGGCGTTCCTGACTCCCCATTCGGACGGGACGATCGAAACACCGGACGGCTATTTTAACAAATCCGTCGAGTCCCTGGCCCGCGAACATGGCGTGAAGCTGCTGATGTCGCTGGGCGGAGAGGCATCCAATGCCGACAATTGGCTTTCGATCGCCCGGAATCCGAAGTATCTCCAGCACTTCTGCGATAACCTGCAAAAACTCCTGGCGGATCACGGATACGATGGCATCGACATCGATTGGGAACCCTCGGCCATTACCACTGAAGACGGGTCGGCGTATATCGCGCTTTTGAAGGGTCTTCGCGCCCGCTTTCCCGACCGGATCATCACCACGGCGCTAGGGGCCAGCGAGTACTGGATCGGTCATTTCTCCTGGAAAGACGTGACCGACAACGTCGATTATGTGAACGTGATGACCTACGACTACAGCGGCGGCTGGGGCGGACGGGCCGCGTATGCCTCCAACCTTTTCCCAGCCGGCGCCTATTCGCCCGAGCCGACGTTATCCGTGGAAGAAGGGATGAAGAACCTGATTGAGAATCACAAGGTGCCCCCCGCCAAATTGCTGATGGGCATCACATTCTGGCCCAGCCGATTCGCCGTCGATCACATCGGCGATCATTTTCCCATCAACGGACCGGGCTACAGCATGAATATCACCTACGCGGACACGATGTGTCTGCTGCGCACCGGACGATATACCGAATCCTGGGACGAGAAGGCCGCGATGCCCTATCTCCAGCGCACCGGCGGCGGCAGCGTCATTTGCTACGAGAATCCCCGATCCATTCGGCTGAAATGCGAATACGCGGCGAAACTCGGCTGCGCCGGGATCATGATCTGGCACCTGGGCGCGGATGTATACGAAGACAAAGCCCCGCTGATGGATGCCGTGGCTGAATCGTGCGGGGTCGCCAAGCAAACCTTTCCGCCGCAAGTCGTCGAACAGCAGATCGCCGAGCGGGAAAATCAAAATCAGCAGATGAAATCTCATTTGGGCGTTGCCTCGGCGTCGGCCGTCGAAACAGAATGGGGGTTATTGCAGGACCAACTCTGGCAAGACGAGGCCCCGCAACACGCGAAAAAATGAGTCGTTAGAAGTGATGGATGATCGAATCATTCCCAAGCCCCTCCTCGCCCAGCCGAGCGGCGGCAGATTTACGGTTTCCTCCAATACCGTTATTTTTGTCGACGACCGGTCATACGAAAGCGCACAACATCTCGTCGAAATGCTGGCGCCGGCGCTCGGCGTGAAACTGCACATCCTCTCGTCCGCGCCAGAGCTAAACTACATCGCGTTGAAGATCGATCCGCTGTTCCGGGGGCTTGGCGATGAAGGATATCTTCTCCAAATCACGCCCAGTTGCGTCGATCTGGTGGCCCAAACGCGCGGCGGACTGTTTTGGGGTCTGCAAACGCTTCGGCAACTTCTTCCCACGCGAATATTTTCCCGCAGCCAGGTCGGCGGCGTTGCCTGGGACATTCCTTGCGGAACCATCGAAGACCGCCCGCGCTTCCGCTGGCGCGGAATGATGCTCGACTGCTCCCGGCACTTCATGCCGATTGAATTCATCTATCAATGGATCGAGTTGCTGGCCATTCACAAGATGAATGTCTTTCATTGGCATCTGACCGACGATCAGGGCTGGCGCATCGAGATCAAAAAATACCCGAAGCTCACGAACATCGGCGGTTGGCGCAAGGAAACCCTCATCGGCCACGCGCTGTCGAAGACAAAACAGACCTGCGACGGCAAGCCGCACGGCGGGTTTTATACGCAGGACCAGATCAGGAGCGTGGTAAAATATGCCGCGGCGCGAAGCATCAATGTCGTTCCGGAGATTGAAATGCCCGGCCATTCGCAGGCGGCCATTGCGGCCTATCCGCATCTGGGAAACATCGGCGAGCCAATCGAAGTCTGGACCTCATGGGGCGTCAACGCGAATATTTTGAATGTCGAAGAATCCACCATTCAGTTCTACCAGGATGTGCTCACGGAAGTGATGGAATTGTTCCCGTCGCAATTCATCCACGTCGGCGGCGACGAAGCGATCAAGGACCAGTGGAAAGCCAGCCCGCGGGCGCAAGCGCGCATGGCCGAACTGGGGCTAAGAGATGAGCACGAACTGCAAAGCTGGTTTATTCGGCGGATGGACAAGTTCCTCACGAGTCACGGGCGAACGCTCGTCGGCTGGGACGAAATTCTTGAAGGCGGATTGGCGCCAGGCGCAGTGGTCATGAGCTGGCGAGGCGAAGAAGGCGGCATCGCCGCGGCTACGTCGGGGCATGATGTGGTGATGGCGCCGCAGCAGCGCGTTTATTTCGATCGCTATCAATCGGAAAACAACGAAAAAGAACCGCTGGCCATCGGCGGCTTCACGCCGATCGAGCCGGTGTATCAGTACGAGCCGGTCCCCGCCGAACTGGATGGGAAATTCGCCGCGCACGTTCAAGGTGCGCAAGCGCAGCTATGGACGGAATACGTTCCCGATCCCGCGCACGCCCTGTACATGACCTATCCTCGCGCATGCGCATTCGCGGAAGTTGTCTGGTCCGGCCGGCAAGGACGCGATTTCCCGGAATTTCTGCCCCGACTGAAGCTGCATTTGCAGCGTCTCAAGCTGCTTGGCGCGAACTATCGCCCGCTGGATTCGTGAACGCGCGCTCAATGCAGAAGTGGATTTAGATGCGAGTGCCGCTTGGCCATCGACGGCCCGCGGCCATCATCGTCAATCGACGAAACAGTGATCGTCTGGCCCTGCGAAAACGGAGCCGCGACTGCCCCCACGGACGTGGAGGCCGGAACGACTGTGTTCACCGCAGCCAGATCAGTCGTCGTTGGAGCAATCGCGGGCATCGCCGTGGACTTTCCGAAGTTGCCGGCGAGCAATCCGAAGTCGATGCTGTTGACCACCCCGTTGTAATCGAAATCGCCCTCGTCCCAGGTCTTTCCCGACTTTCCAAAGTTCGCCGCCATGCTGCCGAAATCGACGCTGTTGACCGTGCCATCAAGGTTGGTATCGCCGACGAGGGTATAGACGATTTCAATTTGTCCGGACACGAGGCCGGAGACGGAGCCATCGGCCCCGTCCGCGTAGCCCAGGCCGTATGCGGCGTCGGCCGCGGCGGACGTGCTGTCGATGCCGGTCCCGTTCCACGCCCCGTTGGCATAGCCGCTGCTCAGATCACTTTGGATGGTCGAAATCGGGCTGGCATTCGTGCCGTAGTTAATGATGAGGGCGTTGTTTTCAAGATCGAGCGTCGCGCCGGGATTGATCGTCAGGGATGATGTGGTGAAATCCGTGCCGCCGCCGGCCAACGTCAGCGATCCGCCATTCAGCGTGATTGATGCGACATTGAATGAGGAGCTGATGGTCGGCGTGCCGCCGTTGATCACGACATTGGTGGAGCTGATCGGAACCGCGCCAAAATTCCAGTTGCCGGGATTGTTCCAGTCGCTCGAGACGTTTCCGGTCCAGGTTTCCCACGCCGCGCCGAGCGTGCTTTCGATCGCCGGCAACAATGACTCGGCGCCGTAGGTTCCGTTGGCCGTGAAATAGTCCTGGCCGAGTTCCCAAACCATGATTCCGCCGTAGCCGTTCTGTATGACGTACTGCGTCTTTTCCTGAACCGTGTCAACGCCGTTAAAACCCCAGGTTTTTCCGCCGACCGTCACGCTATCCACATTGGCAGCAGGATAAGCCCCGCCGTTAGCCGCTGCGTAGGAGCTAAGAATCGCCGCATATGTTTCGGTGGTGGTGTTGGACCAACTGGTTCCCGCCCGGCCGTAGAACGGAATCCCCAAGAACAGGTCGGCCTTGGGCACGCCGTAATTCGCCCAGCCGGCGAGATAACTGATGGATTCGCTGTACGGGGCGCTGGAGTTGTACTCAAGATCGTAATCCATCACCATGTAGCGATCGATGTCCGAAAGGTCCGCCTGCGGAATGATATACGGGGGGCTCACCTGCACGGCCTCGGACAGAATAAGCCCATGAGACGACGTCGCGGCGTGAAGCGTGGCCAGCAGGCTTCCCCAACTGTTCATTTGCCCCGTCGTCAGGCTACCGTTGGACGGTTCATAGTCCAGATCGATCCCGTCGAGGTGATACGTCGAGCAGAAAGTGATGAGATTGTCGACGAAGTTGGTCGTTGCCGTCGAACTCTGTGCGATGGTGAGAAACGGAGTTGACGGATCGACGGTGATGCTGACGGAAACTCTCGGCGAGGCCGCGTGGGCATCTGTTACGAGCGTCTGCAATTGTGAAAAGTTGTAGCCGGACGATGACGTCGTCCCAAGCGATCCGGTGGTGCTTGCGACGACCGAAAAATAATTGACCTGCGTGAGGGCGTCCAAGTTGATGCTGCCGAAATGACTGAATTCGTAATCGGGAAGATAGCCAACCACCACGGGGCTTGCCGAGAGCAAAACCCGGCCCTCAAGAGGCTCCACCAAAGCCTTGCGGGCTTGTGCAGTCGATCGGCTTTTCATCTGATTCTCCCGACCCCGTTAAACACATTGCGCTTTCTATCTCAATAGATAATAATCCAGGAAACCCAAAAGTCCATCAAAAACGGCGTGGATTTGCCGATGCGGGCTATGGCTCTATTGCTGCTTCTGCAGCTCCAGCGCCAGCGACGGGCTCAACCGCTCCATCACGCTGGCGGAAAAACGCCAGTATAGCAACTGCCGATACCGCGGCGATTGCCGCCTGCGTCCACCAGATGACTCGAAAATCGGGGATGACGCCCGCCGCCGTTTGTTTCGTGAATCGGTCGAATAACTCTGAATACGGTCCGGCCAACGCGGGACCCAGGCCAAACAGCACGATTCCGAACACGGTCTGCGCCGTATGCCGAACCTCCGATGGGAACATCTGCTCGATATAAAGAATTGCGGTGGCGAAGAAGCAGGCGAAGGCAATCCCGTGCAAAGTGAGCGAGAGGATCACGACCGGCGCGGGCAAATTGAGCGCGAACACGGCAAATCGAAGCGCCTGGGCGATGGCGCCCGTGGCAAGGATGGCCGTGTATCCGAACCGGCGAAGCAGTGGCCCCAGCGCGAAAAGAAAAGCGACCTCGCTGACCTGCGCGATGGCCAGGGTGGGCCCGACCAGTTTCAGCGGCACGCCAACGATGTCGCACAGAAACGGTCCGATGTTCAAGTAATATGCCGTATGAATGGCGGCGATCGGCATCGCGACCAGCATTAGCACGACAACGGACGGCTGGCGCAGTAATTTCAGCGTCTTGATCGGCAGCAGCAGACCTCGCGCCGTATCCGCCGGGGCGGTCGCGGGAAGTGCGAAAAAAGCGTAGCCGGCGTAGCAGACCGCAAGGATCGCCGCCGCGCGCATGGCGTACGGAATCCGTGCGATATTCGTTGCACGATCACCCGACGTAAGAACCACATAAGTGAATATTGCGGAGGTGACGATCCAGCCGATCGTGCCCCACATCCGCACGCGGGGGTAGGAATGCTGGCGATCCGCCAGATGGCTCAGTGCCAGGGAATTCGCCAGGGACTGCGTTGGCACGTAAGCGATCGAGAAGCAGAGCATGATTGCAAAAAAAGGCGCGAACGTCATCGAAGAGGCGTTGATAAACAGAAGCACGGCCGCAACACAGTGCAGGGCCGCGAGCGCCTTTTCCGCATTGAGATAACGGTCGGCAACCTGGCCGGCGATGATCGGCGCGGTGAACGCCCCCACCGCGTTGGCGAAGCCCAGAACCCAGCCGACCTGCCCCGATGTAAAGCCCATCCCATGCAGGGACTTGGAAGCAGTGAGATAGTTCGCAAGATACGGATACCACATTCCGCGGACGGCGTATTCCAGGAACATCATGATGCACAGCCGGACGGTGATGGAACGATGTGCCATGGAAGCAAGCCGCAGAACCCGAAAACCGATCCTGCCAAACTCAAGACCCGGATGCAACCACCGGCCCGACGTTCAGGACGGGTAGGCGAGAAAGTCTTCCCAAAGCGCCAAACCGCACTTATTATCAATTTAGATATTAAATTACCCCTCATGACCGGCCGGCCGCGGTCCCCATTCTCTGGCCGTCGGACACCGGGGCGACATGCCAAAAACTCCCGGAAATACGCAGCGAAGATGAGCTTTCACCGTCGCCGGTCCAGACCCTGCCGGGCGGGTATGGCCGGCTGCTTCAGACGAACAGGCCCGCACAAACTTCCCAACTTTTTACTTGCGTAGATAACCTCAATGTTTTAACATTCGCTCGAAAACTTGTCCTTAATAGACCCTTCGGAAGTGGAGGATGAAATGAGACGCTCGCAGATCTGTACGGCAGCCGCGGCAGCAGCCGTTTCGCTGGCCGCTTCCTCGGCAATGGCCCAAACTTATCCTCAACTGGTGTTCTCGTTCGAAACGCTTTACAACGCGTCGGGAACTCCGAATACCGGAACGTTTCCCGACGGCTTCACGAACAACGGCGGCGGCACCACCATTTCCCAGAGCACCGTGGGCGCTACCCAAGGCTCCTACTCGATGGAGTTCCAGCAGAGCGCCGCCGATACGTTCACCGGCGCGCTGCTGTCGGCAACAGTCCTGCCCATTCCAGCAATCATCGACAATCCGGGCACTGTCGCCCTTTCGCTCGATATCACCGTGCCGTCCACGGGCAATTTTGTCGGCAACTTTGCCCGCCTGGGCATTTCCGAGTTTGGACTCGGTAACGGCAACGGCTCGACCGGTTCGCCGGGCCAGGCGCAGACCATCGCTTCCTCCGAAGTCAATATCGATCTCGCGCCGGGGACGTACCATTTCACCATCCCCCTGATTTCAATCTCCAATCCGGAAACCGGCGACCCGAACGTGCCGTTTTCCAATGTCTTCGGCTCAGGCGCGACGCAGTACACGCCGACGGGGTTGCAGTTTTACATCAACAAATCCACCGAAAACCCGCTGGCCGTCTATCTTGATAACGTGCAGGCCATTGGCGCGGCCACCGTCGGTGCGTGGGCCAATGCCGGCGGTGGAAGCTGGTCCACTCTCGGAAATTGGACCGGCGGAATTCCGACGCTTGCCCTCGACACCGCCAATCTCACCGGCGCCATCACGGCCAATTCCACGATCACTCTCGACGGCAACTATTCGGTGCAGGCGCTGAACTTCAATAATTCGCATCAGTACACCGTCACCGCCGGCACGGGCGGCACGCTGACCCTCGACGCCGGTGGCTCGAACACGGCCACCATCACGGATTCCGGCGGCACCCATACCATCTCGGCGCCGGTTGACTTCAACACCAACACCGCAATTTCCGTCGCCAACTCAGGCGATGCTCTGAATATTTCCGGGCCGATCTCCGGCATCGGCAGTCTGACGGTTTCCGGCGGCGGTACCGTTGATATCAGCGGCTCCAACAGCTACGTCGGCGGCACGACCGTCAGTTCCGGCACCCTGGTCGTCGGATCGGCGCTGGCGCTCCCGTCCGCCAACAGCGTCGTCAACATCGCGGCCGGCGCCAAGGTGCAGCTTGCAACCGGCATCGGTGCGACGACCCTGCAAGTGCCGGTCATCGCCGCCGGCGGTACGTTCGACATCACCAATAACCACCTCATCCTCAACGACCCCTCCGGCAGCATCGATGCCGCGATCCAAGGATATCTGTCCAACGGCTACAACAACGGCAATTGGAACGGCGCCAGCGGCGCGGCGACCGGCGGCGGAATCGTCACCTCCGCCCCCACCGGCACCAAATTTGGCATCGGCTATGCCGACGGCGCTGATGGCGGAATCTCCGGAATCACCTCCGGTCAACTTGAAGTGAAGTACACGCTCTATGGCGATGCCAATCTCGACGGCTCGGTCAACAGCATCGACTTCGGCGACATGGCCGCGAACTTCGGCAAGTCGGGCAAGGTCTGGGATCAGGGCGATTTCAATTATGACGGCACGGTCAACAGCATCGACTTCGGTTTGTTGGCCGGCAACTTCGGCAAATCGGTCGGCAGCAATGCCGACGTGGTTTCCGCCGCCGATTGGACCGCATTGGACGCATTCGCGGCCGCCAACGGGCTGATGGCGGACGTTCCAGAGCCCACCTGCGCCGCACTCGCGTTAATCACCACTGTCGGCATCCTTCAGCGTCGATCACGTTCACGGCAGGCTCGATAGCCTGGAGGGCTTGACTCTTCCGGGCCGGCCGTAAAAATGTCCGCTGTGGGCAAGATAAACTTTCGGTTGATCTTTACGATTACCGCCCTGGGCATCGTGATCCTGATCGCAGCGCTGTTTATCGGGATCGGATACGAAGCGGCGGCCAGCCACGCGATCGGACACTTCGCACCCATTGGCCAGGGCACCAACGGCAAGCATAAATAGAACGCGCTTGCCCACGATTATTTCTTTCCGGCATCTTGACCTCCGTTGAAATGGATCGTAATTTCCTTTTCAGACAATTCAGAATTGTTTCCGAAAGGATGGTCAAGGATGGCCAAGTGGAAACGCACGGTTGCGTTGTTTGAAGTCATCAATAAAGACAAGCGATTTGAGCGGAAAGCCCCGGCCGCGCCGGATAAGCCGCCGGCCCCGTTTTCGCAGACGATGGCCGCCCAGGCCGCGGACCTGTGGAAGCGGAAAAACGCCGATCCGGAAACGCTGACCGGCCCCAACCCCTTCAAAAAACGCGAGCCCGTCCTGATCCCTCGCCTGAAGGCGATGTGGCAATCGGCAGCCGCGCGCATCTCGACATCGGTCGGCATGGCCCGGCAGTGGATCATCTCTCAACTCGGCGCGGTCTGCGGGATAGCCGTGGCGCTGGCGGTCATCGGCGCGATGTTGCTGGCCCGCCACCATTTCGCGCGGCAGGCTCCGGTCTGGGTGGTTGAACAGAACCTTCGCAATGGTCCGCCCCATCCGGCCGTTCTCCTGGTGCCGAGCGACAAACCGATCGCCCCCGCCGGCGACCTTTCGCCAGAGATGGCCGCCGACGTCATGCAGGCCGGCGAAAAAGTCCCGGAATCGGATCCCATCGCCAAGCCCGGCGCGCGCATCGTCAACATGCACTACGTGCTCGTTCAGAGCTATTTTGACGAGAAGACCGCGAACGAAGCCCGCGATTTCCTGAACCAAAACGGCATCGCCTGCACCATCGAGCGCGGCGTGAAGGGCTGGCGCAAGGATTTCTACCAGATCATCGGCCTGCAAGGCTTCGCCCATCCCAGCGGGGCGGAATATGTGGCTTATCGCCATCGCATCGAGGAACTGAGCGCCAAGTTCTCAAAAAATCCCCGCAGCTACAAACGGTTCCAACCGCTGGCGATCAAATGGTAATCAGACCGCGCTTCTTTTGAGCGGCTTTCCGAATTCCCCTCCTGTGGCACTCCGGGAGAGGTTCAGGGCGAGAGCCACTTTTGCACCCCGCGTGGTGACAACTTCCGCGTTTTCGATAGCGCCAGGGGCGAAGTTGTTACTGTTACGGTTCCAAATTCAAAAAACTTTCGGATGACCGAGGCCGTTAAGCAAGAGCAATTTCGACAATCCACATCGAGCTTAATCGGCCGACGCGATGATCCATTGAAAGCGCCTCTATTACTGTGTCCCGGAGGTGAAGGTTTCGGGCGCATTTTTGCGGAACAAATCCCGCGGCAAAAAATTTATTTACCGAAGCATCTGCTCAGGGCGACCGTTTTGCGCCGGCGGCAAGCGGAACAAACCGCCGAGAAATCAGATCGCGCCATCACGATGGTGCGATGAACTCTCGAAGGATTTCCTTCGCACCCGGCGGTCCGGTGAGTTCCAACCGCACCTCGGCAGCTTGTTTGCCAACCACCAGCTTCAAGTTGAGAAACGGGCAACAGGCGATTTCCAAATGCGCTCAGCGAGTTAGCGCTGCAGAAACGCGGATTTCAATAGGAGCTAAGGGGTCGCACAATTAAGTCTCCCCGGATCAATCAATGGCCCATATTTCGTTCGCCTTCAAAAACTCTAACCGTGACTATTCCGCGTATTCGGCGAATTCATCGAGGACACCGTCCGTAATGTGCGACAAGTATTCGAGCTCCCCCAGTTCCTCAATACTGCCATAAGATAAGTACGTGCAGCGTTCAGAGAGGGGCGAGGTCTCAAGGAGAGAGAAAACAGGGCGCGTGATCTCTTGAAATACTTTCTCACGGCGAGATTCCGGCGCGACGATATGTAGTGCCACATTGATATTCGGGAGTAAGGCGCACAGGTCCGCCATTCGCAACAAGCCAGAATATATCGCGGTTGAATGCTCAACCTCGAAAGCTCGCCGGATCGCGCGGCCTTTGAGCCAGAGCACGTCAATGCGTTGCACGGTGTCCAACGTCGTTTCGTCGTAATTCAGCGGCAGTCTCTCCAAGAGCGCGCCTGGCTGCGCTTTCCAGTACTCTGCAACTCGAGAGCGATCTGCCATGGGTAGCCAAATCTTGAATCCCATCGCCTCGCCTATCTTGCACAACGCTGCCTGCACGCGTATCGATTCGCGATCAGTGGGGAGCGTCACGGGTTCGTCGCGGAGAGTGATTGCGTCGTCAGGGACACTAACAACAACAGATCGCTCGGGACGCTGAATGCGCCTCTTGGAGGCTCGTTCGTATTCTTCTTCGTCAACGGGATAAGTGCGTCGCTCCCTCTGGATCTGTTGCAGGAATGATTCCAAGAAGGCGCCATCCTCATCGTTCAGCCTAATAAGGCTTCGACGAAGTGGACCTTGCCAGTACCCGCCGGGTTTTACATCACGCGTAAATGTTAGACGAGAATACACACCCGGTTCGTGGATTGGAACGGTTTGCTGAAGCGGCAGCCACACCGCGGCTTTCACCTTAAACCGAACGATAAACGGATCGTCTTCAGGCACAAAAATCGGCGTCTTGTCTATGAAAGGTCCTTCCAATATTTCAAATACGCCCACCCATCGAGATACTCGTACCATGTAGCAGATCAACTTGTCACCGACACGAACCTTTTCCGCCATGGTTCGTTGTGATTCCCGGAAGCCAGAAATCGTTCGATCGGAACGCCCAAACGCTTCATAGGTCTCCGGGGTGAATAGGTCGCTCCAATAGGTCATAGGTGAGCCCCGTAGGTGGCGCGGTAGCCCTGTCAACGTAAAAGCCAGACAGGCGGCAAGTATAACCGCAGTCCGCTTGATACGGCTAATATCAGGCGAGCCCTCTCCATCCGCTAGCCCTACACCAAATTAATCTGCGGGCTTCGGCCGCGAGCAAAGCCGAACGGGATTGACGCTGACCGAATTCCGATCCCGTCCGACGCGGATCGTTGGCAGGGCAACCGCATTCTAATCATGCGAGGCAGAACTGAGGGAGCCGGGGCGTCCTCGCCCCGGAAGAGCGGGCCGAGGACGGCCCGGCTCAACAAGCACTCGGCGCAAACCGTTGGGGTAAGGGCGTCCATCGCTGGCAAACCAATTGGATCGACGCCGGCTGAACCCGCGATCGGAGATGCGGTTGCGCTGGGATCATTGGTCGCCGTGCGCTCCATTCGGAACGCACGCGGGATGTCAGCTTGGATTCGACGGCGTCTTGTTCTCGCTCGGGTAGGAAATCTTAAAGAGGCTATAGACGTTGCTGTTTCCTCTTGGAACTGATCCGTTCCAATAGACGCCGGCGCCGCCAAAGCGATTGGGAGTAATCGTATCCTCAAGAGACAGGACTTCCTTATCCACATCATTGTGCGCCCGGGCGGAGATGGCGGATCCGACAACCTTAAGAGTCAGATATGTATTCGGCTTGAAAACGCCGGTAAATGCCTGCTTATCGCTTAGCGGAGAGCCTGCGCCGTTCACAATTTTATAAAACTGGAACATGCACTTTTCGGCGGATCGGGTCGTTCTCCAATATCTCAACGAGTAGCCATTCTTCGTGCGCGGATCGTATTTAATGAATATATCCGATTTTTGTATGCGCGGCCCATCAGCCGCGGAGCCGGGGCTGCCGAATCCCGATCCGGCGGTTTTTTCCGGCGTCATCACCAAATCGACCTGCATGTCGCCACAGTCGGCATCCTGCTGATAAAGAAGCGACCCTCCCTGGGAACCCACGCGAACGCCGTAGCCATTGATCAGGCCATCCCCGGTGACCGTCGTCCAAGTCCCCAGAACGGTCCACATGCCGCTGACATAGGAGTCATTTGGAGTAGCGATGAAGTTTCTAAAATCGGGAGATACGGTTGACGATGGAATGTCCGATGCCGTGATGGGCTTTTCAGCGACGGCAAATGCGGGTTTGCCGGGGTCGCTTAACTGGTGCTTCGGCGCGATGCCGACCATAATATATTTGCCGACATCGCCGCTGGTTAAAGTATATTCCCTTAACGGCAGGTCTCCCCGGCTCGCGGCGACTTGCCTCGGGTTTGTGCCAGCAGCATCGTCGCAGATATACCACGAAATGAGCGACTGATCGTCCTTGCCCCGCAAATCCAGCGTGTAATCGACGCCAATTTTCCCGTTTGCCGGCGAGTTTAGTTTCGGACCCGCGGTAATGGCCGGTGGATCAGTGTATCGGGGCTCGACAAAAACGTAGGCAGTAACAAAAAAGCCGTTGGCCGCGGCGGCGGTCACCGGCACGTACTGGGGCTTGTCCGTCGTGTTTTTGCCGGTCACGACAACATTCGGACCGGTCGTTCGATTCAATGAGATCAAGTCAGAAGTCGTTGACCAATTGATGCGCCGATCGGCCACCCGAATCGGCAGCACCGCGGCGCCGATCGTCGCGCCGGCGGCGCCCGTTCGAATGGAGCAAGCCCCGTTGGTCAACGCCATTCTATAGATCAGGCTTCCCTGACCGGCGGCTTCATATTTATCTTTTGTTCGCGATGGGTCCCAATCATCGGCGGCACGGGTTGGCGGCGCTCTTAGAATATTCCATGGATTGAACGCCAATGCCTCCCGGTCGGATAATTCTCTTGAATAAGTAAAGGTGGGAGCCCCTTGAGAGCCATCGGTGATGACCGCGGGTTTGTCGTTGGCGTCCTTCGTATGATAAGTAAGTGAATACAAGTTAGGCCGCGGCGGCGCGTTGCCTCGAACCCAGGCGACCGCATTTTGCGGCGTATTCACCGGCATGGTGCAATGAATGAGAGCCACCGGCCTGCCGACGCCTTTGGAGAACTCCATCCCTTCAGTCGATTCGAATTTGGTATTGGCAAAAACGATTCCCGATGCCGACATCACGCCGTGTCCGGTCGGGAAAACCACCTCGCAGTCTTCCCAATAGCTGACTTGGCCGCCGCCAATGAAATCGTCGGTGCCTTCGATAAAGACATTTTTAAAATAGGAACGCGTGGTCCGCAGAAACATCGTGTCGAGCCGGCTCAGCAGGGCAACGTTTTCGTAAACCTGCTTGTCGCCTTCGGCTTGAAGGGCGACGGCCTGCGTGATGGTGGGATTCCTCATTCTAAGATTTTTGCCGGGGTCGCCGGGGTATTCGTAATCGCAGTTGCAGTAGTTGAGCAGCGTCAGGTTTCTGACGGTGAACCCGGTGCAATTCACCATCAGCATAAACCCGTCGTCGCTGGAACCTTCGCCGAGTCCGCGATTATCCGCCAGCACCACCGAACGGCGATTGTTGGTCAGCCCAAGCAGCGTGATCCAGTTTTTTCTAATCTCCATGCCGGGCACGCGATCGCCGCCGGGAAGTTGATAAACATTGGGCCTGATTCCAATGACCGTCGGCTTTTCTTGGGTTCCCTCGGGGGCGGCTTCGTATGCGGCCTGCAACGTCTTGAATTTCCTGTGAGCCGGGTCGTCCTGAGTGAGATTGCCATCGACAAGAAAGTCATACGCGAGCGCCGCGGGATTTATCGTCGGCACGATGGGTTCTTTGCCGTCCGCCTTATCCTGCGCTTTCGCGAGATTTCCAAAGATCAATAAAACCGCCATTGAAAGCAGCAAAGACGGCTTGTTCATTTTCACGACTCGCTCCCTACACGATGGTTCGGCTTGAAATGGAGAATTCCCGAATGCCCGGAATTGCTTCAACACGGAGAATTTCACCATGAAGTCAACGCGAAGTCGAGCGTGCGATCAACGGGCAGTCCAAATGCCGTCGCTTGGTTCCTCGAAATCCCAGTTTGGGTCGTCATGACCTCACGATTTCTCTTTCCCTCTCGCCCGCCGATCGTTAAAATACCTGGCCTCGGAGGGCGAATCATGATGAACTTTCGTGATCGGCTACAGGTGGCCGAGGCATTTGGCTCTATCAATCGCTGGTTTTGTTCAGAAGCGTATGGCCGGGAGATCACTGATCCGGAATTGCTTTTGGCCTACTACATCAACAGCGGCGGCGCGGCGGATTTTGCGAGGAGATATGATGAGGCGATGGGGATGCTGAATCGCTGGTATTGTTCCGAGTTCTATTGCTGCGACATTCGCGATCCCCGAATCCTTTGGGATTACTACGTGAGCCATGCTCCGGCTCGAGCGTTGGCGGACGATCCGCGATGTGAACCGGGCGTCGCCTTGGCCGAACTGAGTATCGCCTGTTAGGGCAAATCCCAACCCTGCGCGTTCAAGGTGTTCAATTCTTTCCCGCATCCTTCGGATGGGGCGCGTTACCGAGAGGGCGTGGTCGGGCCAGTGCCTGAAGCTGATGGATTTCCCGGGCAGTGAGATTTCGGAACTGTCCCGGTGAAAGTCCGTGAAGCGTCAGCGGCCCCATTCGCACGCGGGTCAGGTCGCGGACTTTGTGGCCCAACCGCGCCAGCATTTGGCGAATCTGCTGATTGCGGACTTCACGAATGGTGATGTCGAGAATCGTTGCCGAGCGCGATCGGTTGACGATGGTAACATGGCTCGATCCCGTTTTGATTCCGCCGCCCTCGCGCGGGTTGGCCAGCCACATCCCCTTGGCCAGAGCCTGAATCGTTCGACCCTCGACAAAGCCGTCCACCACGGCGCGGTATGTCTTCGCCACGCCATAGCGCGGATGAGTGAGACGATGCGTCAGCTCTCCGTCGTTCGTCAGGAGCAGCAGGCCCTTGGACTCGGCGTCGAGCCGGCCCACGGGATAAACCCGGCCCGGCAAGTTCGGCGGAAGCAGATCAATCGCGCGGGTCTGCTCGCCCTGGGCGACGTTGGTGCTGTACACGTGCTTCGGCTTATTGAGCAGAATATAAATCCGCGGCCCGCCGCGCTGGGCGGCGAGTTTCACATGTTCTCCGTCGACATCGATCTTGTCCTCGGCCGGATCGACGAGGATCGGCAAATCGACAACGATCTTGCCGTTGACGGCAACGCGGCGCTGTCGGATCATTTCCTCGACATTGCGCCGCGAAGCAACGCCGGCATTGGCGAGCAGTTTTTGGATTCGCAGTTTCAACTCAAACTCCCATCCGAAACATCAGGAAACATCTTTCTGCATTCGACCGCGGGAAAGTGCAACGAACTTCGGCAAATCCGGAAAACCCTGGGATCAGGGCGACTTCGATTATAACGGCTCAGTCAATAGCGTCGACTCGCCGCCGCCAATGGAATGCTCGCCGATGTGCCGGAACCAAGTGGCACGTTCCTGGCGATATCGGCCGCCATCGGTCTTTTGCAGTTTCGATCGCGCTGGCGCCTTCCTCGAAAATTCGGCGTCGTTTGATCCTTACGCATTACCTTTGCATTCAGATTGTTTGAGTATTACCATTCTTTCAGTATTTACTGAAAGATGGAGGACTCTATGGTGGTGGCCGAAACGCCTCGCGCAAACTTGCCTCCGGCGGTGCAGCGCCAGTTGCAGACGGCGCAGGATTTGTTCATCCGCCGCTGGGGAGAAATGGGTCAGACCTGGGGCATTAACCGGACGATGGCGGAGATTCACGCCCTGCTGTACGTCGTTGCCGAGCCGCTTTGCACGGATGACGTGATGGAACGGCTGCACATCAGCCGCGGAAACGCCAGCATGTCGCTGCGG
Organism: Tepidisphaeraceae bacterium; assembly: GCA_036267155.1. Lineage (GTDB taxonomy): Bacteria > Planctomycetota > Phycisphaerae > Tepidisphaerales > Tepidisphaeraceae > PALSA-1353. The sequence continues at coordinate 29,116 of DATAWP010000039.1, forward strand.
GCCTTGTGCGACTGGGGCATCGTGCGCCGGCTGCACAAGCTCGGCGAGCGGCGGGAATTTTTCGAAAGCCTCTCCGACGTCTGGGACATGTTCAGCCTCATCACCGCCGAACGCAAACGCCGGGAAATGGACCCGGTTCTGGAAACGATCAAGCAGTGCCGCCGGATGCTGGACGAACAATCGATCGGAAAACAGGCCGCCCGCGGCCGAGAGGTGCAACTCACCCGCCAACGCCTGGCCGGCATGGAAGAATTCATGGAGGTCACCAACAAAATCTTCCAGCAATTCATCGGCAACGCCCGTTCCGGCCTGACCCGCGTCGTGCGGGTGCTGCTCAAGGCGTTCTAGCACGAATACAAAAATACTGGTCCGTCGCCAATTTTTTGATTCATCATGCGCTGGTCTATCGCCATCCGTTATCTTCTCTGGCACCAGCGGCAATCGCCGGTGTCCATCGCCGGCGCGTCGCCATCAAGGTCACAATGTTCGTCACCATGGTGGCCGAGCGATAATTGAGTTTTCGCCGAAGTTCAGTAGGATTTTCCCCTGATTGGAGCCAATGTATTCCGAGCCGACGACCATGGAATCGACCGAAACCAGGCGCACCGCCGAGGCGACGCAGAATCACTTGTCCTTGCAGGCCCGCGGACCCCGCCAGGTGGTGACGAAAGTCTCCATCGTCATTCCGGTTTACAACGAGGAACTAACGATTCAGCATTTGGTCGGCCTGGTCGTTGCCGCCCAGATCCCCGACGGCCTTCAGCGGGAGATCATCATCGTCAACGATTGCTCCACCGACGGAACGGCCGCCAAGCTCGACCAACTCAAAGACCTCTTCCCCGATACCGAGATCCGCGTCTTTCACAAGCCGGTAAACGAGGGCAAAGGCGCCGCCTTGCGCGACGGGTTCAAACAATCCGGCGGTGATGTCGTTCTCATCCAGGATGCCGACCTTGAATACGATCCCGACGACTATCCCCGGCTCCTGCAGCCCATCGCCGATGACAGGGCCGACGTGGTCTACGGCTCCCGCTTCATCGGCGAGCCGCATCGCGTGCTGTACTACTGGCACACGCTGGGCAACAAGTTCCTGACTTCGTTCAGCAACATGTTCACCAATTTGAACCTCACCGACATGGAAGTCTGCTACAAGGTCTTCCGCAAATCGGTGCTGGATCGGATTCAGCTCAGGTGCAATCGCTTCGGCTTCGAGCCGGAGATCACGGCCAAGATCGCGCGGGCCCGGCCGCGCTTGCGAATATTTGAGGTTGGCGTCGCCTATTATGGCCGCAGCTACGAAGAAGGAAAGAAAATCACCTGGAAGGACGGCATCAAAGCCATCCTGACCATCATCCGTTTTCGGTTTTCGGACTGATTTCCCGGACCCGCCATGCCGATGATCCGAATAGGAACACTTGTCGCCGTTTTGTCCGTGGCCGGCTGTGCGTCCAATCCGTATGGTCGCGGCAATGTCAGTCCCGACGGCCGCTACGCCGACGCCGGGAATTTCGTTCCGGTCGCGGTGCGGACCCAGTGGGAATACGATTTGCGCCCCCGGACGCAGGCGGTCGTCCCGAAATATCTGCGGTTTCCCACTACTGCCCGGTTCGATGACCAGGTGAGCTATGAAGGGTATTACGACAGCAACAAGAACATCACCTGGGTCGCGGTCTACGGCAACGTCACCTGCTCCAGCGATATCGGCCAGGTGGATCACAATGGGTATTATGTCCGATGGCAACAGCCCGGCCGGGTGCGGGAAGATTCCGGTTCGGACTGGCAACTCATGGACGTCCAAATACTGGATCAGCCTTATTAACTGATATGCGTATCCTCATCTCCGGCGCCGCCGGCTTTCTCGGCTCTCATCTCACCGATCTGCTCCTGGCCCAGGGCCACGACATCGTCGGCGTCGATAACTTCATCACTGGAAAACCGGAGAACATCGCCCACGTCCGCGGCAATCCCCATTTCGCGTTCATCAAAGCGGACGTCATCGAACCGTTCAAAATCGAAGGCAGCCTCGACCGAATCTACCACATGGCCTCACCGGCCAGCCCCATCGGCTACGTCAAGCACCAGGTCGCCACGCTCAAGGTCAACAGCCAAGGAACCTGGAATCTTCTGGAGCTTGCCAAATCCAAAAACGCCCGCTTTCTCATGGCCAGCACCAGCGAATGCTATGGCGATCCGGCAGTCAATCCCCAGCCCGAAAGCTACTGGGGCAACGTCAATCCCATCGGCCTGCGCAGCATGTACGACGAAGCAAAACGCTTCAGCGAAGCCTGCACCATGGCCTATCACCGCGAGCAGAACGTCGACACCCGCATCATCCGCATCTTCAACACCTACGGCCCGCGCATGGATCCTTACGACGGCCGGGCCGTCATCAGCTTCATCCGCCAGGCGCTGAACGACGAGCCCCTGACGGTCTTCGGCGAGGGCAAGCAAACCCGCAGCCTCTGTTACGTCAGCGATCTGGTTCGCGGAATCAATCTCACGATGGAAGGCGACTTCTACGAGCCGATCAACCTCGGCAACCCGGATGAGATCACCATCCTGCAAATCGCGCAGGATATTCTGGCCCTGATTCCTCAGAGCAAAAGCGCGATCACTTTTCATCCGATGCCCCCGGACGATCCGCGTGTTCGCAAGCCCGACATCACGCGCGCCCGCCAAATCCTCGGTTGGTCCCCCACCGTTCCCCGCCGCGAAGGCATGCGGAAGATGATCGACTTCTACCGCGACCAACTGGTTCGCAAGTAACCGTCCACCAGGCCGCTGTCGTTTCCGCTGGCATTCTGTAACTGTTTACCGTCGGGGGCACAAATCAGCTATTGCGAAATGGTAACTGTTTACCGCAAAACGGAATCATTCTACCTGGACAGTTTTCGGGGTTCGGCGGAGCGGATTTTTTATCGGTTGCAGTTTTCGTCACGGCCGAAACCGCCGGCTCGTATATCAGAAATCGTCGCCGCCGCTGAACCCGTTGGCCCGCCTGACAATGGTCCGTCAAACCGTCTGCGACCGAAGATTCGCCGCCTCCGGCGGCAAGTGTAGCGGAGTTTCGAGCACGTGCTCGACCTCAACCGTCCTTCACCGCCGCTTGCCCGACCTCCTGTTGGTTGCCACAGGAGCCGGCACGCGATGCGTCGGTGGCCGTCAACGCCGAATGTTCACGCGGAGGTCGGACAAGGCGGGCTGTGAAGGACGGTTGAGGTCGAACTTGAGTTCGAAACTCCGCTGAACAGGCCGCGGAACGCGGCGACTCCGGTTCTGGTCCGCCGACGGCTCGCTGGAACGTCAACAGGCAAGCCAACGGCGCTCGCGGCGGCAGCGATTTCTGATATACGAGCCGGCGATTTCGGCCGTCAAGAAAATCGTAACCGATCATCCTCTTGTTCTTCATCTTGTTCTTCATCTTGTTCTTCATCCGTTGGCTCGGTGTCGCAATATAGATGATTTGTACGGCCCCCCGACGGTAAACAGTTACGCGTTCCGAGGATAATTGCGTGGCGGCGGACGGCGTGTAGAATACTTGCCAAATCCGCTGCTCTTAGACATTGATTGGGCGGCATCGCGGAGGAGCCTATCTGGAGGGACTGGTCTATGGCTATTTGGCATCGTGGTCTTGCGTATGTCGCGGTAATGCTAGCGCTATCGGCGTGGATGCCCAGGACTTTGCTGGCCGACAATGATCGGGCCGCGCTGGCGTCCGCGGAGCAGGACTATCAGGCGGCCCTTGCCAAAATCGAGGCGGAGAGGCAGGCGCTGCAAGTGCAATATCTTCATAGCCTCGAAGCGATCCTGTCGCAGGCGATGGATGACAAGGACCTCGACGCGGCGATCGAAATCAGGGATGAGATCAATCGTGTCCGTCCAGACGTTGCAGTTACCGCCGAGGATTTGAAGCGGGGATTGATCCTCTATTTCGATTTCGATCATCCCCAGCCCGACGGCAAGGTTCCGGACCTGAGCGGCCATGGCAACGACGGCGCGGCGGTGGGCGTTGAGTGGACCCCCGATGGCAAGCACGGCGGAGCAGCGCGCTTCGGCGCGACGGGCAGTTACATCACCGTTTCCAACAACGGGTCGCTCAATCCGCCGGAGTTTACGATGGCGGCATGGATCAAAACCAGCTTTAAGGACACGATTTGGCGGCGAATCTTCGATAAGGAAACCGGCGTCGGATATGTGATGTCCATGTGCGGTGATTACAAAGCCAAGTCATACGAAGGTCAGGTGGATATTGAAGGCGGCAAAGGCTACGTGGCTTCCGGTGTACAAGTTGCCGATGGGCAATGGCACCAGGTTGTCGGAGTTTGTACCGGCGATCAGTTGTTGCTGTACGTGGACGGGAAGCGGGTTGGCCGGCCGTCCAAAAAGGTGGATGTGCTCAGCAACGCCTTTGATTTGACGATCGGCGCCAATCGGTCGAATCCGGAACCTTCGGAAGTCAACGCCTCGTTTAACGGAACGATGGACGATGTCATGATGTTCAACCGGGCGATGACCGCAAGGGAGGTCGCCGCGCTGTTTGCGGCGCAGCGCTAGCGATACCCAGACCAACCAACGGGTCGGCGGCAGCAGCGATTTCTGATATTCGAGCCGGCGATGTCGGCCGTGGCGAAAACTGCACCCGATAAAACTCCGATCCGCCGCACGGCAATAATTGCTCGGTTGGAGTGATTCCGCTGCGGTAAACAGCGACGGCATTCTTTTCCCTGCAATAATTCCATTTCGCCGCGTCCTATTTGATCGGACGATCTTGCGGGCTTATTTTGTATCGAACTTACGGGAAGGAAAATCATGTCACCATCAACCGGCCTTCGGAACTGGACCAAGCTCGCCCTCGCCTGCGGGATCGCCGCATCCGCATGGGCCTTGGCCGGCAACACCACCGCCCCCACCACGTCCCCGGCCGCAGCCGACCTCCCTTCCAGCTACACGGCCGTCCATCGTGGAAATCTCGACCTCGCCCTCGATTTCAAAGGCGTCTTCGATCCCGTGCAATCGTTCGAGGTCCGCCTTAATCCCCGGCGATACCACGATGATTTCATCATCCATCACGTCGTCGCCCCGGGCATGAAAGTTTCCAAAGGCGACGTGCTTCTGGAACTGGATACCGACAAAATCGACGCCGCGATCGCCGCGGCCCAGAACGAATTGAACATCGCCCGCGCCAATCTTGCCAAGGCCCAGTCCGATGTCCGGCTCGGCGAACAGGCCGATGCACAGTCCATGTCCACCGCGAAACAGCAGCTCGTGGATTCGCAGACCACGTTGAAGCGATGGGACGACATCGATTCCAGCATCGCGCTCCTGGCGAATTCGATGGTTTCCAGATTTTCAGATTACTACGTTGAGAACGACACGGACGAGCTGAATGAGCTGAAGAAGATGTACAAATCCGAAGATCTCACCAACGAGACCGCGGATATCGTCATGAAGCGTGCCGTCCGCGTCCTGGACCTGGAAAAGTTGACGTCCAAAACCGCGCATGCCGCCACCGAACGTTACGCCGATTTCGAAGCGGCCGTCCAGCGCGAGCAGTTGGTCAACGGGGTTGACCAGCAATCGATCGGCGTCGCGCAGCTCAACGCGGCCCAGGTCCAAGGTTCCGATCTGCGCCAGACCAGCCTCGTCACCGCCCAGGCCGCGGAGGAGGAAGCACGCAAAAATTTCGATCAGCTTCAACGCGATCGCGAATTTTTTTCCGTCGCCTCCGGCATCGACGGCGTCGTCGTCTACGGCAGCTTCCAACAGAAGGCCTGGAAACCCATTGAACCCGCCCAACTCGCCCCCGGTGAAAAAGTCCAGGCCGACCAGGTTCTTCTGACCGTTTACAGCCCAGGTAAACTGGGTCTCATCGCCGAATGCCCCGAAAATCAGGTCGGCTATTTTTCCGCCGGAACCAAGGTCCGCATCACGCCCCAGGCCATGCCCGATCTTACCTACGACGGCACTTGCCGAACCCCGCCGGTCATTTCCGAAACCCAGGGCTCGGAGCAGATATTCAACATCGCCGTCGATCTCCCCCCTGTCGATCAGCGGCTGGCGCCCGGATACCGGGCCGATGTCAACTACAACGCCGGCGACCGCAGGAACGTGCTGCTCGTCCCCGTCTCCGCTGTTTGGAGAGACAAAGTCTGGATTTCCAAACCCGGCTCCAGCGCTGTTGCGGAACCGCGCTCCGTTGTTATCGGCGCATCGGACGGCCGGAACGTCGAGATCAAGTCCGGCCTCTCCGAAGGTGAAATCGTACTCACCGAGGCCTTGCGTCCCGCGGCACGGTGAGTACCCATGCATCAAACACCCTTCCACGCTCGAGCGCTCAGATTTGGAATCCTGGTTCTCATCTTTCCATTGCTTTGCGCCTGTTCCACTCATGCGGCACCTTCGACTCGCCCGGCCGCGGCTTCCCCACTCCATACCCACACCTACGCCCGGCCCATCGACCGAGCCATCGCCGACGGAGTCGCGTTTCTTGAATCGAGCCAAAACCCTAACGGATCATGGGGCACCGGCACCGTCACCCACGGCAACGAAATCATCGTCAGCGTGCCCGGCTCCCACAACGCGTTCCGCGTCGCGGTCACTTGCCTGTGCGTCATGGCCCTCCGTGAAGCCGGTGAACACGAGGCCCACGATCGCGGCGTCGAATTCCTGCTGAGCCACCCCGACGTCCGCCGTGGCGACGCCGAATTGCTCTACAATGTCTGGGCTCACGCCTACATGGTCGAGGCCCTGTCAATCGAGTCGGCCACTAACAACGATCCCCGCATCCGCGAGGCGATCAACTTCCATCTCGATCGCATGGCCCGCTACGAAACCTTCACCGGCGGATGGGACTATTACGATTTCAACGGCGGCACTCAGCAACCCGCCGGCGGCCCCACCAGCTTCGGCACCGCCGCCGGACTCGTCGCGCTGTACGATGCCCGCCATGCCGGATACGACGTTTCCAGCGACATGGTGAATCGCTGCCTCCGCCGACTCGCCGAAATGCGGCTCCCCAACGGCGCGGTCCTCTACGGCACCGACTTCAAATACATGCCGCTGCTTCCCGCCAACATGCTCCGCGGCAGCATCGGCCGCGCTGTCGCCACCGATTACGCCATGCTGCTGTGGGGCGCGCCCAAGGTCGATCCCGCCGTCTGCCGTCAAGCTCTCGACAATTTCTTCCGCGAGCATGCCGCTCTTGAAATGGGCCGAAAAACGCCGATTCCGCATTCGTCCTGGTATCAGACCTCCGGCTACTACTATTATTTCGATCACTATTACGCCGCCTGCCTGATCGAACTTCTCGGCCCTGACGCCAAACGGCAGTACGCTTCTCAGCTCACGGAGGTGATTCTTCCTCACCAGGAACCGGACGGCTCATGGTGGGACTATCCGATGTGGGACTACGACAAGCCGTACGGAACGGCATTCGCGATTATGACGCTGCTGCGCTGCAAATGAAAAACCCCCTGCCGGGCAATATGCCGGGCAATGTGCCAGGCCGATTCAATTCGCAGTTGTGTTCCGATCCCCCCGGGCGCGCTCAACTCGTCTCCAACGGCGAACGGCTGTATAAAGTTGCCGCGCACATGACTCCACCGGCGATCCAACAGGCCTTCGATCTGGCATTGCAACACCACAAGGCCGGGCGGCTGCGCGAGGCCGAGCAGCTTTATCGGCAAATCCTGGCCCAGCATCCGGGGCATACGGATGCGGTGCACTATCTGGGTGTGATTGCCCACCAGCTCGGGCGGAATGACCTGGCCATCGATTTGATCCGCAGGGCGATCGCCCTCAATCCCAACTTGCCCGAAGCGCACAACAATCTCAGCAAAGCCCTGCGAGACCAGGGACAGCTTGACGAGGCCATCGCCTCCGCTCGACAGGCCATCGCCCTCAACCCCAATTTGTCCGAAGCCCGCAACAATCTCGGCATTGCCCTGGCGGACAAAGGACAACTTGATGAGGCGATCGTCGCCTATCGTCAGGCCATCGCGCTCAAACCTGACTACGCTGAAGCTTACAACAACCTCGGCAACGCGCTGGCAAACAACGGACAACTCGATGAGGCCATCGCCGGTTATCGCCAAGCCATCGCTCTCAAGCCCAACTATGCCGAAGCCCATAGCAATCTCGGCATTGCCCTGGCAGACCAGCGCAAACTTGACGAAGCCCTCGCCGCCTATCGCCAAGCCATCGCTCTAAAGCCCAATCTTGCCGAAGCGCACAACAATCTCGGCTATGCATTGAAGGACATGGGGCAACTCGACGATGCCATTGCCGCTCATCGGCACGCGATTCGGATCAAGCCCGATTACGTCAAAGCGCACGACAATCTGGTCTTCACTCTCCAATTTCATCCCGGCTACGACGGTGCAATGATCCATGAGGAACTGCGCCGCTGGGACCAGCAACACGCCGAGCCGCTCAAGAAGTTGATTCAATCCCACTCCAACAACCGCGATCCCCAGCGCCGATTGCGCATCGGCTACGTCTCGCCGGATCTCGGCCAACATGCGGTCGGCCAGAGCCTGCTGCCGCTGTTGCGGGAGCACGATCATCGGCAAATGGAGATCTTCTGTTACTCCAGTATCGTCCGGCCCGACGCCCTCACCGGCCAACTTCGGCGCCACGCCGATGTCTGGCGCAGCATCGTGGGGCTGTCTGACTTCCAGGCTGCTACTCTGATTCGGCAGGACCGAATCGACATTCTGGTGGACTTGTCGCTGCACACGGCGAAAAACCATCTTTTGGTGTTCGCTCACAAACCCGCCCCGGTGCAGGTAACATATCTGGGCTACTGCGGCAGCACGGGCATGGACGCGATGGATTACCGCCTGTCCGATCCATATCTGGATCCATCGGATTCAGACTTATCATTTTACAGCGAGCGGACCATCCGGCTGCCGGAAACGTATTGGTGTTACCGCGTCGCCGGCCCAACCCCCGAGCCGTCGCCGCCGCCCGTTTCCATGACTGAATACATCACCTTCGGTTGCCTGAACAATTTCGCCAAAGCTTCGCCCCCCGCGCTGGACCTGTGGGCGGAAATTCTGCGAGCCGTGCCGTCGTCGCGGCTGATCGTTCATTCGCATCCAGGAACACACGTCGATGCCGTGCGGCGGCGTTTTGCCGGCAACGGCGTTTCGCCGGATCGACTGGAGTTTCCGACCCGTCAGCCATGGCCGCAATACATCCAAACCTATGGCCGCATCGACATTGCTCTGGATCCTTTCCCCTGGGGCGGAGGAATCACGACGTGCGATGCGTTATGGATGGGCGTGGCGATGGTGACCCTCCTCGGCCGGACCGCCGTCGGACGCGGCGGTGCAAGCATTTTGACCAACCTCGGCCTGCCGGAACTCATCGCCCAGACGCCGCAGCAGTACGTTCAGATCGCCGCCGGCCTGGCCAGTGATTTGCCGCGGCTGGCCGAATTGCGCCGAACGCTGCGTGCGCGGATGCAGTCATCCCCGCTGATGGACGCTCCGCGTTTCGCGCGCAATGTCGAAGCCGCCTACCGCCAAATGTGGCGAGCCGGGTGCGCGGATGTGGACCTGTAAATCGCCATGGAAGGTGATCCTCGTCGCCCATGAATTGGCCGAACAATCGCTTCCGGATCGCTCCGGCAAATCCTCGCGTCACGATTTCACGCTCGCCAAGCGAAGTTGAGTCCGGATTTGGGCAAAGGTATTGGTGTGAACGCTCGGCAGCGGCGGAGGATTTGCATTCACTGCGGGAGGAATTGACGAATCCAAGTTCACACCGTCCCCGGGCAATGCTGATTCCGTATCAGCCATGATCCAACTATACTTCGGATTCCTCAATAATCGAGAAACTGACGGATGACGCAGTTCACCATCGATCAGGCGATGCCGATTGCATTGCAGCACCACCAGGCCGGAAGGTTGGCCGAAGCCGAGGCGATCTATTGCCAGGTTCTGGCGGGTCAGCCCAATCATCCCGATGCATTGCACCTGCTTGGCGATATTGCTCTTCAGACGGGCCGATTGGACATGGCCATCGTGTCGATCCGCCGGGCCGTCGCGGCCAATCCCGGCATCGCGGAATTTCACAATAGCCTGGGCAACGCCTTGAATGAAAAGAAATTGTTCGACGAAGCCATCACCGCCCTCCGGCGAGCCATTCAGATCAAGCCCGCGTATGCCGAGGCGCAAAACAATCTCGGCATTTCGTTGCGCGGCAAAGGTCTGCTTGATGAGTCCATCGCCGCTTATCGCCAGGCGATTGCCTTCAGTCCCAAATATGCAGAAGCCCACAGCAATCTCGGCAACGCGCTGAAAGACCAAAAAAAACTCGATGAAGCGATTGCCGCGTTTCACGCGGCCATCGCTCTCAATCCCAAGTCTCCCGAAGTTCACAATAATCTCGGCGTCGCCCTGCGGCAAAACGGCCAACTTGCCGAGGCTGTCGCCGCCTATCAGCGAGCGCTCGCCTTGCGGCCCAATCATGCGGAAACCCACAGCAATCTCGGAGTTGCCCTGAGAGATCAAGGTCAACTCAATGAGGCCATTGCCGCCTATGAGCAGGCCATCGCGCTCAGGCCCAGCTACGCCGAAGCCCATTACAACCTTTCTTTAGCACTTTTGGCGCGGGGAGATCTTCAACAAGGGTGGGACGAATATGATTGGCGAGGGAAATGTGAGGATATTTCCCCTCCGCGAAATTTCACTCGGCCGCCCTGGGACGGCTGTCCATTGGAAGGCCGCACTATTCTGCTGTACACGGAGCAGGGCTTTGGGGATGCCCTGCAATTCGTCCGATATTTGCCGCTGGTGGCCCGGCGAGGCGGGAAGATCATCGTTGGATGTCAGGCGGAACTACAACGGCTGTTCCAGACCGCGGCGGCGGAATGCCAAATCGTGGTCCCAGGCGAATTCTTGCCGCCTTTTGATTTTCACTGTTCTCTGCTTAGTTTGCTGCGTGTTTTCGGGACGACTTTGGCCAATATTCCCAACATCGTGCCCTATCTGCGGGCCGATGCCGAAGATATCCGAAGATGGCAACAGCGGCTGGCGAACGAATCTCCACTCGTGAATGTGGGTCTGGCATGGGCGGGAAGTCCAAGGCATAAGAATGACCGCAACCGCTCGACGACGCTGGCGAGATTGGCCCCGCTGGGGGAGGTGCCCGGCGTGCGTTTCGTCAGCCTGCAGAAAGGCGAGCCTGCTATTATCATGTCAACGGCGGCGGCTGAAAGTGAACGTAAGATTTCGTCGGCGGGTTTGCAGCTTGTCGATTGGACGCAGGAACTGAAGGATTTCGGTGATACGGCTGGGTTGATCGCTAATCTGGATCTAGTCATCGCCGTGGACACGGCGGTGGCGCACCTGGCCGGTGCGATGGGCAAACCGGTCTGGACGCTGTTGCCGTTTGCCCCGGACTGGCGCTGGATGCTGGAGCGCGAGGACAGCCCCTGGTATCCGACGATGCGTTTGTTCCGGCAGAAGACGCTGGGCGACTGGAAGGAAGTGATCGATCGGGTTGCTCGCGCGCTTTCCGACTATTCAAGGGTTGCGCAACAGAGCGCGGAGAATTGACAATTTTAAGCCGTTCGCGCAGGGTCGGCACCCATGAGTTTTTTTTCAATTCGCCGCCTCCAACTCCTCACGGTTCTTTCGTTCCTGGTTTTTTTTGGGAACGCCTCTTCAGTCCAGGCTCAGGGAGACCCGGCGGTGGGAAAAACCGCCGGTTCGGATGCCGGAACGACCAACAGACCCGTCTGGCTCGGGAACAAAATCGGCATCTCCGATAAGGTGCCTAAACCATGGACGCCGGTCGAGGCAAAGGCTTCCTCCGATGGCAAGGCCACCTTTAATGTTTGGGGCCGCAGCTACCAGTATGACGGGGGCCTCTTTCCCAGCCAGATCACGGCCCTTAACAACCCGCTCCTGGCGGCCCCAATTAAACTGGTCATGGCGCCCGCCCCCGATTCTCCTCCCGCAGCCGCCATTCTGGTGATGGGGGACACGAAACCGGGCGTCGTACATTTCCAGACGACCCAGGGTGCGATCAAGGTTGATAGCCGGATCGAGTTCGACGGCATGATGTGGTTTGAAGTCACTCTTCCGCCCGGACGGATCGAGGCGCTCTCTTTGGAAATTCCCCTGCGCCCGGAGATGGCCACGCTGCAACAGGTCTCCCATGGGAGTTATGCATGGGAGGGGCCCTCCGCCGTTTTCCCGGGAAAGACTCCGAAAACCTGGAGTTCCGCCTGGCAGGAATGTATGTGGCTGGGCAACGAGAATGCCGGCCTTTCGTGGTTTGCCGAATCCCAACAATACTGGAGTCTGTCGGACCGAAAACGCGCGATGGAAATCACGCAGCGAGACGACCGCACCATCCTGAAGATCAACCTGGTGACCCGGTCCCATTCTTATAAAACCAGTCCTGTCTTCCGTTTTGGCATCGAAGCGACTCCGATGCGACCGATGCTGAAAGACTGGCGCGCGCTGCAATTCGTTTACGACGCGCACGATCCCAACGTCCGGCCGCCGGGCGCCAATATGGCCATCTCCTGGTGGATGAGTTGGTCTCCCCATATCGGCAGTCCCTTCGAGGTCATGCCGACGATGAAGGCGACGGTCGATGCCTGGCATCAACTCGGAGTCAAGGTGATCCCCTACAATGCGCTTTGGGCAGTCAATGAAAAGGGACCCGAGGTAGCCGCCTGGAAGAAAGAATGGGAGGTCTCTCCCTTCGTGGATGCCGGCGGCGAGGGGGATCAAATTCTTCTAGCCGTGGGCCTCAAGAGTTCCTATGCGGATTATTTCATTTATGGGCTGCACGAGATGTTGAAGACGGGCGGTTGGGACGGCTTCTACTTCGACTTCGGCCAGGGAGCGGTTGCCGACAGCAACAAACTTCATAACTCCGGCTACGTGGATGAGCGCGGCGTCCGGCGTCCCACGTACGACATTCTCGCCCAGCGTGAATTCCTGAAGCGGGTCTTGATCATGTTCCAGGACGAGTTCGGCATCGAGGATCCGCTCATTATGCTGCACCTTTCGGACAATAAAATTCCGCCCCTCCATGGCTTGGCCAATATTTATTTCGATGGCGAGCAGTTTGACTTTTCCCCGGTCAAGGTGGAGGACGACTATACGAAGGTCATCTCGCTCGACCGGTTCCGGGCCGAGTTTCTCGGGACCCAATTCGGCGGAGCGTCCGTGCTGCTCCCGGAATTGGGCGAGTTCTTTGGCAAACTCCTGAAGATTCCTGTTGCCCAGAGAGCAAACAGCCCGATCAAGCGGGACTTCGACAAGGCGATTGACACCGTGCTGATTTTTCCCTTCCTGCACGGCACCATCCTTGCGCCCGATTGGCTCGACCAGGATTACGTGGGTCCTCTGTTCGAAGCGCGCGCAAAATTCGGCATGGGTGACGCCAGGTTCGTCGGTTACTGGGAGAAGAATTCCGCCTTGACCCTGCACAACGAAAGCGACACGCTCAAGGCCAGCGCCTATGTGAAGAAGGACAAGCTCTGGCTGGTGGTGGCCAATCTCGGGACAGACTCGCAGACCGCGACCGTCACCCTCGATCTGGCAAAGCTTGGAGCAACCGGCATCCCCTTGGGCATGCCGTGGAAAAATGTCTTTGGCGTGGGCGACGTCCCCAAACCTGGCAAAAATGTGGACGTGAATGTTCCAGCCAAGAGCCTCCGTATTCTTGAACTTGGCAATTAACCAGTTGCTTTGATATCCTTTGCTTTCTCTGCTGCCAAAGGCAGGCGAGGGACGATTACCGTGTACATCATGAAACGCGACGGAATAACAGCCTTTTATTAATTCATTATGCCCGGGCCTTTCATCCGCTCAATGTTTGCCCATTGAAATACCGAAGAAACATTTGTACCGATAGGGCATGGAGACCTTGAAATGAATCGAAGCTGGGTGATTTTAGGGGCGCCTGCCGCGCTTGGGCTGGGGTTCGGCGCGTATTTATTGCGCGGAAGACCGGCGCCGGCTACGGTTTCTGCGCAAAAAACGAATATCTGCGTCGTCGATGCGAAGCGGGGAGATATTTCTGAAGTTATTTCCGCAACTGGACGCGTGTCGGGCAACCGCGCCCTGGTTGTCGAGTGTCTGGCCAGCGGCGAGGTCGTGAAGCTGCCGGTTTTCGTCGGGGATACGGTGAAGAAGGGGGATGTGATCTGCCAGCTCGATCCGAGCCAGGAGCAAACGGCAGTGGATCACGCCAAGTCGGCCCTTTCGCGCGCGGTGCAGAACGTGGAAAAGACGCAGCAGTTGGCCAAGCTCGCGGAAGACGATATGGAAATCTCCATCCAGCAGGCGGAGGAGAACATCAACTCATTGCGCGTAAAGTCGACGAACCTTCAGAACAAGGCGGATCGCCAGAACGTGCTGTTGGCGCAATCGCTCTCGTCGCAGGAGGATTTCGAGACGGCTCAGACGGACGCAACCGAGGCGGGCATGGAATTCCGCAATGCCATCCTGGCGAAGCAGGAATTGAAAGACCGAAGCGATATGCTCAAGACCCAAAAGGCGATGGACATCGAGGCAATCGAAGACGAAGTACGAAACGACGAAGTCGCGGTGAAGAATGCGGACAACCGGCTGAATTCCACGACGATCACGGATCCAATGGATGGGGTTGTTTCCGATCTGAAAACCACGCTCAATACATGGATCGAACAATCGGGCGGCGAATATTCACGCGAGCCGGTGATGACGATTTCCGATCTGTCGCGGATTTTTGTGAATGTTTCCGTCGGGGAACGGAAGATCGGGTTGGTGCATGCGGGCGAGAAGGCGGAGATTTGCGCGGATTCCTATCCGGAGCGAAGTTTTTCCGGCGTGGTTGTGGGCGTATCGCCGACGGGCGTGACCAATGGGAATGCGGTGACGTTTGGAGTAAAGGTTGAAGTGACCGGGGTGGACAAATCGCTATTGAAGCCGCCGATGACGGCGACCGCGCGGATCATTCAGGAGACGCGGGCGGATGTGCTGCTGGTGCCGAACCGGGCGGTGGAGCATGGAAAGCAGGGGCCGTTTGTGACGGTGATGGGGAAGGATGGCCGGCAGCAGGATCGAACGGTGCAACTGGGGATCAGCGATGGGGCGAACGATGAAATTGTCGGTGGATTGAGGGCGGGCGATCGGGTGGTGGTTCAGGGAGCGAGCGCGGGGTTGGAAATAGCGCAGAGTATGAATGAGTGACGACGGCCAGGCTTTGGACGCCGTCCACCCGCCTCATGGGTGGATTTCGCCTTCCGCCAGCCCAATTGCCGGCCGCGATCGCGGAGCGTGGTTTGCAAATCGTATCGCGCGGGGATGTCATGGACGCAGGTATCGCTGCCCAGCGGCCTGCCTCGTTTGACGGAGGTTTGGATCGCTTCTAATTCGGCTTCGCTCAGTTAATTCAGGGCGAGGATTAGATTGCCATCGCGATTCAATCAAAGAATCTCACGCAGAGGCGCGGGAGGCGCAGAGAAAGAAAGATGAAATTCGAATCGTTTTGCGTTTCTCCGCGCCGCCGCGCCTCTGCGTGAGATCATCCTTGAATATGGCAAAACTATTTTTCGAATTAGAAGCAGCCTCACACCGCCTGCGCGGGCTGTCCCTCTTGGCCCATGGCATCTTTCTCGCCTCCCGGCGTTTCGGGGAAAGCTTGAAAAACCGGCGCTGAAAGGAGCCCGATCGCTACGTGATCTCACTGCTTGTGCCGGCGGTAAGATGGGACTGTTGTATTGCCTCTGAGTTTTGGCGGGGCGGTAAACAAGCGAAAATGAAAAAACGGAAGATTCCGCCTTTCCCCGCCATCGTGGACCGCTCCGCCGGGCGCGGGGAGGGATGCTAGTTCAACATTCGCGGCTACTTACATCAGGGTGATCGACGGGGCTCGAACCCGCGACCCCAAGGACCACAACCTTGTGCTCTGCCAACTGAGCTACGACCACCGTCTTGGGTTTCGCTTCTAATCTTATCAATAGAGGCCCTTGGATCAAGCGGCGCTGCCGCCCACTTATCGGTCGGCCGAGGCAATCCCTCGGGGTTCTGGGGATTTAAGCCCTCCTCCGGCGAAGTCGATTGAAGAGGTGATTGATTACCCGGTGTCTCGGTCCACGAAACCCTGATTGGGGCCGCTCGAATGAATGGTGCAATGTCGTCATCCGTGAATATACCGATTCTACTTACGGCGGCCGTCGCCGTGATCGCGATCACGTGGAGCGCGCTGCGCGCCCGGCGGCTGACACGCCAAGTGCGCGAAATGAATGCCACGGCAGACCGTGTCGCGGGCGGTGAATGGACCTCTCGCTTGCCTGAGGATGGCCAGGACGAATTGGGCGGTCTCGCGAAGACGTGCAACAGGATTTTGGATACCATCCGGATCGAAAGCGCCTTTTCGCAAAATGCCATCGAAAACATCCCCGGCGTATTTCACCTCATCGATTCTCAAGGATGCTTCCTCCGCTGGAACCATGCTTATGAGCAATTGTCCGGCCTGTCGGCGGCGGACCTGCAAGGGATGCAAATCCACAAGCTGATCGTGGAAAAGGACCGCAAAATCATGGCGGCCCACATCGCCGAGACGACGAAAAACGGAAAGGCCTCCGCGCAGGTCCGGCTCGTGACCAATGCGGGCATTCGCGATTTTTCGTTCACGAGCGCGGTGATGCAGGTCGGTGGAAGCCCCTGTCTCATGGGAACCGGAATCGACCAGACGGAAGCCAAGGCGATCGAAGCGCTCCAGGCGGGGCAGAACCGCGTTCTGGTTTCGCTGGCAACCGGTGAAAGCCTGGAGCAGGTGCTCACGACTCTGGTCCTCGCGGCGGAGCAGCAGTGCGAGGGGATGCTCGGATCGGTGATGTTGCTGGATGAGGAGGGAACGCATTTGACCGGCTTTGCGGGGCCGAGTTTGCCGCGGGATTATTTCCAGGCGATTGGCCGACTGGCAATCGGACCGAACGTCGGCTCATGCGGCGCGGCCGCGTACTTGAAGCAGCCGGTGTTCGTCGAGGACATCGAGACGCATCCCAATTGGACTCGAGCCCTGGAGCTGACGCGGCACCATGGTCTTTGCGCTTGCTGGTCTTATCCAATCTTTTCCACGGAAAAAAAGGTGTTGGGCACGTTCGCCATGTACTATCGCAAATCGCGGAAGCCCGATGCCACGCTGCTTCGGATCATCGAATCCGGCGCCCACCTGGCGGGAGTGGCGATCGAGCGGCATCGCGCCGAAGCGGAACTCAAGGGCGCCAAGGAGGCCGCCGAAGCCGCCAGCCAGGCCAAGAGTTCATTCCTGGTCAACATGAGTCACGAGCTGCGCACGCCCCTGAACGGCGTCGTCGGCGCGATCGAGCTGTTGCAGCGGTCCTCCCCCGACGCGGGACAGCAACAATACATCCGAATCGCGATGTCGTCGGCCACCACGCTGCTGAATCTCATCAAGGACATTCTGGATTTCTCGAAGATCGAAGCCGGGAAAATGGAATTGGAATCCATCAACTTCCCGTTGCGTCAAATCATTGCCGATCTGGTCGAAACCTTTCAGTTCCGCGCGAACGAAAAGAAGATTGCCCTCGGCTACCGTGTCGAGCCGGAGGTCCCCCAATATGCCCAGGGCGATCCGCACCGGCTGCGCCAGGTGCTCACGAACCTGGTGTCCAACGCCGTGAAGTTCACCAAGCAGGGGTCCGTGAACCTCCGCGTGTCCGTTGCCGAATCCTCGGGGTCGGGGATCATGCTCCGTTTCGCGGTTTCCGATACGGGCATCGGCATCGCGCCCGAAGCGTGCGAGCGGCTTTTCCACTCCTTCACCCAGGCCGATTCGACGACAACTCGCAAATTTGGCGGATCGGGACTGGGGCTGGCCATTTCGCGGCGCTTGACCGAATTGATGGGCGGCGCGATTCAACTGGAATCCACTTTAGGCCGCGGCTCGACGTTCACATTCACCGCGTGTCTCCAACCGGGTGTTGGAATGCAGGCGCCGTCGGCGCCGTCGGCGACTTCGCCGACCGTCGCTCAGCAGGCCCTTCAGCCGCTGCGCGTACTGGTCGCCGAGGACAACGACATCAATCAGCTCGTCATTTCCTCGACGCTCGGCTCGCACGGGCACATCTGCGATATCGTCGCCAATGGAAAAGAGGCGGTGTGCGCCTTTGAAGAAAAATCCTACGACCTGATCTTGATGGATTGCCAAATGCCCGAGATGGACGGCTATGACGCGACTCGCCTGATTCGCCAGCGCGAGCAGGCCGATGCCCAGGCGGGTCTGTCGCGGCATATTCCGATCATCGCCCTGACCGCCAACGCCATTCAGGGCGACCGCGAGTTATGCCTGCAAGCGGGCATGGACGACTATGTCGCCAAGCCGCTGGATTTTGCCACGCTGCTTGCCGCGATTGCCCGGCACGTGCGCGTTGAACTCAATCCCGCCGTCACGGCGGCCGTGTCATCGGCGCCCGCGGCGGCATCGAACGAGTCCATGGATGCGTCCAAAATCCGTGACCGGTTTTTCACAACCCCCAACGTCATTCCCGAGATCCTCGACCGCTTCCAGCAGCAGATCGAATCGCTCCGCGACGTGCTGAAATCAGATGCACCCGACGCGGAACTTGTGTCGCTGACCCGCCAGCTTCACGTTCTGAAGGGCGCCAGCGGCTACGTCGCGGCCGAACAACTCGGTCAATTGGTCACCCGGTTGGAAGCATCCGGCCAAGCCGGCGACTTCGAAACGCTGCGCGCCGGCATGGCCAGCCTTCAGGCGGAAATCGACCGCTGTCTGGCCCAGCTCCCCTCCGTGCGACGCGACATTGCCGCCACCGTCTAACGCCCGTTCGGCTCCGTCGTTGGAATCCGGCTCAAATCCAGATCAATCACGCCCGTGTAATATCTCCATCCCCTTCCCAGAAACATCTGGTCCTTCAACATCTCCTGCGTGCTCTGCGGCACGATTGCCTCAAACCGCGTCCGGCCGTTGGCGACGACCTTCACCGGGTGATCCAAATCCACCATTTGATCGTTCAGATACAGACGAACCAACCGAACGTTTCTCGTGGTCAAGTTGATCGTGTGCGAATCGACTATCTCCCCCACCGCCCGGAACCCGTTCTGATATAGATACATCCCCTGGCTTCCGCGCGAAAATTCCACCTTCGCCTGCTCCCCCGGCGACATCGGCTGGTAAATCTGCACCCAATCCGATCGGTTGTAAATCGTGTCGGCGCTGTTGGACTGAATAAACACCTGGCGCGGATACAGATTCCGCACCCGGCCCCGAAGCTTGCGGTACTCATCCTCCAGAATCCCCGGCGACGGCATGTGTCCCACCGTCTGGGTCTCCGTGTAATCCACATCGTATTGCAAATGGCGAAGATATCGCACGATTTCCCGCGACTCGTCGACATTCACGACATCATCCGAAGCATCGTGCCAGACAACGCACAGAATGTTCTGAACATTCCCCAGCCGAAACCGCTGCCACGCATCGTGCATCGAACCCGCCAGCGGATTAATCGCCGCGAAATAGGTCGGGTAATGAATCGCCAGGTTCCACACCGCGTCCGCGGCCATGGAATGCCCGATCAGGTAAACCCGGGCCGGATCGATGTTCGCCCGCCCCGCCGCGTCGAAAATCGGCTGCATCACCAAATTCATCCCCACCGGCCCGGGCCCGTAAAGCTCATCCAGATTGAGCAGCGGCATCAGCACGATCGCATCGGGATGGGCCGACAGTTCATCGCTCATCCACTGCGAATAAATTTGCGCCACCCGCTGCGCATCCGGCGGCGGCTGCGTGAGAAACGCGTTGGCCACCGGCAACTTCACCACCAGCGGCCATGCCCTCGCGACATCGTATGATTTAGGAATCCCCAGAAAATACCGAACGTCCAACGGCCCGTTCTTTTCATTGATGTAATACACCCCCGGCGTCAGTGCCGTCCACCCCATCCGCAATCGCGCCAACCGGCCGACGATCGACGGATCCAACCCCACCGCGTCGATCTTTCCCACGATCTCTTTCCGTCGGGCACTCGATGACTCCGCGAAATATTTCTCCAAAAGGTCGTGGACCGCAATCAGCCTCGGCGTCTGGGCCGCATCAAACCGATCCCCCAGTTCCGCCCGATACATCCTTGCGAGCACGTCTGGCGGCAACTCGTCCGCCGGCGCAGCGGCGCACGTCGCGGCCATCACGAAAATGGCCAGCAAACTCGTCTTCCAGTTCCGCACGAATTTCAGCTCTCGGAAATCGTCACGCCGTTCAACACGTCTCCTTGCTTCACTGCATTGACGACCTGCTGGCTCTGGCTGTCCTTCACTTTCCCGAACACCGTGTGCTTGCCGTCCAGCCAATCCGTGGCGATGTGCGTGATAAAAAATTGGCTTCCATTGGTATTCGGCCCCGCGTTGGCCATGGAGAGCGTTCCCATCTGATGCTTTTGGGGATTGCTCTTCAGCTCGTCGGCGAACCGATATCCCGGCCCTCCGCTGCCGGTGCCGGTTGGATCGCCGCCCTGGATCATGAAATCCGGGATCACCCGGTGGAATTTGGTCCCGTCGTAAAATTTCTCGCCGGCCAGGAACACAAAATTGTTCACCGTCACCGGCGCATCCTGCGCGAACAGATCGCAAACGATTTTTCCCTTGGATGTATCGAACGTCGCACTGTATTTCTTGGTCGGATCGATCACCATCTTCGGGGGCTGCGGATATTGTTTTGACATCTGGTAGGTTCTCCTTGCCGAGTAAGGGTTCACTTTTCCGCCGTCTTGTCAACGCCGCTATTTGTCGCCGGGCGCGCCCCGCCATAGAATCCCTCGTCTGTGGCTTACAATGTTGAGTTTGATCCGCAGGCGGCTGGTGACCTGAAGCGATTACGTGGTCAGGATTTTCATCAAGGCGGACGTCGAGAAATACTTGAAGGAAATGGGCGATGAAGTCTAAAGAAATCTCGGTTGAAGAATTTTCATTGGAAGCCGGTAAGTTCCTGGGGCAAGCTCAGCATTCTCCGTTGGTCATTCGCTCGCGGCGAGGTCCGCGGTTGATACTTCGAGCCGTGAGCGATGAGGAACTCATCGACGAGCTTGTGGCATCGAATCCGCGTTTTCGCGCCTCGGTTCGTCGAGCCCGGCGAAATCGCGCCGCCGGTAAAGGGATCAGTCTTCGCGAGATACAGAACATGATCTGATGTGTCGGCCAACGCGAAGTCGTTGATTCTTTGACCTCATGCAGATTCGTAACTTCTCGATCATCGCTCATATCGACCACGGCAAAAGCACGTTGTCAGACCGTCTCCTCATGCGCGCCGGCGCGATCACGGAACGTGAGTTCAAGGAGCAAATCCTCGATGACATGGACCTCGAGCGCGAGCGCGGCATCACCATCAAGGCGTCGGCTGTCACCGTCTTTCACGAGCAAAACGGCGAGCAGTTCATGCTCAACTTCATCGACACGCCCGGCCACGTCGATTTCCATTACGAGGTGCAAAAAGCCCTGCAGGCGTGCGAAGGCGCCATCCTGGTTGTCGATGCCACCCAAGGCGTTCAGGCCCAAACGGTGGCCAATGCGTACGCGGCCATCGAAGTCGGGCTGGACATCATTCCGGTCATTAACAAGATCGACCTGCCCAGCGCCCGCCCCGTCGAGGTGGCCGAGGAAATCGAGCAGGTCCTGGGCTTCCCCGCCGAGGACGCGATCCTCGTCTCGGCAAAGACCGGGCAGGGCATCGACGAACTGATCAATCTGCTTTGCCAAAAACTTCCGCCTCCCAAGGGTGATCCTGCCGCACCTACCCGAGCGCTGATCTTCGACAGCATTTACGACGATTACCGCGGCGTCATCGTTTACGTCCGCGTCGTTGACGGCCAACTCTTTAAGGGCCAGAAATTCACGCTCATGGGCACCGAAAAGCAATACCAGATCACCGATCTGGGTAAGCTCATGCCGCGTCCCAAGCAAGTCGAGCGAATCGGCACTGGCGAGGTGGGCTTCTTCGTCGCGGCCATCAAAGATCTTCACGATGTCCGCATCGGCGATACCGTCACCGACGCCGCCAATCCCGCCGCCCAAGCGCTGCCCGGCTACAAGCCGATCCAGCAGATGGTTTTTTGTGATTTCTATCCGGGGGGCACCACCCAATACGACGAGCTGCGCGATGCCATGGACCGCCTGCAGCTTAACGACAGCAGCTTCTCTTTCACTCCGGAATCGTCCGACGCTCTGGGCTTCGGTTTTCGCTGCGGATTCCTCGGGCTTCTCCACATGGAGATTATCCAGGAGCGCCTCGAGCGTGAATTCCACATCGAGATCGTGCAGACCGCGCCCACCGTCACCTACGAAATTAAAATGACGGACGGCGCCATCCGGCGCATCGACGCTCCCAGCGAGTTGCCCAATCCCACTCAGGTCGAGGAAATCCGCGAGCCATACATTCTCATGAACCTCATCCTTCCCGCCGACGGCGTCGGTGCGATGATGAAGCTGTGCGAAGATCGCCGCGGAATCTATAAAAAAACCGAATACATCGGCGCAACGCGGGTGATCCTTGTCTATGAAATGCCGCTTGCCGAGGTGATTTACGATTTCTACGACCGTCTCAAGAGCGCCACGCGCGGATACGGAACGATGGATTACGACGTGATCGGCTTCCGCGCCGGCGATCTGGTCAAGCTGGACATCCTCGTGAACGGCGATCGCATCGACGCCCTGAGCGTGATCGTCCACGGCGAGCACGCCGAGCAGCGGGGCCGAAAACTTCTGGTCCGGTTAAAACAGGAAATCGCCCGCCATCTGTTCGAGATTCCGCTGCAAGCAGCCATCGGCGGAAAGATCATCGCCCGCGAAACCATCAAATCCGTCGGCAAGAACGTCACCGCCAAATGCTACGGCGGCGACGTCACCCGCAAGCGAAAACTGCTCGAAAAGCAGAAGGAAGGCAAGAAGCGCATGAAGCGCGTCGGCAGCGTGGACATTCCGCAGGAAGCGTTCATGGCCATTCTGGAATCAGGAGATTAGCGCCGCCGTTGGCCGATTCCGCGGCCGCGTTTGCTTATCCCCGCCTCGTCGCCGTGAAGCTGATTTCCGGATTCGCCCCCTTCACCCGAACGCCATCGGGCAAATTCTCGATCGTCAGCGGGACCGGATTCGTGTCGTTGACGTTGTCCGGACCGATTTCCAGCACGGCGCGTGGATGAACGTCAATCCGAGGCGAACGAAGCCGATCGATCTGTTCCGGAGGACCGATCACTTCCAGCTTCGGCACAAATCCACCGTTATTGACGAATGAAACCGAGTATGTCTCCGCGATCGTCGGTTGAATCTCGATCCAGACCGGAACATTCGTGCAGGTGTACGTCACGTCCTTTTCGGCAACCGTGAGCGTCGCCTCCACCTCCGCGGGCGAATAGGTCAGGTTGCCGGACGGATCGCGAACCAAGGGCACCTTCTCCGGTGGATGCGGGCCGGGCTGATTCAGGATCGGCAATGTGCTGATGTCAGCCGTCACCTGCGACAAATGCTTCACCAGGTGACTCGCCCCCGTCACGTTGACGGTGGCCGGGTTAAACGTCGCGCTCTTCAGCCCCGCAATATTCGGCGGCGATGCGACCAACACCTTTTTCGTCTCGCGCGAATCGACAAAAATGGTCAACGTCGGCGGGGTACACTTCTCGATGGTGATGCCCGCCTCCTTGAACCGCGAATTCTCCTTCAGGTTCTCCAGCGTGAGGATCTTATTATTCCCATCCGGCAGGCCCGAGGTGTCCAGGTCAACCGTAATCGGTGAATTTGGCTGAAGCGTTTCGATGAACTGATCCAAATTCGACTGCGGTCCCCTCAGATCGCAGGTAATCACCTTCTCGTTTGGATCAGCGGTCACAATTTTTGACGGGTCTCGGCTCTTGACCTCGATGGCGATCGGCTGATCCAACGCCGGCACCACCTCCTCGCTCTCGGCATAAACCCAGATCAACACCGTCAGCGCAATGGTCCAGGCCATTTTCTTCAAAAACCCCATGACGTTTTCGCGGGTCAGCCCAGTGCGAAAACGCCGCCACTCCGATGCGAGGGCGCTGGCGTAGTAATTGAGCGCCGACGGCCTGGGCCGCGCCGGTTTCGAATCGTCGGGTTTGGTCTGTACCTTCAGGTCCATGCCTGTTGCGTCGTCTGGTGACGCCGAAAAAAGGGACGCCGTCCCCCCCCACTGCCGCCGAGCAATTCCGTCAGAAGACCCCGCAGCCCTTCGGGCGTCAGCTTGCGAAAAAGCTTCCCGCTTTCGGCGATGCTGATGTCGCCCGTCTCCTCGGAAACCACGATCACGACTGCGTCGCTTTCCTGGCTCATTCCCACCGCCGCCCGATGCCGGCTCCCAAGCTCCCGCTCCAATTCCCCGCTCTCCGCCAGGGGAAACTGCACCCCCGCAAACGCCACTCGGCCCTGACTCACCACCACGCCCAGATCATGCAGCGGCGAGTTGGGCCAGAAAATCGTGTCCAGCAAATCCGCCGAAAGATCGGCGTTGATGCGCGTCCCCAACTCCGCGATCCCGCCCAGCCCGACTTGGCGCTCGATCGCGATCAGCCCGCCGATCTTCCGCCGGGACAAAAACGTCGCCGATTCCACGAGCTGCTCGATATCCTCGGTGATCTCATCCGAAAATCCGCGAAACAGGCGGGTCTCGCCCAGTCGCATCAGGCCCCGCCTCAGTTCAGGTTGAAACACCACCGCCAGGGCGAACGACGCGAAGAGCAGGAACTTCTCGTAGAGAAACACCAGCCGATCCAACGCGAAGTATTTTCCGGCAAGGGTCACCAGCAGGTAGAGCCCGATGAGGACGACCGCGATCCCATTGAGCATTCGGGCCCCGCGCGTCCCCTGGAGGAATTGGATGACCCAGAAGACCACGAGCCCAATGAGCAGCAACTCAACGATCACTCGCCACCAGCCGATGGCCGATAACGCCCGGTAAAAATTAACGATGTTGTCGGTCACGCTTCCAGTCATTGATCAACCAGTCTGCAACGGACTATATATAAACAAACCGTCCATCGGCTAGTTATTCTTGAGGAATTCTGGCCCGATTTGCATCAAAAATTGCCTGCATCATGCGGACGACCTGCGATATCGGTCCAACATCATGGACGCGCAGCACCGCGGCCCCGTTAGCCAGGCACCACGCCACGCTCGCAGCCGTGCCGAAGATTCGCATTTCCGGTCTGGACTCGCCGAGTATCCGCCCGATGAACGATTTGCGGCTCGGCCCCACCACCAGCGGTTGTCCAAGCTCCACCAGCGCTTCGGTATCCCGCAATAATTGCAGATTATGGGACACATTTTTGCCGAACCCGATTCCCGGATCAAATAATATCCGCGACCGATCGATCCCCGCTTCCACCGCCGCCAGCCGCCGATGCACCAAAAACTCCTGCACCTCGGCCGTCACGTCCGAGTAGTCTGGAGCCGCCTGCATGGTCTGCGGCGTGCCCTGCATGTGCATCAGAATCACCGCCAGCTTCCGCCGCGCCACCATGGCCAACATGCCCGGGTCCTGCCGACCCGCGGATATATCGTTCACAATATCGGCCCCTTCGTCGGCGGCGCGTTCCGCAACCCGGCCTTCTCTTGTGTCGATAGAAATGACTGTGTCGAGCCGTCGCCGAATTGCGCTAATCGCCGCCGCTGTTCGCCGGATTTGTTCCTCCGCCGGCACCGGCGCCGACCCCGGCCGCGTGGATTCGCCCCCCACGTCGATCCAGTCCGCACCGGCCGCCACCATCTCCTGGGCACACTCGGCCGCCTCCTCGGGACCGGAAATCCGGCCGCCATCGCTGAAGCTGTCCGGTGTCAGGTTGATGACCCCCATCACCAGCGGCCGCCGATGTCCGCAACTCAGCCATGCGTGAAATTCCGGCGGCGACATAAGGAAATCTTCCGATAGCGATTTGGACGGCGCTAAGACAATAATAAGCAACCGTCAACGATTATTCCAAGAGTCGTTATGTTTTACGCCCTTTTTCATCGCATGCTTTTCCCTGCCCTGGTGACGACGATCGTCGGCGCTATCTGGGTCGTCGGCTGGACTCAGACCCTGACCGACGAAGTCGAAAAAGGCACCTGGCCCGCTCTTCCCGTCTCCACTCCCGCCGTGCAGACATCCGCCGCGCAAAGCCAAGCCGCCGTACCCCGATCATGCGCCGGGCTTACTCCGTCAGATTCTTCTCGAACACGATAAGATTGTCCGCGTGCGTTGAATCCCAGCGGATTCCCACGATGTCGTATCCCATCGCGATCGCGAAATGAACGAACTCCCGCTGATGGTTCATGCACTCGCAGCGGATGTATTCATAACCGTGATCCTTGGCCCAAGCCTGCTGCGCCTCCTGCAACTGCCGGCCCACCCCATGCCGGCGAACGTCCGGAAGCACGGCCCCGAGCCATTGGTAAAACATTCCCGGCTTCAATTCAAAGCCGATCCAGAATCCCACCGGTTTATTGTCCATCCGCGCAATCAGCGTCAGCGTGTTGTACCGGCCCATGAAGCGGCGCTTGAAAAAATCCACTTCGCGCTTGGGCCGAAAAATGGCATTGTAAAGCTCCACCGCGCCCGGGAGCATTTTTTCGTCGGCGATGTCAATATCCGCTTGGGCCACAGAACAAGTCTCCGAACAAATCGAGTTGCGATTATTATACGTTGATCGATGGCTTATTGCCTATTGCCTATTGCCTATTGAAAAAAAACTCGCGCCCTTCAATAGGCAATAGGAAATAGGCAATAGGAAATTTCTTCACGTCGTCCCCGGTTTTCGGAACTGCACGGCCATTTCGAATTTGCCGTTGCTCAGCGGCCGCGATCGGACCACCTCGCAGAGGTGCGTCTGCTGTGGCCCGTTGCCGGTGATTTCGATCTTGCACGTCTGCCCTACGTTCAGCGATTCCCGAAGCAGAAATGAAATCCCGCTGAAAGACAGATCTCGCGTCATGATGTCGAACGTCGCCCCGGCATTGCCCCCATCCAACACGGTCAGCAGGGCTTTGCCCTGCAACGGCTTTCGGTTTTCACGCCGCCGATCGCGCTCGACATTGGCTGCGCGTGGCGTCGGCGCGGCGGGCGACGGCGCGGCGGGCGACGGCGCGGCCGGCGACGGCGGTTGCGAAGCAGGCGGCCGATTTCCGCCCAGGGGGACCGGATCTGGTGATCGCATCATAAAATATCTATGGGCAACGAAAGCCTGAGCGTAACGAGTTGCCCGGCAGATGCAACTGGGGCGCGGGGCGTATTTGAAATTTTTGCGGCCGCCGGCAAGACCCCACGGCGGCGCCGTGGGCTTTAGCTTTTGGCGGTTTTTGATTTTGCGCTTCGACGAGCTTCGGATGCAGATAGACCTCCGCGCCACGCCTGCCGTGACCCGCAATGTAGTTGACCGTGTTCACCAGGTGCCGCCGATCCGTGATCGGCACAGCCTTTGACCGCTTCCCCCAAATGCCGACGCCAAGGGGAAGATGCGCTAGCCCGCCGTCGGCCTTCACGCGCTTGGTCGCCGCCAGCTTGGCCCACCCTAACCGCGCCCGTGGATCGTGTTTGGGAAATTGGCCCAACACGTGCAAGTGATGGTCGTCCAGAGCGGCCACGAGAATCTCGATGCCATCATTCAGGAGACAATTCACAACGCCCCGCAGGGCGACGGTTCGATTCGCCTTGTCGAGATGAAGCGGTGGACGGGTCATCGCGCGGCGGGATTGCGCCAGCAGTTCATCTCCGGTGCCCTTCGGCGGCGGCGAGCGATAATCACCGTTGACATGTTGGCGATGATGTCGTTCCCGCCATCCTCGTGGATCTCCGCGGAACCATGTGCCGAAAGTATTGCAGGTGCAATGGAACCAATGATTCCAGGGCTGCATGAACAGAGTATATCACAAAGCCCACGGCGCCGCCGTGGGGTTAGGCCGACTGCGCCCACTTAATCAAAATATCCGCCACTTCCGGCCGGCTGAATTCCGTCGGCGGCCTCTGGCCCGCACTCAGCATCTCGCGCACCTTCGTTCCGCTCGGCGCCACCTTCTGTTCCGGCCCGTGCGGACAGGTCTTCACCGACACCACGGCCGCGCACGCGTTGCACCAGGCCGTGTGTTCAAACTTCAAAATCGTCATCCCGATGTCTTTGGGCATATCGAACTGATCGAAAATCTTCTGCGCATCATACGTGCCGTAATACTTTCCCACCCCCGCATGATCCCGTCCCACGATAAAGTGCGTGCATCCGTAGTTCTTGCGGATCAGCGAATGCAAAACTGCCTCCCGCGGCCCGGCGTACCGCATTGCCAGCGGCATCACCGTCAGCATCGTCCGGTCTTTGTTGTAATAACCCTCGATCAACGTTTTGTAGCAGTCCATCCGCACGTCTGCGGGAATGTCGTCCGCTTTTGTCTCTCCAACCAGCGGATGAATGAGCAGCCCATCGGTCATTTCCAGCGCGCACTTGGTCAGATATTCATGCGACCGATGAATCGGATTGCGCGTCTGGAACGCGGCCACGGTGCTCCATCCTTTCGCGTCGAACGCCTCGCGCGTCCGCGCGGGGGGCAACCGATACTCTGGAAACTCCGGCTCATGGTTTGCCTGGATCACATCCACCACGCCGCCGAGACATAAATCTCCCTGCTTCCGCACCAGCGCCACGCCGGGATGCGCATCCTCGGTCGTGCGATAGACGTTGGGGATTTCCAATTCCTTATCGTGCCGATATTTTTCCTGCACGTTCATGACCGCCAGCAGCCGGCCCTTTGAATCCTTCAGCGCGATCTTCTGATTCACCCGAATCTTCTGGGCCTGATCGTCGGGCGGACACAGCACCACCGGAATCGGCCAGACCGTCCCGTTCGCCAAGCGCATATTGCGGCAGACCGATTCGAAATCCGCCTGGCCCAAAAATCCCTGCAGCGGCGAAAACGCGCCAATCGAGATCATTTCCAGATCGAACTGTTCCCGTGGCGAAAGCACCAGCGAGGGCAGCGATCCCGCCTCCCTGGCAAGGGCCTGAGCCGCACCGGCTTCAACAATCCGACTAATAAGTTTGCCGCCATGCGGCGCGACGAGCGACATCGAAGTATGCTCCTGTGATAAAGGGTTTGAGAAGACCGCCGTAGGGTAGCGGATTTGGGTTTGGTCGCAAGACCGGGGGCGGAATTTCTAAAATCTCTCCCCATACTGATCCACCAGCCCCCGCAGGCGCTCCTTCGGCTGGATCGCATAAAACAGTTCCCGATCGAACATCCCCTGTTCATCGGCGCTTCGCTGCATCGCATCGCTCATGCGCTCCTGCCAGGTTTTGACGCTCGGCGCGATCCGCACCGCATCCGCCAGCCGGCTGTGCATCTCACTGAACACCTGCTGCCGCTGCACGGATCGCCTCGGCAGGCTGGCGATTTCCTGTACCAACTGCATCTTTTCCGACCCCATCGCCGCATGGCGAAGCCGATGCCCTTCATGCGCCAGGCACGGCACGCACGTCCGTTTGCGCCCCACCGCCGCGGGAAAATAGAGCGTCGCCGTCGTCACCGAAAACGCCGGCGGCTCGATCCCAAAAAATCGCTGGATCACCCGATCGTTCACCTGCTCGTATCTTCCTCCGCCGATCCCATGAACCCATTGATCCACGATGAGCAGCCTGAAAAACATCGTCAGGGTCAGCGCCCGCGGGGAAAGCCGCATGTCGTGCCGCGTCAGAAATTCCCGTAGTTCCGCAGCCGCCGTTTCCTTCCCGCGCTGAAGCTCGAATGAATCTCCCTCGAGTTTGATGCTCCAGCCCGAGCCCGCCCGCTCCACCGCCGCGCGATGCCGGTCCCGCCGCTTCTGATCGTCCAGCCAGAACGGCGCTTCGCACCGGTCCCCGGAGATTTGCAAATCCGGCATCGGCCGGCCCGGATTGTCGATCCCGTGCGCCGCCCGAAATTCCTTCAGCGCCTGGTTATATGCCCCGGCAAATTCATCCGCATTTGCCAGCAGATGGTGCGCCAGAGTCAGATACGGCTCGCTCGTCCACAGCCGGGACACGAGCAGCGATTGATGGCGCAAACCCAATTCCCAATCCAACCGATACATCGCGGCGGTGATCGCGGTCGAAAGCCCGTGCGTCCTGGGCGATTGCTCGGCCAAATCATCCAGCAGATCGAAAATCATCGGCGTGAAAGACCACCCGGCTGCCGACGCCGACAATTCCGATTTCAATTCCTCGACGTACCCTCGCGACGGAGCATTCAGCATCCCGCACCAGGGCGCGCTGGAAATTCTGGAATCATCAGTCATCGGCCGGGAGCTGCCCGGCCAGCGTAATTGCAGATGCTTGGGCGCATCGCTGTCCACGGCGGCGAAAAGACAATCCGAATCCAACCGCCGCGCCGCGGCGTCGATCATCGCCAACTTTCCCCACACACCCGGATGGAACAATTCCGTCTGATGCCCGGTCGCCATGACCGGCCGGTCATCGCCCAGCTTCAACTCTGCCCGCTGCCGCCGGCGCAATTCAGCCAGCCCAACCCCTTGGACGATGCACGAATTCTCCGCGCCCATCCGCCGATGATTTTCGGTCGTGTCGCGCAGAATTTGATCCGGCTCCGGCCAGATGACAAGGGCCGAATCCTCCCCCGGCGCCTTCCAGTCGGGATACGAGGAAAAACTCTGAACCATGCGGATGTCTTTTGATGAAAATGCTTACGAACAACAACACGTTTCCCGCACCGTTGTCGCCTGCGGGGTTTCCGGCAATGGATTCTCCGCCAGGCGGGCCACTTCCTTGCTGAGGACATCCAGGTAATGCCGCAGCCGATTGCCCACGTCGTCCAGCGACCCGCCGAAATGCCGAGTCGGATCGTTGTAGATCAGCCGAACGGGCAACTCCGTCAACCGGAATTTCGCCGTCGCGACCTGCGGCCAAAGCTGCAAGGGAAACGCATACCCCGGTTCGTCCAGCCTGAGCCGGCGCATCGCCGAAACCCGGTGCGCCTTGAACCCGCAAAACGCGTCGGTCAATCCCAGATGGAACATATCGTTCAAAATCGTCGTGATCGTCACGTTCACCGCGCGCCGATCCGTCGGTGGAAGATCGTCGTTGCCCCGGGGTTGCAAATAGCGCGACCCGCTGATCAAATCCCACTGATCCGTCTTTATCTGTTCAATGAATTTCGGGATCATCTCCGGTTCATGCTGCTCGTCGCAGTCCATGGTGATGACCCAGTCGTACCCGGCAGCCTCGGCCAGCGTGAAAGCGTCAATGAGGCTCTGGCCGTATCCCCGGTTCTCTTTGCGGCGAATGAGACGAATGTGCGGCCGCGCCGCCAGCATTTCCCCGGTCCCGTCCGTGCTGCCGTCGTCAATGACCAGCACGTCCGGCCAGAATTGCCGGATTCTATCGAGTACTCGCCCGACGTATTTCAACTCGTTGAACACCGGCACGGCTATCAGCAAGCGCAAGATAACTCCTTGCAAAATTCCATCATCCGATCCTTGCAAAATTCCATCATCCGAGGTTCATAGTAGAACTGCCCAAAAGCGCAGTCAACCAATGAACCGAAACGACATCTACAACCGATGAAATCACCCCAGCTTCCCATCCTCTTCGAAGACGACCACATGATCGCCGTCGCCAAGCCCCCGCAGTTGGCCACCATCCCCGGCCGGGGCGAAGCCGACAGCCTCCTGCAAATGCTGTCGCGGCAAACCCAACTCCCCTGCACCGGCATGGCCGACCCGCGCCTGCGCATCGTTCATCGTCTCGACAAAGGCACCAGCGGCGTCCTGCTCCTGGCCAAGGACCTGCCCACCCAGCGGCAACTGTCCGACCAATTTCAACACAGCCAAATCCACAAGGAATACCTCGCCCTGGTCATGGGCCGCCCGCCCGCCGCGGAAGGTGAGATTGACGCCCCCCTCGCTGCGCATCGCTCGGCCCGCGACCGGATGTCGGTCTCCAAGCACGGCCGCCCCGCCAAAACCCTCTGGAAAGTCGAACGGCCCATGCGCCGCTTCACCCTGCTTCGCTGCTATCCGAAAACCGGACGCACCCATCAGATCCGCGTTCACCTGCAATCCATCGGCCTGCCCCTGGCCGTCGATCCGCTCTACAATCCATCGCCCCCCGGCTCCAAGCCCGGCATTTTCCTCAGCGATTACAAACGCGATTACCGTCCCTCCGGCCACGAAGAGCGCCCGCTGATCGCCCGACTGACTCTGCACGCAGAGAAGCTCGGATTCATCCACCCCGACGGGCGGCAGATCACCATCGAATGCCCCGCGCCCAAAGACTTCCGCGCCGCCGTTATGCAGCTTGGCAAACTGGGGCGCGGTTGAATTCTTCACAGAGCCAAGCCGCGAATTATGGTGAGCCATCGAATTTCCTTGTACACTCCTCCCGCCAATTAGGTGAGGAGCCATCATGCAGATGATTGAGGCCGTCATTAAGCCGCACAAGATCGACGCCGTTAAACAAGCTTTGGCCAAGATCGGAATACTGGGCGTCACCGCCGTCGAATGTAAAGGCTTTGGCCGGCAAATGGGACACACCGAACGTTATCGCGGGGCCAAGATGGACGTCGGCTTCGTCCCCAAGGTGCTGATGAAGGTCTGCGTCAAGTCCGAAGAGGCGCAGAAGGCGACTGCCGCCATCGTGGAGGCCGCCCGTACCGGCGAGGTCGGCGATGGAAAGATTTTCATCTATCCCGTTACCCAGGTCATTCGCATCCGCACGGGCGAAACGAACGAACAGGCGCTGTAGTTTTTGCGCCGGTGGAATGAGGAATCGAGGAGTAACAATGAATCGCGCTTCGCTTGCGCGCTGCGGCGCGCTCGTGACGTTTTTCGGGCTTGGGGTCTCGACCGCAAACGCCGCCGAGCCCGTCAGAATTCTTGACCCCAGCCACATCAGCTCCGGCGATACCGCCTGGATGCTGACCAGCACGGCCCTGGTCCTCATGATGACCGGACCCGGACTGGCTTTGTTCGCAGCCACCAGGCTTAAACATGCACTGGGCTATGACGACAGCCTCGACGCCTTTGGCGTCCACGGCGTCGGCGGAACGATCGGCGCGATCCTCACCGGCGTTTTCGCCGTCGCGGCCGTCAACCTTCCCGCCGGTTTTGGGAACATTACCAAGCTCGGATTGATCGAAGGAAACACGACCACCGCTGTGCATCAGTTGATCGCCACCGGCGTTGCCTGGACAATCGCGGCCGTCGGCTCGCTGATCCTGCTGCTGATCGTGAATTCGATCATCGGCCTGCGGGTGACCGAGGAAGACGAATACGAAGGCCTGGACCTCAGCCAGCACGGCGAGTCGGGCTATAATATCGAGGACGCGTTCTCCGCCACCTACGCTGGCGGCGGCGCAACGCTCATCGAAAGCGGCGAGCCATCCGCCATGGCCGCCGCCGCGCAACACTGATCGCGCTCCCTTCGGCACCACCGCTCATTGCCGAAACGAGTTGTAAGTATCTCCCCAACGCCCACGGCGTCGCCGTGAGCCACACCTTTGGTATATCCCCATGCGCCCAAATCGCCCCATCACCAAACTCCGTCATTTCCTGGCCAAATCCCTCCGCCTGCGCCCGGTCAAAGTCCGCATCGACTGGCCGCGCTGGCTCCGCCTCATCCGGCGCAAGCGCCGTATGTTAATTCACCCCGATCCCTCCCGCCGCGCTCCGTTGCCAAACGACTATTTCATTTCCGCCACGGTCGTCAGCTTTCGCCTCGAAGGCATCCAACTTAACCCCACGGAGGTCGCATCGGCCCTCACCCCCGCCCAGGCTCGCAAACCCTTCCGCTCTCGTTCCAGCCAGCGCATCCGTAACCACGTCGCCATCATGCATCACATCGAATCCGCCATCCGCCGCGACGCCTCCCTCAGCACCCCATCGGTTGTGCGCTGGTACACCTCCATCAGTTGCGGCTTATCCCTCGCCCCACTGAACGAATCCGCCATGACGCGTCTGGACAACATCGTCCGCCGAATCAATTCCCCGCATCTTCGCCTTCAGCCCGCGATCCGCGAGATCGCCCACTTGCACGCCCAGCTCTTCGCCGACCCCCTGGTCCCCAGCTTCAACGGCATCCTTTCCCGCCTGTTACTGCGCTACCACCTGGGCCGCTGCGGCCTGCCCCCGATTCTCTTCGATCCCCAATCCGATGAAGACCTGGCAAACGACGAGCCGCGATTACTAAACCGCGTCCTGGAAATGCTCAACGGCAGCTACGACACGATGCTGGCCCAATAACGCTCGCGCACCCCCCACCCCCGTGGCTTGGCCGCTTCAGCGGCCATGTTTTTATCCGCGTCGCCTTTTCCCCCCCCGCCCTGTACCATCGATCAGATGTAACGCTCCTCGATCCACCGACAGGCTCGTACTATGCACCTCTTCATCCATTTTCTGTCCATAGCCGCGATCATCGCCGCCTCGCTGTTGGCCGGCGCCGCCCTCTTGCATCTCATCCCCCGATTGGGAAAAACCGGCGCGAACATCTCCGCCGCCTTCTGCCACGCCCCCGCTCTGGATTGGCTCATCACGTACTTCACGGTCGCTCCACTGGTCGTCGGCCCCATCGTCGCCGGCTGGCTGGGATTTTTCGCCGCAATCGTCGGACAAGTCGCCTGCGTCCTGATCTGGACCGCCCTGACCGAATTCGTCCACCGCAGCGAAACTCGCGGCCCGCGAATCCTCTCCGTCATAAATCAAATGGTCGGCCCATGGCGCAATCACACCGCGATCTGGCTCACCGCGATCGTCACCCCCCTGTTCCTGCTCGTGCGCATCGCCGAAGCTTTCATCTACCCACCCATCCGATGGCTTGTCGACTTTCCCAAGTACAACTCCGCCGACTGGGTCAACGTCTCCCGCCATAAATTCACCGGCCTCGTCGGCCACGATCTGATCTGGTGCCTCTACTGCGATTGGATGACCGGCGTCTGGTCTCTCGGCACAGAAATGCTCCGCAACGTCGAATCGTTTTGGTGCCCCATCCGCTTCGACAACAGCAAGAAGTGCGCGAATTGTTCCGTAGACTTCCCCGACGTGGACGCCGGCTGGGTCCCCGCCAACGGCAACATCGCCCAGGTCGTCGATGTCCTCGAAAAAGCCCACGGCAACGGCACCCACGCCTGGTTTGGCCATCCCGTCCGACTCACGTTGCGCGGCAAAGAGCCGCCGCCCAAAACCCCCGAAACCATCGGAAATGCCGCCACCTGAAAAATCCCGGCGCACCCAAACGGTTCAAACCCTGTTGCGCTGGGTCGCGGCAGTCTTCTTCGTCATCGCCGGCGCCAACCACTTCCGCAATCCAGCCTTCTACCGCAGCATCACGCCCCCCGCTTTTCCCGCACCCGAATTCCTGGTCGCGATCAGCGGAGCCTGCGAAATCCTCGGCGGCGTTGCCCTGCTCATCCGCCCGCTTCGTCGCGCCGCCGGCTGGGGACTGATCGCGTTACTGATCGCGGTCTTCCCCGCCAACATTTACATGGCCGCGTCCCCCGCCCGATTCTCCAGCTTGCACCTCAGCCGATGGCTCTTATGGATGCGCCTCCCGCTCCAAGGCGTTATCATCACTTGGATTTGGTTCGTGGCTCTTCGCCGTTCGCGCTCGACTCTAAGCTATGACGATTCAACTCCATAAACCCTTGCCGCCGCTGCCGGGAAAATTGCCGGATGGCAACTACCCCGCCGTCGAAGCCGGCCGGGCGATTTTGGCCCGCAAGCTGGTGAAGCGTCGCTGGGCCGTCGGGCTGACGCAGGCCGAGGTCGCCCGCCGCGCCGGCATTCGCAAGGAAACCCTCTGCCGCATTGAAAAGGCCAAGGTCACCGCCGACACCCCCACGGTCACGAAGATCGTGCGCGTTCTGGAAGCCAGCGAACGCCGGCAGGCCGCCGGTGAAGATTAATGGGAGCACCAGGATTCGAACCTGGGACCAAGGGTTTATGAGACCCCTGCTCTAACCGCTGAGCTATGCTCCCTGATGAAGTTTCAGTATCCTTCCCTCAGCCGCAAAAGTAAAACCCGTCTCGACTCGCTTTTTTTGACACCGCCCCTCGCTATTTCTAGACTTCCCACCTTTCCCACGCGGACGTTTCGATCATGGATCATGCCATTGACAGAGTCGCCATCGACAAGGCTTCGGCACTCGTGGAAGCCCTGGGCTACATTCAGCGATTCCACAACAAAGTCGTCGTCGTCAAAGTCGGCGGCTCCATCATGGACGATGAAAAAGCACTCACCGATCTGCTCAACGACATCGTCTTCATGAACTACGTCGGCATGCAGCCGATCCTTGTCCACGGCGGCGGAAAAGCGATCAATCAGCGGATGGAAACCGCCGGCCTGCAACCGCAAATGGTCATGGGCCGGCGATACACCGACGAACGCACGCTCGCCATTGCTGAGCAGGTCCTCTGCAACGAAATCAACGGGTTCCTGGTCAATTTCATCCAAACCCAGGGCTGTGAGGCGATGGGATTGCACTCGCTCTCGAGTGTTGTCCTTTTCGCCGAAAAAACCTATCTGCCCGGCCCCGACGGTCGGCGCATCGATCTCGGTCTCGTCGGCGATGTCACCAGCGTCAACGCCCGGCTCCTTCAGCTTCTGGTACAAGCCGACTCGATTCCCTGCATCGCCACAATCGCGCGTGATGCGGCGGGCAATCGGCTCAACGTCAACGCCGACACCGCCGCCGGCGCCGTCGCCGCCGCCATGAAGGCCGAAAAATTAGTCGTCGTCTCCGATACCCACGGCATCCGAACCAACCCCCAGGATCCCAACAGCCTGGTCCGTCACGTGACCGTTAACCAGATCGACGAACTCGTAAAATCCGGCGCGATTTCCAGCGGCATGTTGCCCAAGGTCGAAGCGTGCGTCACCGCCCTGAAGGCGGGCGTCACCAAAACGCACATCATCGACGGCCGAATCCCCCATGCCCTGCTATTGGAAATCTACACCGAAGCCGGCATCGGAACGGAAATCGTCAAATGAAGGAGAGTGGTTAGTGGCTAGTGGTTAGTGGTTGGTAAAATGCATGGCATCTGCATTCTCACTAACCACTAACCACTCACCACCAACCACCAACCCCATGACCCACTTCATTTCCATCGCTGACTGCACCGTGGAAGAACTCGAGCATCTTCTTCACGTCTCCGCCATCCTCAAAGAGCAGCACCGCGCCACTGGCCGAAACGATCCGATCCTGGCCGGTAAAACCCTGGCGATGATTTTCGAAAAGCCGAGCCTGCGAACGCACGTCAGCTTCGACGTGGCGATGACTCACCTCGGCGGCCGCGGCCTATTTTTGCGGGATGAAGAAGTCGGCCTCGAGCGCCGCGAGCCGGCCAAGGATGTCGCGCGCGTCCTCTCGGGCATGTGCGACGGAATCATGGCCCGCGTTTTCGAGCACGAAAAAATCTTGACTCTCGCCAAATATGCCGCTATCCCGGTCATCAACGGCCTGTCCGATTACAGCCATCCCTGCCAGGCTATGGCCGATCTCCTGACCATGCGCGAAAAATTCGGCGATCTGACCGGCCGCACCATGGCCTTCATCGGCGACGGCAACAACATGGCCCGTTCGCTGGCGATCGCCTGCGGCAAACTCGGCATCCGTTTTATTGTCGCTTTCCCCCCTGGTTACGACCTGCCCGCCGACGATATCCATCGCATCAAATCCCAAATCCCCCAAATGAATTTCCAAACCACGCGCACTCCCGCCGACGCCGTTCGCCAGGCCGATGTGATTTACACCGACACCTGGGTCAGCATGGGCCAGGAAGCCGACAAGCAGCGCCGCATCCGCGATTTCGCCGGCTTCGCCGTCGATGAAGCCCTCATGGCGGCCGCCCCCAAACACGCGATCGTGATGCACTGCCTCCCCGCCTACCGCGGATTGGAGATCAGCGATGGCGTCATGGAAGGGAAGCAATCGGTCGTTTTTGAGCAGGCCGCGAATCGACTGCATTTTCAAAAGGGCTTGCTGGCCGTGCTTTTGGGCAACGCGTAGCTGGCTAACCGGGATCAGCGCATCTCCCCTTCAGTGATTGCCGGGTTCATGGCTGCCTGATGTCCGCATTGTGCTTCGCTTCTGCCGCCGCGATTTGGTCCCACGACGGCGCTTGCCAGACGCGCAGGATGCCCTGGTCCGTCACGACGCCAATCGCGTTGCCGTCGGGCGAGAAAGTGGCGGCAGTGAAGAGGTTGCCTTCGGCGTGCAGGGTGAGCACATCTTGCCAACTGTCCACAGCCCAAATCTTTATCGCTTCGTTTCGCGCGCCTTCGCTGGTGACCAATCGATTGCCGTCCGGCGAAAAAGCCACGGAATTAACAGAACCGCGGAAACCCCCTAACCCGCATTTTGCACCGATTTTTATTGCCGGCGCTATGGCGCGACGGCCCTGCCTCTTGTAGATTCGGGACTTACCACAGTTCCAACTCAACACAAGGAGGCCGGGCCGTGCGAACAGACTGTAATTCATCTTCAATCGTTTTTACACCCCTGGGACGCCGACAACTGCTGGCGCGGTTCAACGGCGGGAAGATTACTTCCGATGCCGGCGCGCTCCTGCTCCGCGAGATCGCCGGCAAGTCAAAGTTGTTCCAGCGGATGGCCGAGGCTGTTCCCGATCCGCGTGATCCGGATTCGATCGAGCACGAGCAGCAGACGATGTTTGCTCAGCGCGTGCTGGGAATCGCCTGCGGATGGGAAGACCTCAACGATCATCACGGACTGCGGGTCGATCCCCTGATGCAGGTGGCCACCGAACGCGATATTGATCCAGGGCGTCCCCTGGCCTCCCCGGCGACGCTGTGCCGCCTGGAGAATCGCATCAGCCCTCGGAGTTGTGCCAGGCTA
>DATAWP010000040.1:0-60910 GCA_036267155.1 Tepidisphaeraceae bacterium
AACTCGGCCGCGGCAGGCGGAAGATCGACCAACGAAATTGAAATCGTGTACCCTAACATCGGAGCAATCCGACTCGATCAGACCGAACGAAACCGAACTTAACAACAGTTTTTAACCGGACAGTAGTGATTTCCTATTGCCTATTTGCAATGGCTCCCCCTGCAATTCCAATAGGCAATAGGCAATAGGCAATAGGACTTACACTACCCCACTGGACGTAAAAGCAACTTTCCACCTCGCCCCGCTTTCCCCCGCGATCAAACATCGGTACGATTCCGGCGATTTGTTGCTCGCCGCGCGGTCGCGGCTGGGAGTTCGATTTCGAGGGAAGCATCAAGGTGAGAATCATGAAACTGGCAAAGAACATCGTGGCGGCAACGATCGCGTGGATCGTCATCGGATCTGTCGTCGCTTCGGCGCAGGTGTTGAAGCAAGTGCCAAGCAACGCCCTGGCGGTCCTGAAGGTCAGCGCCCTGGATGCGACGAGCAAGAAGGTCGCCGATCTGGCGACATCCCTCGGCATCGTCCAGATGCAGCCGGAGATGGCCGACCCGCTGGGGGCCGCCCTCAAAGAGATCGGAGCCACCGACGGCGTCAATCGTTCCGGCGATATGGCGTTCGCGTACATCGATCCGGCCGCGTTCAACACCCCCGACGACAA
Organism: Tepidisphaeraceae bacterium; assembly: GCA_036267155.1. Classification (GTDB taxonomy): domain Bacteria; phylum Planctomycetota; class Phycisphaerae; order Tepidisphaerales; family Tepidisphaeraceae; genus PALSA-1353. The sequence goes on from DATAWP010000040.1 coordinate 662, forward strand.
GTCGATCCTGTTGCTGTTGCCCGTCTCGGATTATCAGAAATTCGTCGGCAATTTCGCGGATGCGACGCCGGACGGCGATCTAACCCAGGTCCATTTCAAGAACGATGCTGACATCACCTATCTGGCTCATTGGGGCGATTACGTGGCCGCGAGCCCTTCCAAGGAAATCGTCGCCAAGCCGCCGACGGATATTATCCAGGTCGAAGGCCTGGCCGCCAAGGAACTGGATGGAAAGGATTTCATCGCCTTCGCCAATTTGAAGGCGCTGCGGCCGAAGATGTTGCAGGGCATCGACAAGCTCCGCCAGAAAACCCCGGGCGAAATTGACAACGCGGTGACTTCCAGCCTGAAGCTCAAGAATTTGGACGCAGCGAAGTTCGCGCCCCTGGCCAAGGTGGCGGCAACGCAGCTTTTGAATCTCGCCCAGCAGTTCTCCGAAGGAGCCGAGGCCGCCAGTTTCAGCATCAATCTGAGCCCCGACGGCATCGCCTCGACCTTGATGTGTCAGTTCGAGACTGGGTCGGCCTTTGGCAATCACGTCGCCGATGTGAAGAACACGGACGCATCCCTGCTGGGCGGTCTGGGGGACGGGAAATATCTCGTGTTTGGCGGGTCCAGCCCCGAACATGTTGCCAAGTCGCTGGCCGATTTTCTGGCGCCCATTCAGAGTTCCATCAATGATCTGGGACCGACTTATGCATCATTGAACGACTGGCTGAACGCGCTGCAGAAATTGGTCGCCGTGTCCGAGGGCCAATCATTCGGCCTGATGGCGCCCACGGCCCAGCCGGGCCAGGGTGCGCTTCTGGAAGCCGTGGGTGTCCGTCACGGCGACGCCAAGGTCATGCTCGATGTCACGCATCAGATGGCCGACGCCCAGCAAGCCGCCATAAAAGCACTTGGGGTGGACCTCCCCGGCGGCGCACAGACGTACATCCCGGCGGCCAAGACCGTCGATGGCGTGAGCTTCGACGAGATGAAGAGCAACCTCAACATGAACAACAACAACTCGCCGCAGGCGATGCAGATCGCGCAGCTCATGATGATGATCTACGGCCCGCAAGGTCCGTCGACGTTTATGGGCGTTGTGGACGATCACACGTTTCTGACGGTGATGGGTCTGGATGATGCAAGCATCAGCGCCGCCATCGCCGCCGCCAAGTCCGGCGACGATCCCCTCGCCAAAACCAGCACGGTGAAATCGGTCGCGGCGCAATTGCCCGCCCAGCGGTGTGCCGTCTTCTACGTCCCGCTGGATTTGTGGGCGACCACCGGTTTCGGTTACGCCAAGATGTTTGGGATCGACATGGGCGTCACGATGCCCGACAACCTCCCGCCGCTGGGAACGACGTTTTCGACCGATGGCACGGCGGTGCGGATAGACACGTATGTCCCGTCTCAACTGATGCAGGCCCTGGCCGCGGCGAGCATGCAGGTCTACATGAAGACCCAGAACCCCGGCCCGCCGCCGCAGAACGGCGGCGGAGCGGGTAATGGCGGCGGTGGCGCCGCGCCCGGCGGCCTGTAGCACCGGATGTACATCCGGTGCTAGCCGAACATCTCCGCGATCTTACCGGGGATGTCCCCGCTGCGCATCAGGCTTTCCCCCACCAGCACGGCGATGACCCCCGCATCGGCCAGCTTGCGGACGTCCTGTGCGCTGTTGATCCCGCTCTCGCTGACCAGCACCCGGCTGTCGGCCACGAGTTCGCACATCCGCAGCGTCGTCCCCAGATCGGTCCGGAACGTTCGCAGGTCCCGGTTGTTGATCCCCAGCAAGCTGTAGCTGCGGTGGGGGAATCCAATCACGTGATCGCGCACCCGCATCAGGTTATCCAGATCGTGGACCTCGATCAGACAGGTCAGGTTTAGCTCCGTCGCGAGGATTTGCAGGTCGATCAACTCGCTGGTTTCCAAACACTCGGCGATCAGCAATACCGCATCGGCCCCGGCCGCCCGCGATTCGTACACCTGATACGGATCGATCAGAAAATCCTTGCGAAGAACGGGAATCCGCACCGCCCGGCGAATAAGCTGAATGTATTCGAGCTTGCCCTGGAAATATTTTTCATCGGTAAGAACGCTGATGGCATCGGCGCCGGCATCCGCATACGCGCGGGCGATCCGAACCGGATCAAAATCCTCGCAGATCACCCCCGCGCTGGGCGACGCCTTTTTCACTTCCGCGATCAGATTCACCGGCTTTTTCCCCGGCGTCGTCACCGCCTGGAAAAAATTCCGCGGCCGGTCCATGGCGGCGATTTGCTCCTTCAGCCCCTCCACCGGCGCGGTCAGCTTGGCTGCCGCGACTTCCTGCCGTTTGGTTTCAACGATTTGATCGAGGATACTCATATACTCGCCCTCGCCGGCAAAGCCCACGGCGCCGCCGTGGGGTTTTAAAGCGGATTACCCGAATGTCAATCTTCATCGCGCTCGCCGATTCAACGATTCAGCCCTTCTCATCGCCGATCCTCCCCATGGCAGCGCTGGCAGCCCTGGCCGTGACGATCGCCATCGGCGTCTTCAAACCACGCTCGATTCTAGGCCCCCAGCGCCTCTCCCCGGGCGAATCCCCACGCATCGTGATCGGCATTATCGGCTTCGCCCTGGCCGCCTGGGCACTGTCGATGCTGGCCCTGGGCGCCTGCCATCAATGGCTGCTCAAAACCCACCACCAGCCCCAGGCCACGCCGCTGTCCGATGCCGAAACCGTCCTCTTCGGCGCCGCGATGGACCTGGCGGTCCTGGTCGCCATCCTGGCGATGACCCTGAACCGCCCCGACGGTTTCCGCCGGATGGGCATCAATTTATCCCGATTCCCCGCCGGCCTCCTGGGCGGCATTTTCGCCATCGCCATCGTTCTCCCGCTCATCTTTTATGTCGATGCCCTCACCCAGATGGTCCTGAATCGGCTGCACATATCCCCGCCCCCGCACGATCTGCTCCAGATTCTCAAGGCCCATCCCGCTCCCTGGCTGAGCGCCGCCGACGTTCTCGCCGCCTGTGTCATCGCCCCGATCGCCGAAGAAATGTTTTTCCGCGGCCTGATCCAAACCGCGCTGCGCTATCTATTGAAACATCCCTGGCCAGCGGTTCTCCTGACCGCCGCCCTGTTCGCCATGGTCCACCCCTGGTGGACCTGGCCGCAAATCTTCTTCCTGGGAATCTGCCTCGGCTACGTTTATGAGCGCACCGGCAATCTCTGGACATCAGTGGTATTGCACTCGCTGTTCAATATCACGTCCATGTGGCTCTTCGTGCATTTCGGCTAATTCTCTCCCAGGCAGGAAGTTGGCGGTTCCCACCGCCGGGCAGCGGCGATTTGAAGCTGCAAAACCCCCGATTTCAAACCCGCCCAACAAACCCGCCTAGCAACCTGCCCCGCCGTCCGCTACAATCTTCGATTCTTTAGCGTCGGGGACCGTTCCCCCGCGTTTGTTTTATCTCCAGAGGATGAGTCGAGGTCTGCACATGGCCGAAGAACAAGCCGCCGCGGAGGCAACGCCTACCGCCGTCCAGGAACAGGAACAGAGCCCGTATCAGATCAAGATCGAGGATGCCGGCCCGGCCACCAAGAAGGTGTCCGTCGAAGTCCCCCAGGAATTGATCGCCACCAAGCTGGAGGAGCAATTCAAGCAGCTTCGGCGCGAGGCGGCCATCCCCGGTTTCCGGCCCGGGCACGCCCCGGCGAAGCTCATCGAAAAGCGATTCCACAACGACGTGCGCGACCAGGTCCGCCGAAGCGTCATCAGCGAAAGCTACGAGCAGGCGATTTCCAAAAATTCCCTGACCGTCATCGGCGAGCCGCAGTTTGACCAAGCTGAGGAGATCAAGCTTCCGGAATCGGGAAACCTGACCTATTCATTTGAGGTCGAGGTCCAGCCCGACTTTCAGTTGCCTCCGCTGACGAGTCTTTCGGTCAAGAAGCCAAAGGTCGAGGTAAAGGACGAGCATCTCGATCAGGCGATGCTGAATCTGCGCCAGCAGCAGGGAGCGCTCGTGCCGGTGGAAGACCGCGGCGTGGAAGTGGGCGACTATCTGGTCGCCGACGTTCATCTCAAGGTCGATGGCAACGAAGTCGTGCACCAGCACGATGCGCAGGTGATCGCCAAGCCCGGCCGATTCGCCGGAATCCAACTCGACGATCTGGACGTGAAACTCCAGGGAATGAAGCCCGGCGAAAAGCGCGAGTTCACCGTCCAGGTTCCCGACACCCACCCCGATGAAAAACTGAAGAGTAAAGAAGCGACCGTCGAAATCGCCCTCAAAGACATCAAGAAGATGGAGCTGGCCGAGATCAATCAGCAGTTCCTCGACGGCCTCGGCTTCACCAACGAGCAGGAGCTGCGCGACGCCCTTCGCGAGCAGATGCTCCATCGCGTGGAATATGACGTGCAGCAATCCATGCGGGATCAGATCAACAATTACCTTTTGCAGAACGTCTACATCGACTTGCCGACGAAGCTGTCGGATCGTCAGGCCGAGCGGGTGCTGAAGCGGCGAAAAATGGATCTGATGATGCGCGGGCTTCCGGAGGATCAGGTCGAGGCGAAGATCGACGAGCTTCGCGGCCGCGTGAAAGAGGAAGCCGTTCGCGACCTGAAGCTCTTTTTTATCCTGCAGAAGATCGCCAACGACCAGAACGTGGACGTGGATGAGGCGGAATTGAACGGCCGGATCGCCACCCTGGCGGCGCAATCCGGGCGCCGGCCGGAAAAACTCAAGCAGGAAATGTCGGCCGATGGTTCGCTCCTGAGCATGTACGTCCAGATGCGCGAGCAAAAGGCGCTGGACAAAATCCTCGCCACCGCCAAGATCGAGGAAGTCGAAATGCCCGCGCCGGGATCGGCCGCAACCAACGCATAACCGGCGGCGGTTGTCGCCCGCCGTTTCAGCCATGTCCAAGATCAACGCCCCGCGCGGCACCGCCGACACGCTTCCCTCCGAAAGCTGGAAATGGCAAGCCATCGAAGCCATCGCCCGCGACGTGGCCGGCCTCTACCATTTCGCCGAAATCCGCACGCCGATTTACGAGCACAGCGATCTGTTCCACCGCGGCGTCGGCGAGACGACCGACATCGTCAGCAAGGAAACTTTCACCTTCGCCGACCGCGGCGGCGATTCCATCACCCTCCGCCCCGAGGGAACCGCCGGCGTCGTCCGCGCCGTCATCGAAAACAACCTGGTCGCCCAGGAGGGATCGAGGCAGAAACTTTTTTACATCGGCCCCAATTTTCGCTACGAACGCCCGCAAAAAGGCCGCCTCCGCCAACACCACCAGTTCGGCGTCGAGGCCTTCGGCATCACCGAACCGGAGCAGGATGCCGAGTGCATTCTCCTGCAACTCGATTTTTACCGCCGCTGCGGGCTGAAGGATTTCGTCCTGCACATCAACAGTCTGGGCGACAGCGAAAGCAAACAACGGTTCGCACAGCACGTTGTTGACTCGTTGACCCCTCACAAAGCATCGCTCAGCGAGGATTCGCAGCGGCGACTTTCCAGCAATCCGCTGCGCATTCTCGACAGCAAGGATCCCCGCGACACGGATTTGACCAGCAAGCTATTTGGGCTCGAATTCCTGTCGCCCGCCAGCGCCGCCCATCTGGATCGTGTGCAGAAGCTGCTGGCCGGTGCGGGAGCCGATTTTGTGGTCGATGGGCAACTCGTTCGCGGCTTCGATTACTACACGGGAACATTGTGGGAAGTAACCACCTCGGGCCTCGGCTCGCAAAACGCGATCGGCGGAGGCGGACGATACGACAATCTTGTCGAGCGCCTCGGCGGCCGGCCAACGCCGGGCGTGGGATTCGGCGTCGGGATCGAACGATTACTGATGGCTTTGGACGCACAACAAGCCGTTCTGCCGGACTCCCGTCGTCCCCTCGTCTGGCTCGTCGCGCATGGCGACGCCGCCCGGCAGGCCGCGTGGAACCTGCTGGCCGAACTCCGCACCGCCGGAGTCCCAGCCGACATGGACCTGGCCAATCGTTCGATGAAAGCCCAGTTCAAGATCGCCGACCGCGAAGCGGCAAAATTTTGCGCCATCCTCGGCGACGATGAGCTTGCCAAAGGCGAGATCACGCTGAAGAATCTTTCCACCGGCCAGCAGTCCGCGATCCCCAGAACGCAGATCATTTCGCAGTTAAGATCGCCTCCATCCTGACGCATGTTCGGCTCTTTCACAAAAGCCGCGGGATAGCCATCCCGCGGGATTCGAACGCCCCAATTCCTTTCGAATGCACAAAGCCCCGCGCTTGGGTATAGTGAACCGCGTCCCGACGGAACGGGACTTGGAGAAGCTACCGAATGGATTCGGTCAAACCGCTCGATTACGCCCCCAAACCCCCGCTCGCCGAACGGCTTCTGCGACAGAGTTATCGCTGGGTCCTCCTCGCCGCCGCCCTGGCCGCGGCAATTCTGTGGGCTCCGGGCGCCTGGCGATGGGCCGATTTTTTCTATTGGCGATATCGCTGCCTCAACTTTGCGCTTCCGCCCAGCCACGTCATGTACGAAATCGCCGATGGAAAAGTCCTTCATTCCGAAGCGGCCGTTGCCGAAATTCACTTCAATCATCTTTCAGCCAGGCATGTTTACCTCGCGACCGTCTATCTTCACGAGATGCGCCGCCCCGACGGCACGCCATGGCTGGTATCGCTGGAATTGAACTATGTCCCAACGCCCACGCGGGCCCTGGGCCATGTTCTGGAACTTCACGATGAGCAGTGGAATGTTTCCGGCCCGGCACGGTTTTCCCGCTGGGAAGGGGTACTGTTCCCGGAAATCGACGATCTTCACCACTGGAAATTCTTCGCCGGCCAAAGCGATGCACACAATCCTTCGCATTTAACATTTGATTACGAAATGGACGGCGAGCGTCACACCTGCGATGGCTGGTTGAATAGCGAGGGCCGGCTAATCATCTCGCAGCGCCCAACCCCAGCCCAAACGCCCCCATAACGCAGACGATTTTTCGACTTCCACAAAAGCCGCGGGATGGCCATCCCGCGGGCCGATCACGGCACAGCCCCCATGGTTTCCGGAGATATCTCCTGGGCGGGACGCATCGGAGACTCCGACAAAACCGGCCCAAGCCGCCCGATCAAGCGCGGGGCCATGCTCGCAATCAACATGCACGCGCCAAGCAACGCGAACGGAATGGCATAACTGGCTTGAACGTGCGCGGCCGCGAGCCGGTCGGTCCATGATCCCATCGCCCACGGTCCCGTAGCGCCGAACGTGCCGGCGATCAGCAGGAACAATCCCACCACCCTTCCGCGAACGTGCGACGAAACGCGCTCAAGCGTCGCCGCGTCGCTGACGGCATAGCTGGCGAGCTGCATCGTCTGAAACGCGCAAAGGATCACCAGCGCCCCGTGCACGCCCCACATCGGCGTGGTCGCGACGATCAGCCCGCCAGCGATGAGGATCGTCGTCAGCCCCGGCAGACGCCGGCGCCGCGGCGTCAGATAAACCGCCAGCGGATTCACGATCACGCTCGGTAGCATCATGATTCCGACGAAAAGCCCGGCCTCGCCGACGCTCAGCCCGAAAACATTTCGCACATAAATCGCCGCCAGCGACAGCCCCGCCACGCCCGCAAAATCGCGGAACATCAGCACCAGCGCCAGCCGCACCATTTTGCGCCGGAGCGACGGATCCATTTTCCGTGATTGCCCCGTCACGCGGGCGCCATCGGGATCGCGCGCCACCAGCAGGAAGATGATTCCGACCAAAAATCCGGCGATGGCCATTTCAACGCATGGTTTTTGCCATTGGGCGACATTCGCAAAATGCCACCGCGCCGACGCCGCCCGCCAGCCGGCGATCTGCGGGCCGAAGAAAAATCCCAGCCCCGAGCCGATGCCCAGAATGCCAATCGCCATGCCGGGAGATTTGGGGTAATGCGACGTGGCCAGCGCATTGGCCGCGGGATGGAAGATGGCGCCGAAAATTCCGGCCGCCATCGCCAGTGCCAGAATCGCCGGATATTCGCGGGACAATCCGATTCCGAGAATGGCCGCGGCATTCCCAAAGAGGCCGATCGCCAGCAACGTTTTCCGGCTGAAACGGTCGGCCGCCACGCCGCCGGTCCAACTGCCCAGGTTATACGTAGCGCCATAAAGTGTGACGATCAGCGTCGCCGCTCCGACGCCGGACAGTTTCAGATCCTCGGCGATCCGGAAATAGAGCGGGACGAGCATCGACCCATAGGCGTGGGTAAATCCGTGCAGGATGGTGCACAAGCCGAGGGTCGGATGACTTCGCGGCGAGGCGGTGCGCGGCGAGGCGGTGCGCGGCGGCATTACTGGGGCCTCAATGCGTCGAGAAACGCCTCACCGTACATTTTGATTTTGTAAGGTCCCATGCCTTTGACACCGGCCAGATCGGCGGCATCGTGCGGCATTTGCAGAGCCAATTGCTTCAGCGTGGAATCGTGGCAGATGACGTACGCCGGCAAGCCGCGCTCGCGGGCGATGCGGGCACGAATTTCGCGAAGCCTTTCGAATCGCTGCTGCGCTTCGTCGTTCATGGCGTCGTCGGCTTGAACCGATTCGCGGGGACCGGCGGCGCGGAATTGCTCACGCCGGCTGGGAAGCAGATCGGCCAGTGCCGCCGGCGGCGGCTCCTGGCCGCGCATGACGGCAACCCCCGGCGCGGTCAGTTCCACCACCGGACGGAATTTCACGCCATCCGGATCGCGCTGCCGCGCCAGCCCCGCTTCCAAAACGCGATGCATCATCGCGATAATCCGCTTGCTGGAATGCGATCGCAGCAATCCGAATGTCGGAAGCTGATCCAGACCCCATCTCTGCGTTCGCTCGTTTTCCGATCCGGCCAGCACATCCGCGACGACGCCGACGCCGAATTTTCCGCGGCAACGTGCGATCGCCGACAGAATCTGCCGCACCAGCGTCACCACTTCATCCGCGACCGCGGCCACCGGCCCCTGCATCGTGCTCGGCTCGCGCCCCCGGCGGCAGACATCGCAGGCGCAGCCGCTCACTTCCGCTTCATCGCCGAAATAGTCCAGGATCATCCGCCTCCGGCAACGATGAATGGAGGCGTATTGGATCATCAAATCCAATTTCTGACGGGCGCGGTTTTGACGCTCGGCCACGAGCGCCGGATCGGCATTCGGGTTGTCCTCGCCAAGCTTGTCGATAAAAAATTCCTGCGTGTAGCGGTCCTCATAACTGAAGAGAATGATGCAGCGGGCCGGCTGGCCATCGCGCCCGGCGCGGCCCGCCTCCTGGTAATAGGCCTCCAGCGTCCCGGTCAGGTTGTAATGAGCCACCAGGCGAATGTTCGGCTTGTTGATCCCCATCCCGAATGCGTTGGTGGCGATGCCAATCGCACCGGCGGTCTGCATGAAGCGTTCCTGATTGGCCGTGCGCGAAGCGGCATCCATTCCGGCGTGATAAGGAACCACCGATCGGCCCCGCAGCGCCGCCGGCAAAACGGCATTCAGGCGATCCACCGCTTTGCGAGTTGCGCAATAAACGATCGCGCTGCCCGGTTCACTTTTCAGCAAGTCGATCAACATCGCATCCTTGTTCACCCCTTTGTTGATGCGGCGCGATTCGTAAAGCAGGCCCGGCCGATCGAAGCCGGTCACCACCACCTTCGGATCGCGCAGGCCAAGCTGGACGATGATGTCGGCCCGCACGTCTTCGGTGGCCGTGGCGGTGAGCGCGATGGCGGGCGGATCGCCTAATTTCTTGCGCGCCTCGCCAAGGCGCGAATATTCCGGACGGAAATCGTGGCCCCATTGGCTGATGCAATGCGCCTCGTCCACGGCCAGAAGCCTGGGCTTCAACCGCTGAAGCATCGGCTGAAAATGCGCCGCCAGCAATCGCTCGGGCGCGATGTAAAGCAAACCCTCGAATCCATTGTTCAATTCAGCCATCACTTCGCGCTGCACGGCCGGCGGCAGGGAACTGTTCAGAAACGCCGCGGGAATGTTCTCATCGCGAAGCTGCTGAACCTGATCTTCCATCAGCGAAATCAGCGGCGAGACGACCATCGTCAACCCGCCGCCCACGGCCGCCGGAAGCTGATAACACAAGCTCTTGCCCGCCCCCGTCGGCATGACGCACAGCACATCCCGGCCGGCCAGAACATCTTCGATAACCTCCCGTTGCGACGGCCGGAAATCGTCCAGGCCGAAGAGTTCCTGAAGCTGTTCTCGGAGTTCGGGCATGATTGGCGAATTATAAGATGAATCACGATAAAAGAGACTTGCGCAACGGCAAAACCGCGGATGCCGTGGATTTGAGAAAAAAAATTACGGTAAGGTATTCTGAATCTCTTGAACCGAAGATTTGAGGGGCGGTAAACTTTTTTTGATGATCTCCCAAACGATGTCCAGATCGATCTTCAGATAGTCATGCACGATTCGATTACGGAAATTCGCGATATCGCTCCATGGAATGCCGGGATGCGCAGACTTAACGGCAGGCGATAATCTTTGCGTGGACTCGGACAAAATTTGAAGATTTCGCAGCACGGCATCCTGGACGGTGCGGTTGGAGCGGAAAACGGCCTCGCTTCCCCTGACATCGTCCGCTGACATCGTCCGCTATTCGGTCAAGGCATTCCAGGATATGCTTCACGTAAACCTTGTCGCGGTTCAAAGAGATACCGCTTCCTTTAATGCGTCGTCACGAATGAGTTCGTCCAATTCCCCTTCGGTGGCGACATCGATTCGGCGGCCGAGCAAATTCTCCAAGTCGGACATCAGGCCGCCGGGGAACCACGGAGTGAGAGGACCGACGATATCGATCAAAAAATCCACGTCACTGTCTGGTCGTGCTTCTCCTCGCGCCATGGAACCAAACACGCGCACGTTGCCCGCTCCGTGGGCCGCGGCAATGCGAAGAATCGCCGAGCGATTTTGTTCGATCAACTGATCCATACTAATGCCGTTATTTTACCAAATCTCCCCCCATGCCGCAGTCCGTTCATTATTCCCGCGTCGCATCCCCGGTCCATTGCTCAAACCGTTTGAGCAATTGGCCGTTGACCGACCGCGGCGTATCGTGCATCGCGTCGTGAAAAATCGCGGCGGTGATCTGCCCTTCCACGCCGGAGGCGACGCTGCTGAGAAACGGCACGGTGGCGGCTCGATCACACAGATATTTGATGTCGGCCCCGCTGTAGCCCTCCAATGCGGCGGCGAGCTGTTCGAGATTGACGTCCGCGGCCACGGGGCGATGGGCTAAATACATCTCCAGCATCTTGCGGCGGGCCTGAAGATCTGGAAGCGGGATGTAAACCTTCTCGTCGAACCGCCCCGGCCGCAAAACCGCCGCGTCGAGTTGCCACGGCACATTGGTCGCGCCCATGAACAGGATGGGCTGGCCATTCTTTTTGTCGAAGCCTTCCATGCCCTGCAAAATCTGCGGCACGACGCGCTGCATGACGCTGGAACCCTCATCGCGCCGTGCGGGCACGAGGGCTTCGATCTCGTCGATGAAAATGATGCTGCGCTTTTCCGATGCGGCGGCATCGAAGAGTTTTTTGATGTTCTGCTCGGCTTCGCCGACCCATTTGCTCAGGATGTCGGCGGGCGAAATGCGGAAAAAAGCCGCGTCGATCTCGCCAGCGGTGGCTTTGGCGAGCATGGTCTTGCCCGTGCCGGGCGGGCCGTACAGCAGCACCCCCCCGCCGGGGCGGATGCCAAATTTTTCGGCGAGGTCGGCGTGCTCGAAGGGATAGATCATCTTGAGGCGAATATCCTGCTTCACGTCTTCCAGCCCCGCGACATCTTCGAATCGAATCCCGGGCTTTTCCTTGACCAACCATTGATTGGCGGAGGTGGTTCCCTCGGCTTCGCCGGTGGATTCGCGCGCGGCGGCGCCGGGGGTCTGGCGGCGATTTTCGGTTTGGGCTTTGTCGCAATCGCGGGCCAATTCCAGCAGCTTGGCGGCAGTCTGTTGCCGGGCTTCGCGAAGTTCCTCGCCCTGGGCTTCCTTGCTGAGCGCCACCATCGCCCGCGCGGCCTCCAGCAGATAAATCCGAGCCGAATCCCACTGCCCGGCCCGGCGCGCATCAAGGCCCTTTTGCCGATACCGCTCGAAGGTGTCCCAGGACATGGACATGCGGACAGATTCTAATCTGGGCGAAGCCCCGGATGTACATCCGGGGCTTTATTTCCGATGCGATTTGAAATAATTGATCAGCCCATTCGTCGAGCAATCGTGACTGGAAACTTCGCCGGGTTGGCGCAGCTCCGGCAAAATCGCCTTGGCAAGCTGTTTTCCCAACTCCACACCCCACTGATCGAAGCTGTTGATGTTCCAGATAATCCCCTGCACGAAAATCTTGTGCTCGTACAACGCGATCAGGGAACCAAGCGTCTTGGGCGTCAGCTTCTGAAACAGAATGCTGTTGGTCGGCCTGTTTCCAGTAAAGATCTTGTGGGGAACGAGTTTGTCCTGGGCCGCGCCGGTGATTCCCTGCCTGGTCAGCTCGGCCCGGACTTCGGATTCGGTTTTGCCCTTCATGAGAGCTTCAGTCTGGGCGAAGAAATTGGACAGGAGAATCGCGTGGTGCTCGCCCAGGGGATTTTGTGTCTCAATCGGGGCGAGGAAATCAGCGGGGATCAGCTTCGTGCCCTGGTGGATCAATTGATAAAAAGCGTGCTGGCCGTTGGTGCCGGGCTCGCCCCAGATCACCGGGCCCGTCGAATAGTCAACGGGCCGGCCTTCGCGATCCGTGCTTTTGCCGTTGGATTCCATGTCGCCCTGCTGGAAATATGCCGGAAATCGGTGGAGATATTGATCGTATGGAAGGATCGCCTCGGTCTGGGCGCCGAAGAAATTGTTGTACCAGAGGCCCACCAAACCCAGGATCACGGGAAGATTCTTTTCCAGCGGGGTGGTGCGGAAGTGTTCGTCCATTTCATATCCGCCGGTCAGAAGCTGCTCGAAATCGTCCATTCCAATGTTGACGGCGATGGACAGGCCGATGGCCGACCAGAGCGAATATCGGCCGCCGACCCAGTCCCAGAATTCAAACATATTTTGCTTGTCGATCCCGAATTGGGTGACTTCCTTCTCATTGGTGGAAAGCGCGACGAAATGCTTGGCGACGGCGGCGGGGTTTTTCGCCGAAGCAAGGAACCAATCCTTGGCCGACTGCGCGTTGGTCAGCGTTTCCTGCGTGGTGAACGTCTTTGACGCGATGATGAAGAGCGAGGTCTGTGGATGAAGCCCCTTCAGCTTCTCCGCGATGTCGGTGCCGTCCACGTTGGAGACGAAATGGGCGCGGAGACCCGGCTTGGAATATGGCTTTAGCGCTTCGGTGACCATGACGGGACCGAGGTCGGAGCCGCCAATGCCGATGTTCACGACATCGGTGATGGATTGGCCGGTGTACCCTTTCCATTGTCCGGAGCGGATGGCGTCGGAGAATTGCCGCATGTGCTTCAGCACCGCGTTGACGCCGGGCATGACATCGGCGCCGTCCACCAGGATCGGACGATTGGAGCGATTACGCAGAGCAATGTGCAGGACGGCACGGTCTTCGGTGATGTTGATCTTGTCGCCGCGGAACATGCGATCTCGCCACTGCTCGATCTTCGCGTAGCGGGCCAGATCGAGCAGAAGGCGCACGGTTTCGTCATTGATCCGGTTCTTGGAAAAGTCGAGCAGGATATCGCCGAATCGCAGGGAGAATTTCTCGAAGCGTTTGGGGTCCGCGGCAAACAGATCGCGCATGTGGAGGGAAGAAACCTGCTGGTGATGGGACTCCAGCGCTTTCCACGGATTGGATTGGGTGAGGGTGCTCATGGAATTAGGGTATAACTCGGCGAGGGATCAGGCAAATTTGGAGTTAGAAGGGGTCGAGATTCGCTCATTGTGGAAATCGGCAGGTATAATATGGCGGATGGCCATGCTTGATTTGATCGAACAAAATCGCGAGCAGATTGCCGCTCTATGTCGCCAATACCAGGTCAAAAGATTGGAATTGTTTGGTTCCGCCGCGCGCGGCGATTTTGATCCGACGACGAGTGACGTTGATTTTATGGTGGAGTTCGAGAATATGGGCTGGAAAGGTTCATTTCGCCGCTACATGGGACTCAAGTTCGATTTGGAGCGAATCTTGAATCGATCGGTGGATTTGGTCGAACCGTCGGCATTCGCTAATCCCTATTTCGCCCAAGTCGCCAACAGGCATCGGGCCTTGGTCTATGCAGCCTGAATCACTCAAACTGCTACACGACATGAATGAAGCCGCCCGCGACATCGACGGCTTCGTTGGCAAAAAATCATTCGAGGACTATATCCGCGACAAGCAGTTACGGATGGCAGTCGAGAGAGCATTTGAGATCATCGGTGAAGCGCTCTCGCAACTCCACAAATGCGACGCGTCAACTGCCGAAAGGATCACGAATTGGCAAGCGATCGTTGCCTTTCGCAATGTTCTGATCCACGGCTATGCGCAGGTGAATCCGGAAAGAACCTGGGACGTGGTGCAGACGGAGTTGCCAACTCTTCGCCGCGAACTCAGCCAATTGATAGACCAATAGAACGTCAGTGATCGCCCGGGCGGCATCGGTACTCAGCAGCTTTCACAGCCGCCGCGCCAGCAGAAACGTCCGATCGTCGGTGATGGGAGAAGCTCCGCGGATTTGATCCAGCGTTTGCGACAGCTTGTCGCGCAAAGCATCCAGCGGAAGATCGGCATGAGCTGCGTAGAGGGCCGCGATGTGCGATTTCACGCCGGCGACGTACAGCATTTTGCCGTCGGCGTCGTACATCTCCGTCAGGCCGTCGGTGTACATGAACAGCAGCTCGCCGGGATGGAGTTCGGCGAAGTCGATCAGCGGCGAAGTGGCCAGCACGCCCAGCGGCGGGTTATGCCCCCATGTCAGTTCGCGAAGCTTGCCCGTGGGGTTGATGATGAACATCGGCGGATGGCCGGCGTTCAGGCACTGCGCCCGGCCGGTGCGTGGATCGAACAGCACGGCCAAAACGGTCAGATAACTCTGGCGGTCCATCGATTCGATCAGGAACCGGTTCAGGCCCTGGGCCAATTCGGACAGCGATTGTCCCCCGTTCACGGAAGCGTCGACGATGCTGTGAACTCCGGTGGCGATCATGGCGGCCGGCAGGCCCTTGCCCGACACATCCGCGACGATGAGAAACACCCGCTCGTCCGGCGCTGGCAGGACATTGGCGTAATCGCCGCCGATCCACAGGCATGGCTCAAAACCAATGGCGATTTCCAAACCCGGTGCGGTCGGATTCCGCGGCACCAACGACATCTGAATCTTCCGCGCTTTTTTCAGCTCATTTCGGATCGCGGCGTTGTCCTGGGTCGTTTTGCGGGCTTCGATCTGAAGCTCCGCCTTCTTGTATTGCTCGGCCGCCAGCGCAACCAGCGCAAGCCAGTCGAGCGTGCCGCAATCGTGCGGAACCGTGGCGTAAAGAATGTCCGCCGAGGCGGCTTCGACATGCAGAGGGCAGGCGATGATGGCGGTGACGCCGCGCTCGGCTTCGGAAAAATGAACGGTCAGCCCGCTGGAGATGGCGCCCCCGGCGACGAGGGGTTGTTGGTCGGCGATGGCCGCCTCGACGACCGCGCGGGAAATCCCCGGCGGCTGCGGCTGGCCCGCGCGAAGCTGGTGCGGGCACAAAAGCTGCGGCGCCGGCGCCTCCGCCGTGCGCGAAACCCGCAACGCCACCGCACAGTTGCAGTTCATGTCGGGAGCGATCAAGGTTTGGCAAAGCTCGATCAGTCGCTGCCGCGAATCGGAAATGTCCAGCAAACGCTGATTGAGCGCATTCACCTTGGCCAGATGAGAGGCACTCAGCCGAGGAGCCGGGGCCGAGGAAAGAGTTCGGAAATCCGTCGCATCGGGATCGTCCATCGACCAGAGCGTCGTCTGCCCATGATTTTCGGGCGCTTGCTGTTCCGCGGGCCAGAGAATCCGAAGCTGGAACTGGCCGATTTCGATCAGGTCGTCTTTACCGAGCACTTGCCCGATGATCGGATGTCCGTTGATTTTCGTGCCGTTTCGGCTGGCGAGGTCGCGAAGAGTCCATTGGTCCGCATCATTGCGTTCGAGCTGCGCGTGCCGCCGGGAGACACGCTGGCCGTCAAGCTGAATGTCGGATTCCGCAAGGCGGCCCACCACCAGCGGCGAGGTGCTCAATTCGTAGCGCGTGCTTTGCCCCTGCGGCGACGTTACTTCCAGGACCAGCGGCAATTCCCGCGACGGCTCGGACATGGCAATGGAATGATAAGTCGTTGCGGGGGAATGACAAAATTTCGCGGGCAAGCACGAGGCTTCGGCGAAATTCTCCCCAGCGCAAAAAGCACCGGCCAGGCGAAGAACGCTTTGTCTTCGCCCGGCCGGTGCACGACTTTCTTGCATGTCCCGCGTATTTTTCAATGCTGCCGGGACATCGCAGGCAAATTACCAGTTCCAGAACTGCCACCAATGATGGGACGAAGAACTTGAAGCGGGCGTCGCCGAGGCCTCGGGATGAGGCGCCGTCGCGTTGGTCTGGGCCGGTGGCGTCGCGGCTTTGCTCATCGGCGTGGCGCCGGGCATCTGGACGCTAATCTCCTTGCCGGTCTTCTCGGCCATGGCCAGGTGCGCCTTGAGGGTGGGCAGCGATTCAGCGGCCCATTTGCTGACGGCCGTCTGGGGATGGCTCTTCGATTCCGTCTCGAAGGCGGCGACGGCCTCGGTGTGGCCGTGGATCATCGTGCTGATGTACTGCTTGTCGAAATCCGAGCCACTGAGCTTGGAAAGTTTGTCGATCAGGTCCTCATCCTGTTTGTCCAGCGACTTGGGCAGTACTGCATGATCGGTGCCGGCAAGCTTGGTCAACTCGTGGTTGAGCTTTGTATGATCGGCGATCATTTGCTTGCCGAAAGATTTCACGGACTCCTCGCTGGCTTTTTGCTCGACCGTGTTGCCGAGACGCACTTCGGTAGTGTTAATGTCCCAGGCTTGACTGACGAAATGCTGGTCCTGCGGGCTGATGGATTCGGCGCTGCTGGCCAGTACGGCCGCAGGCACGGATAGTCCGATCAACGCCGCACACGCCACCACTGGAATACGATTCCTAAACATTGGAAACCTCTGGTTTGAGTATGTCGTTCCGCCCTTTTGCGACGGCCTTTAACAGGCACATCGTATTGCCGACCACCACGGCCGGCGCGGCCTCGTCTGTAGTACAAATCGCCCACGCCTATCTATAAAATGCAAGAAATATGGCTTGGTTGCAGACAAATTTTAACTATTTTCCCGTTCAGTCCGGTTCAATCCGGCGAACCGGACTCCACAGTGCATTGAAAAGCACAAGGCCCTCTAAATCAAGCGATTAAGTCGAAAGGATCGTCGGGGATTGGTATCGTTGGCGGAATGAAATCGCATACTGAATATCTGACGTTTCATCTGCCGACACGGGTGGGATTCGAACGGATCACCGAGGACGTGGCTCGAATCGTGGCGAGTTCCGCAGTCAAAGAGGGAATCGTGCTGGTCAACGCGATGCACATCACGGCCAGCGTTTTCATCAATGACGACGAATCGGGCCTGCACGAGGATTACAAGAAATGGCTGGAGAAGCTCGCTCCGTTCGACGCATCGGCAAAAACGTATCAGCACAATCGGACCGGCGAGGACAATGCCGACGCCCACATGAAGCGGCAAATCATGGGCCGGGAAGTCGTGGTGGCCATCACCAAGGGAAAATTGGATTTCGGGCCGTGGGAGCAGATTTTTTACGGGGAATTCGACGGAAGACGGTCAAAGCGGGTGCTGGTAAAGGTGATAGGGGAATGACTGATTAGTGCAAGTGGCAAGTGCAAGTTGCAAGGTGAAGACCGAGAGTGGGATCCTAATTTGAAATTTCCTCGTTATCGATCAATCCCAATGTCTGTTGGAATGCCGGTCGGTTGAGTAGCCACCAGTTTACCCGTTAGCGGCGAAATTTCCGCCGGTTTGGTCATTGAGGATTTTTGGGTCGATGCAGCACACCCCGAAACCAGGCTCAGGAAAAGTAAAAGCGCGATCTTTTGCATCGCCTTATTCTACCACCCGTGCATGAAAAAGCCGCCAGGGGCGATGGGCAGATTAGGACCCCACCAACCCCTTGCAACTTGCACTTGCAACTTGCACTTCCTCGCCATTTCGTATCCAATTCCCGCCCTATGGCCAAGGCTCGCGCGATCGTCAAACGCCGCAAAGCGGTGCGGAATATCCGGAAAATCACCAAGACGATGCAGATGATCGCCACGGCGAAGTTCCAGAAATCGCTGAAGCGGGCGGTCGGCACCAAGGCGTATTCCAACAAAATCCGCGAGCTGGTCACGGAAGTGGCCCGGAGCATCGGGGATGTTTCCCATCCGCTGCTTCGGCGTCCCGGCGGAACGGACGTCAGCGGGACTGTCGCCCTGCTCGTCATCACCAGCAATCGCGGGCTGGCCGGAGCATATAACGGCAGCGTTTTGCGAAACGCCGCTCATTTCATCGCCGAGCAACAGCGGCAAAATAAGAAGATCGAGTTATTTGTCGTCGGGAAAAAGGGCGCCAGTTATTTCAATTTTCATCACCGGCCGATTACGCAGCGGTACGATGCCGGCGACACGCCGAAGTTCGCGGATGTGGAGAAGATCGCCGATGGATTCATTGAGAAATTCACGAAGGGGCAATACGACGCGGTGTACGTGGCGTACATGAACTTCATCAGCGCGGGCGTGCAGAAACCGGACGTGATTTCGCTGCTGCCGCTGGCGGGCGTGGAAGCGCCCAAGGCGAAAGCCGGCGGCTCGGCGGATTTCGGGGCGATGGCGATTTACGATTTCATTCCCGATGCCCAGACGCTTCTGGATGAGCTGTTGCCGCAGACCGTCAAGACCGCGGTCTTCCAGGCATTTTTGGATGCGACGACCAGCGAGCACGTGGCTCGGATGATCGCGATGAAGAGCGCCACCGACAATGCCGACAAGATGGTCAAGTCCCTGACGATGAAATACAACCGGGCGCGGCAAAGCCAGATCACGACCGAGTTGTCCGAGATCATGGGCGGCGTCGAGGCGATGGAGGGGTAGCAAACCATTTCAGAGGGGGCGATCGCGCCGCAGCTTCTGGCGGCGAACTTCATCTACCCGCCGATAACGGGCAGCATCTGGAAATGGGCGTTGTGCACGCGGCTATCACGAAATGATCGCTGCATACCGGATCGGACGGCGGCGGCGAAATGCGGGGCGCACGGATGGGCTTAAACTGAACTCTACGCGCTTTCTTCTTGTGCCGCGGCTCTGGCGGCGCCGTCGGCGGGCTCGACTTCGGGGAGACGAAAACGGGCGCGATAGGAGGTGGGGGTCATGCCGACAAGGCTTCGGAATACCTGCGACAATTGCTTAGCCTCGGAAAACCCGGACCGCCGTGCGACGATGGGCATCGGCAAGTCGGTGCTGCACAAGAGCTGCTTGGCCAGATCGACGCGTACACGGCGGATTTCCTCCAGCGGGCTGCGGCCCAGCACGCGGCGGAATTTTCGCTCCAGCGAACGCCGCTGCACCGGCAACGCCAGCAGCAGTTCACGCACGCCAATCCATTCACCGGCATGAGCGAGGATGAATCGCAGGGCGCCGGCGACATCCGGATCACGGACGGAAACATTGTCGGTCGATCCGCGCGGGATCACGCTGGAAACGTGAACCTGCCGGTGTCTCTCGACCGGTTTTCGCTGGTTGAGCAAGGTCGCCAGAAGGTCGGCGGCATCGAACCCGACGCGTTCGGCCGGGAGCGCGACGCTGCTGAGAGAAGGCGTGGCCAAGCCGCAGATCACCGGATCGTTTCCGCAACCCAACACGGCAACGGCGCTGGGCACGCGGATGGAAGCGCTACGGCAGGCATCGATGATGCAGCGCCCGAGAA
This sequence comes from Tepidisphaeraceae bacterium, assembly GCA_036267155.1. GTDB lineage: Bacteria > Planctomycetota > Phycisphaerae > Tepidisphaerales > Tepidisphaeraceae > PALSA-1353. The sequence continues at coordinate 20,568 of DATAWP010000040.1, forward strand.
AATCGCTCATTGTGAAGATGCCGACCGGTTTGGACAGCGAGTCGAGCCATTGGCTGAGGTTCTGAAAAGCATCGGCATCGAGCGTCGAAGGCGCCTCGTAAGATTCGATCTTGGTGAAGCCGTCCACGGCAAGTCGTTCGCAAAAGCCGCTGTAGCGGGCTTCGGAATCCGCGCGTCCGGGAAAACCGACGTAGGCGAAATTGCGCATGCGCCGTTCAAGGAAATGGCTGGCGCCAATGCCGCCGATCATTTTGTCGTCGCACGCAACCGAAGGAAGCTCGGGATCGTTCAGAGCGGCCGAGACACTGACACACGGGATTGCGAGGGACTTGAAAAAATTGGCTTGGCGACTGGATTCGATCAAGGCGATGACGCCGCCGCGGTCCTCTTGCAGCCACTCGGAGGTTCCATCGTGTAGAGTTCCATGTCCGTCTAACTGAGCATGGCTGAGAATCCAATTGGTTGTCGCCGAGAACCGAATGACGCCCTGAATCACCCCGCGACCAAATTCAAGGTCTGTGGGAACACCCAGCAGGATATGAAGCGATTTCCGCATGAGGGTTCGTCCCTTATTGGCGAGTAAAGAAAATCTACACAAATCGAAGCTCGAGGGCAAATATAAAGTCGCAAATTGCGACGAAGGTGGCGCGTTAGTGGTTATGGGTAAGATGATTGCATGGCGTATTGTTCCTATTCATTTTATCCAGTTATCCCAATTTTGCAGAGAGATGCTCGCAGAGATGCCCGCCTGGAGGGGCTTTTTAAATCGACGATGTAAATCGACCCGATGCCAAAATTGGAGGCTATGGGTAAGGTGCGGACTTGGGCTGATCGCCGGGGATTTGGAGGGTTCCGATTAATTCGCCGAGGTTTTCGATGCCGGTGCGCTGCATGTAATTGAGCATTTCCTGGCGGATTTTGTTCGGCGCCGCGGGATCGACGAACAAGGCGGTGCCGACGCCGACGGCACTGGCGCCGGCGAGGATGAATTCCAGGGCGTCGGACCAGAATTGGATCCCGCCCATGCCGATGATCGGAACGCCTGCCGATTTGGCGACCGAGCGGTACACCCGGCTGACCAAATGCAGGGCGATCGGTTTGATCGCCGGGCCCGACAGGCCGCCGGTCACATTCGCCAGGCGCGGCCGTTTTTTGTGAATGTCGATGGCCATGGCGGTGAAGGTATTAATCATGGAAATGAGGTCTGCCCCCCCTTCGATCGTGGCCCGGGCGGTTTGGGTGATGTCCTCCACGTTGGGCGAAAGCTTTACGATCAGCGGCTTCCTGGGCAGCACTTTCTTTACCTCGGCGGTGAGTTCCTTGAGCCGACCCGGATGCGTGCCGAAGGTCAGGCCGTCTTTGACGTTCGGACAAGAGACGTTCAATTCAACTGCCGCGATGCAATCCAGATCGTTCATCGCTCCGCAGGTCTCGGCATAATCATCAAAGCTGTGGCCGGCAACGTTCACGATGACTGGACAGGGCATCTTTTGAATGAGCGGAACTTTTTCCACCAGGAACCGATCGAGTCCGACATTGGCCAGGCCGATCGCGTTGAGCATGCCGGCGCGGGTTTCGACAATTCGCGTCGGCTCGTTGCCGGGGCGTTCTTCACGCGTGATCGATTTGGTGACGAATGCGCCCAACTGGGCGAGGTCCATGTAAGGAGCGTATTCGAACGCGTACCCGCAAGTGCCGGAGCAGGTCATGAGCGGGTTGGCCAGGTGCAGGCCGGCGAGGTCGATCGCAAGATTGGGCACGAAGATCGTTGTATGGAAATGAGGGGAAAAGGCAAGCGTAAGCGAGGGATGAGCGTGACGCCGTTCAAGTGCCGTGATACGCTGCTGCAATCGGCGGGAGGCGATGGATGTCCCAATCGGCGTTGTCAGAGAAGCGTGGCAGGGCGCATTGGCTGCCCGGCTTTTTGCGGCCGCCGTTGCCGGCGGCGCCGATCACCGATCCCTCCGAAGTTCGCCATCTCTACAGCTACTATCGGCCACGCATTCTTCTCTGGAGCACGGTCGGATACGGAACGTTCTACTTCGTTCGCAAGAACCTCTCCGTGGCCATGCCGCTCATGCAGCGGCAACTGGGGCTTTCAAAGTCGAGCCTGGGCCTGATCCTGACGTTGCACGGCTTGGTCTACGGCGTCTCGAAATTCCTGGGCGGCATCGCCGCCGACCGGGCCAACGCACGCATCTTCATGGCCTTGGCGCTGTTGGCGTCAGCGGTGGTCAATGTTTTCTTCGGCCTGAGCAGTTCGCTGCTTTTCCTGGGAATCTTCTGGGCGATCAACGGACTATTCCAAGGTTTGGGATATCCCCCGTGCGCGCGGCTGCTGACCCACTGGTTTTCGCCAAAGGAACTGGCGACGAAAATGTCGATCTGGAACGCCTCGCACACGCTCGGCGGCGGCACGATCGTCGTGCTCTGCGGCTACCTCGTGACGCATTACCACAGTTGGCGGGTCTGCTTCTTCATCCCCTCGGCCATCGCCGTGGGAATGGCGGGAGTGCTGCTGCTGAAGCTGCGCGACACGCCCGAGTCCGTGGGTTTGCCGGAAATCGAGGGAACGCACGTCCCCGGCGGCGACAGCGCCAACGAATCCGCGGCGGAATTTCGGCAGTTCCTGCATCGGCAGGTCTTCTCCAACAAGTATATCTGGCTGGTCTCGGCGGCGAATTTTTTCGTCTACACCATTCGCTTCGCCGTTTTCGATTGGGGGCCGACCATGTTGAAGGAAGCCAAGGGAATTCAGCTTGTGGGAGCGGGTTGGATGGTGGCGGGATTCGAAGTCGCCGGGCTCGGGGGAATGCTGGTCACTGGTTATCTCACCGACCGCGTGTTCCGCGGGCGCGGGGCGCCGCTGTGTGTTCTGTGCATGTTGCTTTGCGGATTGTCGGTCTATCTATTCTGGAAAGTTCCAGGCCAAATGGTTTGGCTGAACGCGGCGCTATTAATGTCCGCGGGGTTTTTTGTTTACGGCCCGCAGGCCCTCGTGGCCGTGATCGTCGCCAACCTGGCAACCAAGCGCGCCGCCGCAACCGCCGTGGGCTTGACCAGCATCTTCGGATACGCCAGCACGACCCTGTCGGGATGGGGCATGGGAATGCTGGTTCAACACTACGGCTGGGGCCCGGCGTTTTCGTGCCTGCTCGGCATCGCGCTAATTGGGGCACTTCTCTTCGCCGCCGCATTGCCGGCCAAAGCCAATGGATATGGCGAGCAACCGGTTTGACGGGATCAAATCGGAAACTCAGGCGTTGGTGTAGATTTTATGCTGCGGGCGGCCGCGGAGAATTTCGGTGCGACCCCAATTCGTAACCTGCTTGAATGTCTCGCTGTGAATGAACGCTTCGAAGTCTTTCTTTTCCTGCCACTGGCTGAATATCAGGAACGAGCCTGGCGATGCCACGTCTTCGTATAAATGCGACTCGACATGGCCGGCGACGTTTTGCAGATGGGCGATGACCTTCAGAAAGCCCTGCTTGAATTCATCCTCCTTGCCGGGGATCACATCGTAGTGCATGCCGATGGTGGTCATGGCGACAAGCCTAATCGCACCGGCTGGGTGGAGGCAAATGGGCGCGTGGTGGGCGACGCGGCGTAGGACGGTGCCGGAAGATATTGCCCGAACCATGCATTAATTTCGCGCGGGATCATCGGCAGGCCTTTCAGCCAAAGATCAAAGTGATTTGCTCCATCGACCAGGATCAGTCGGCTGTGGTCGAGGGCGGCTTCGTGCAGGCGGATGCTGTGCTCGGGGCGAAGAAACGTGTCGGATTTCCCGTGGATGAGCAGGACGGGGGTTTTGCAGCGGGCGATGGCGGCGAGGGGACTGTCCCGATTGGGGTCGAAGCCCTCCATTCGTCCCATGATGCCCGCGACCTTTTGCAGATCTTCCCCGGAGAACATCCAGCGGTCGGCGCCAAGGAGCGACGGGCCCGCGTCGCGGGTGGCTTCGCGCAGGGAACTAAACGGTTCGAGGGCCACGACCGCGCGCACGCGCGGATCGATCGCGGCCCAGCAAATCGCCATCGCCCCGCCGTAGGAAATGCCAACGACGCCGACTGGGCCGCAGATCATGCCTTGCCGCTGCAGGGCGTCGAGGATTTGGACCAGATCCCGCGATTCGCGGAATCCGTAAGTAATGTGGTCGCCCGTCGATCGCCCGTGGCCGCGTAGGTCCAGCATCACGACCCGGTATCCCTCGGAGGCTATTAGTAGAGAGTAAAACTCGTACGACGGCGATTCCATCCTGTCGCCGAGGCCGTTCAACATGAACACCGTTGCCCGCGGCAATGGGGGCGCGGTGAACGAGGCGACGCTTGGAGAATTCTGCGGCTGATCCGTCAACAGTACGACGGGTTGACCGTCCACATCCGGGCCCAGCGACAGCTTCTTTTGATGGCTGTCAATCGGATTAACGACCCAAACCAATACGGACGCGGCCGGCGGCCCGACGTTCACGCGGAGTTGTTGCGAAACATGGTACTCGGCAAGAACCTCCGCCGGGGCATCGACGCCACGATCCGGCGATTGACGATTGGGGGCTTTAACAAGATCTTTGGCGATATCGTAGTTGCAACCGGCCAGCGCAAGAAACGACACAATTCCGATGCTGAAGAAGAATTTCGAAATCGCGGCCAAGTCGTGATGGTAGCGGTTGTTGATGGAAGATCGCAAGCGATCCGCGGCGTTAAAGAAACAAAAAAATCGCGAACAATCGAAATCAAAAATAACAAAATCACCACAGCAATTCCGCGGCGCTGAAGATCGGGCCGTCGGTGCAGGTCAAACGATAACACCAGTCTTTGCCGGGCAGCGGAGGCTTGGCCGGATCGGGTTTTTTGACGCGGATGCAACAACTCTGGCAGGTGCCCATGCCGCAGGCCATGGCCCGCTCGACCGCAACCTGGCAGGGAATGTTGCGGCGCAGCGCGATGTCGGCGACGCGCTTCATCATCGGCTCGGGGCCGCAGGTGTACATGACGGGACGAAGATCGGCGGGGAAGAATTCAGCGGCCAGGCGATGGTCGAGGAATTCCTCCAATGCCTGGGTAATCAGACCGCCGAAGCCGAACGAACCATCGTCGGTCGAGAGAATCGCGGGAATGCCGTGAGCCCAGAATTCATCAACTTGGTACTGCGCGGGCGCCAGCGTCAGCGGAATAAGGTCTCGGCACAGCGCCCCGGCGAAGGCGATGGCGCGGCGATGAGCCATTTGCGAGGCGAGTTGCGAGGCGAGTTGCGAGGCGAGTTGCGAGGCGAGATAGATCATCGGCGGGATTCCGACGCCGCCGCCGACGAGAATGGCAAATTCATCCGGCCCGGGCATCGTAAAGGCGTTGCCGAGGGGTCCGAGAATGCTCACGGCATCGCCGGGAGCGAGATCGGCGAGATAGTTTGTGCCATTACCCACGACGCGGTGGATGATGTCGAGTTCCACGTGGGCCGCATCCCGCCGCCCAGCCAGGGAAAAAGGGCGGCGAAGCAAAGCGATGGGCGATACGAATTCCAGGTCGTGAACCTCGGCCGGTTGCCCGGCAACCCATGGGTGCTCGCGTACACCTGCATCGAGCGCGGGAAGGTCACAGCATGCGATCTGGATGAACTGTCCCGGTTTGGTCGCCGGGAAGGCGGGCAAGGAAAGCACCAGGCGGTAATGGTCTCGACAGATTCTCAGATTGGCGAGGACTTGGGCGCTGGGTTGCCTGGAGAGGATCATCTCGGCGCATTTTGGGGTAACACGATGGGAATCTCAATGCACCGAAAAAAAGGCACCGAAAAAAAGGCTTCCGGAGGGGTGGCTCCTATCCACCTCCGGAAGCGCGCCACGGCTAGAAGCCGCTTATTCGTAAATGGGGGTCGCCAACTCAAGCGACAGCGGGAATATAACCGTGTGGAATAAGGCTGTCAATTCACCAAAAGCATACGGAAAAATGATTGTTTATCGAACGTAAGCCCATATTTTTCTGTATGTTGTGTAATCCGCGTTAATCCACTACAGGCTGTAGTGCCTGCTGGATTTGAGGCCTAAATTTTCGGCTTTGGGGGTCGATCACTACACTGCCGGGATGAAGCGAATTGACGTGGCCATCGCGGTGGTGACCAGGGGGGCGCAAATCCTTATTTGCCAACGAAAGTCTAACGATACCTTCGGCGGTCTGTGGGAATTCCCAGGCGGCAAATGTGAACCGGGAGAGGACTTGGCAGCCTGCCTGGCCCGGGAGCTGATGGAGGAACTGGCCATCGAAACCCGAATCGTCCGCAAACTCACGGCGATCAGGCATGATTACCCGCATACACAGATCACGTTGCACCCGTTTTTGTGCGAGCATGGCGGCGCCGAACCGAAAGCAATCGCCTGTCAGCAATTAAAATGGGTGGATGCTGGCGAATTGTCCGCTTATCAATTCCCACCTGCAAATGAATCATTGCTGAAGGAAGTGAGCTGCGCGGTCAGCTCGGGCAACGGCGAATGAAGCCCGTTTGCCAAGTTTGCCGTTATTCGTTAGGAATATCCTGGTAACTCAACATTTCTGGAGACACGCTCCATGACCGGATCAGTTATTGCCAATATCGCGGACTATGCCGACGCTCTGCTCACCACTCGCAAGGCCAGGAATATTCTGGTGTTGCTGCTGCTGGTGATGCTGTTTTTCCAACTGGCGCTGTTCTTTACGGTGCGATATAAAATTCAGATCGCCCCCGGCGGGCCGGCCGAGTCGGTCGCTCCAACAACTTCGGTGGTACACCAGACCTCGCCGGCCTTGATCGACTTCCTGAAATATCTGACCGGTCTGGTCGATTTTGCCGGCGTGATCGTTCCGTTCGTGCTGGCCGTGGATCTGTGGCTCATCGTCTCCATCATGCTGATGGGACGACTGCTGGGAGTCTCCCGGTTGGTGTCGGCTTTCCTTTGGTGCGTCGTTCTCATAGCCCTGCTGTTTCCGTGGCAGGCATTTCTGAATAACCAAACATTCACCTCCACCGAATTCAAAGTCCCCGGCGTGCTGTATACCTGGACCGAATTGGCGGTCCGCGGCCGAATTCATCCCGCCGGAATAAGACCTTCCATCCTTTATTGGGCCCGTTTCGTCGGCTGGCCGATCGTCGCGATCCTGATCGTTTTGATGATCCAGCATCTGAGCGGATTGGGTTTGCGCTTAGCCATGGGCAAAAATCCCTCCACGCCCCCCAGCCCGGCCGTTGAATCTTGAGTTCCGGGCGAGTCGCATTTAATAGCTGTCATCGGTTATGCGGGAAGAACGCGGGAAACTCAACGGCGACGTTGTTATCGACGAACTCTACACCCTTTGGGGGATGATCGTCGGAAACGTCGAGGTCTTGAAAGAGGGGAAACTGTATCTCCGCGGCAGCATCTACGGCGACCTGACCGTGCAATCCGGCGGAAGAGCCCACATCTTCGGAAACGTTCAGGGAAGGCTGACCGCCAAGCGCGGGGCCAAGGTGATCCACAGCGGAGTCGTCGGCGGAGATATCGTCAACCAGGGCGGACGGATTTATATCGAGTTGATGGCCAAGACCCTGGGGAAAGTCAAAACCAAAGACGGCAAGACGACCTTCGAGGAAAGAGAAAAGTTTCCTCCGGAGTAGATTTTTGCGAATTGGCGTCCGGGCGATTACCCTGCGGCGGCCTTTTGGAAGAGGATTTTAGCTATGCCGATCGAAAAGTGGTCGGATTCGGTGGCCGTGGCGCACCTGGGGGATGATCCGCAGTTCTCCGAAGACCTGGAAAACGCCGCCCGCCTGGAACCACCCGGCCTCAACTGCGTTCTGGATTTTTCGGCAGTTCACTTCGTCAACTCCTCGAACATCGCGGCCCTGCTGCGCCTTCGCCGGCAAATTCACTCACAAAACAGAAAGCTGGTTCTCTGCAACATCGTCAGCCCGGTCTGGACGACATTTCTGATTACGGGGCTGGATAAGATCTTCGACCTCAGCGACAACGTCACGACCGCGCTGGCGACCCTGCAATTGAATGCGTAATCCCCCAAAAGCCGCGGGATGGCTATCCCGCGGGATTCGAACCCCAACTACCTCATCGCCGCCTGGTTGCCGCTGCTGACGGTCTCCGTGGCCTGGCTGGTCAACTCCAGACGCGTGATCAGCAACGCCGCGGAGAGTTGCGGATCGCTTTTCAGCACATCGTTGATCGTCGTCGGACGCGTCGTGGGCGCGCCCGGCGTTTTGAGCGCCATCTCATCCGGGACGTCCAGGTGCAGACGAGTCAGATTCTCATCGCTCATCTGCGTCGGCGTCATCGCGATCGAAACATCGGGATCGACGCCCCAGGTCTTGCTGTTGTCCTCGCGGTGAATGCACCGGCCGCTCGGAAGGTAATAGTGGCTGGTGGTCAGTTTCAGGTACGCCTTTCTCGTGTCCAGCGGCAGAAGCATCTGCACGCTGCCCTTGCCGTACGTTCTCTGGCCGACGATCAGGGCGCGGTGCTGGTCCTTCAAGGCGCCGGAAACGATCTCGCTGGCGCTGGCGGAATATTGATTCACGAGGATCACCAGCGGCAACGTCGTCTGCAAGTCCTGCGGATCGGCCGTCATCACGGTCGGGGGATTGACCGTCGGGCGATCCGCGTGCGTGCTGACGATCACGCCATGATCGATGAACTTGTTCACGACCTTCCTGGCGGTGTCGAGCAGGCCGCCGGGGTTGTAGCGCAGATCGAGAATGATCGCCCGTGCGTGCTCGGCCTTGAGTTGGTCGATGGCCTTGCCCAGATCGTCGCTGGTGGTCTTGCTGAAGCTCGTCAGACGGATGTAGCCGATTTTCTCATCGGGATCGAGCATGTAGTTCCATCCGCCGTCGGCAGTGGGCGTGCATCCCTTGATGCTGGCGACCTTGATCATTTCGCGATCGAGCACGTAATCCTTGACCGATCCGTCGAGGGACCGAAGCGTGAGGGTCACGGGGGTTCCGGGAACGCCGGTGATGATTTTCACGGCCCCGTCCAGGGAAACGCCCTTGGCAATCTTGCCGTTGATCTTGGCGATGATGTCCCCGGGCCGCACACCGGCGCGGGAGGCCGGAGTATCAGGCAGCGGCTGCACCACCACGATGTTGCCCATGTCATCGTTCTGGATCTGAATTCCCACGCCGCCGAATTCCCCCTCGGTGGTCTTTTCCAATTCTTCAACGTCATACGGCCAGATCACGGTGCTGAACAAATCAAGCTTTGAAAACGCACCATCGGCAAATTCGCTGACAAACACTTCCTCGGGAATTTTCACCGTCTTTTGATTCAAATCACGCAGATCGGTCAGAGCCGACACCAGATAATCCCCCGCGTTATCGGCAGTGGCCGTTTGGGCCTTGGCCTTCCATTCCTCGATCTCATCGAGAAAGCGTTTGCTCTGCTCGTGATTCTTCAAACCGGGGAACGCCTCGTCCAGCCCGTCGGTCGTCATGACCGTTTCCAGGCCGTGAAGCCCCCCTACCAGGAGATCCTGAAAGGTGACGTCTCGGTAATATTGGTGGGCCGCCAGATCCAACGCATCAAGCAGCATGTCGAACTGAATGCCGCGGGTCATGTCGTGCCAATCCGTCGGAGCGACCGCATCGTCGGCGGATGGCTCGGTGGTCGGGATAGCGCTGGCGACATCCGGCCGGGTGGTTGCCGCACTCGCCACCGACGGTTGCGTCGAGGCGCGAAGCAGGTTGTCCGCCCCCTCGCGGTCGTGAGCCTCCGCATCCTGCAGCTTTTTCATCAGATCGGGCGTATACACCAGAAGCAGCCGCACGCGCAACGCCGCCAGTTTCAGCTTGTTTTTCCAGGTGGGGTTCGCCGGCTCCAGGACGCCCAAGTCTTCGTACAGCCGCCACGCCTTCAGCCACAGCCCAGTGCTCTCGTCCTTGTCGGCCGCGGCGGCGGATTCCTTCACCAACGCATCAATCCATTTTTCGTGGCGGAAGGCATCTTTGTCATCGGCGAGCAAATAAGCCCGAGCGGCTTCGTCAGTGGCATATTCGTCCAGGTGATGCGCCAAAAGCAGCCGCACATCACCCTCGGCTTTTTCGAATTGACCGTGCCGCTCGCCGCTGAAAGTCTTCTGCTGGTTCTGGAAATCACTGACCCAGCCTTCCATCTCCGCAATCTGTGGATCGTGCGACAGTTTTTCCGCACGCTGGAGGTATTGATCGCTGACGCCGAAATTACCGCTGCGCGCGGCTTGGACGGCGGCGGCTTCCAGGCCCTCTGGCGTTGTGGGCGCTGGCTGAGTGGACGGCTGCAAATCAAGCCCCGCGCCACGCTGATCCGCATCCGCCGATGCCGCCGACGCTGCCGACGCCTTGGGAGGCTGGCCGCACGACAGCGACAACGTCAGATAAAAAGTGCACCCCACGCCCAGAATCATTCGGCTCAGCAAACTCTTCATCGAATTCACCTGATGAGAAAAACGCCCAATCTCAAAGGGTCCAACACTGCGAGATCGGATCGCAGAACCTTATCTCCGTAAAACGCCAGAATCAAACACCTGCTATTTTGATAGGTACTCAGCCCCGGCGGCGGTCCAGAGAGACCTATCCAGAGAGACCTATGTTGCGCTGCTATCGGCATTTCCCCACCCATGGAGATAGCCGCCGCCCCAATGTAGCATGCCTGCCGGCCACAATAGTTTCGGCCGCCAATAATACGTCGAACCCGTTTGCTCATTATGCCAACAATCCCCGCACAATTAGACCGCATTTTCAGATCCGCCATCCAGGACGCGTTTAATCTGGACGCGTTTAATCTGGCCTGCGATCCGCAAATCAGCGTAAGCCAGAACGAAAAATTCGGCGATTATCAGTCCAACGCCGCCATGGGTCTGGTTAAACCCGTGGGTGAAAAGACCGGCCAAAAGCTGAATCCCCGCGCGATCGCCGAGGAAATCCGCTCCAGGCTCAAGCTGGGGGATATGGCAACGGAAGTCACGATCGCCGGCCCCGGCTTCATCAACGTCCGCCTCTCCCCGGCCTGGCTGGCAACGCAACTCAACACAATTGTCCCGGACACTCGCCTGGGAATCGCGCCGGTCGCCGAGCCCCAAACCATCGTGGTCGATTATTCCGGCCCAAACATCGCCAAGGAAATGCACGTCGGCCATCTCCGCAGCACGATCATCGGCGACGCCATCAGCCGGGTTTTTGAATTCCAGCAAAACCGGATCATCCGCCAAAACCACATTGGAGATTGGGGCACCCAATTTGGCCGCGTGGTGCTGGCCATCTGGTATCACGTCCTGGCCGACCATCTGCATCAATCGGAAGATCTCGACCGCTTGGCCAAACGAATGAAGGAAGCCTCCGACGCCAAAGACGAACCGGCCAAGGCCGCGGTCGTTCATTCGCTGGTGGAGCTGCACAATTATTTTCTAAGCCAGGACCCGGACGGGGCCACGATTTTCGAGCCGCGATTGCGGTTGCTGCGCCTTCGCCTTCCGGTGCTGGAGAAGCTCTATCAATTCGTCTCGGCCGCGACGGAAAGCAAGGCCGCCGAGCAGGAGTTCATCGGAAAGGATTCGCTGGCCAGCTTGCCGCGACTCTTCACCACCTTCATCCAAAACCCCAAAGATCCGAGAAATTTTCAGGAAAAGGAAGCCTGGCTAAAAGCCCGCGAAGCAACTCTGGAAACATGCGCCGAAATCTACGCACAACTCGGCGTCAAGCTAATGCCGCAGGATGTCCGGGGCGAATCGGATTATCAGGATGATTTGCCCGGCATCGTCGCGGATTTGAAATCCGCCGGCATCGCCGTCGAATCCGAAGGCGCGATCGTCGTGCAAGTCCCAGGCTATGAATCACCCCTGATCATCAAGAAATCCGACGGCGGCTACCTGTACGGCACCACCGACCTCGCGGCCATCCGCTATCGAATCACGAAACTGGGCGCCCGGCGGATCGTTTACAGCCACGACAGCCGCCAACAACAACACTTCAACCAGGTCTTCTGGACGGCCCGAAAAATTGGCTGGGCCAAGGATGTCACGCTCGATTACGCACCCTTCGGAACCATGCTCGGCGAGGACGGCAAGCCCTTCAAAACCCGCACCGGCGGGACGGTCAAGTTAAAAGATTTGCTCGACGAAGCCGAGGACCGCGCCCTGCGTGTCGTAACAGAAAAGCAGCCGGAAATGCCCGAACCTCGCCGCCGCGCCATCGCCCACGCCGCCGGCATCGGCGCCGTGAAATACGCCGACCTCTCGAAGGACCGCGTGAGCGATTACGTTTTTTCCTTCGACAAGATGCTGGCATTGGATGGCAACACCGCCCCATACCTTCAATACGCCCACGCCCGCATCCGCTCCATTTTCCGCAAAGCCGCGGAAAGGGCTGCGCCCTCCGCAGGCGACGCAAAGCCCGGCCAAATCCTTCTGGAATCCCCCTTCGAATTGGCCCTGGCCAAGCACATTCTGCGGTTAGGCGAAGTGATCGACCTGGTCGCCCGCGAACTGAAGCCACACCATCTGTGCGCATACCTCTACGAATTAGCCACCCGCTTCAGCGGATTCTTCGAGAATTGCCCGGTGATTCAGAGCCCCCCGCCAACCCGCGAAAGCCGATTGGCATTATGCGACCTGACCGCCCGCACGCTGGAAGTCGGATTGGATTTGCTCGGCATCGAGCATCCGGATCAGATGTGAGGACATTTCGGCACATCGCCTCACGACAAGCTTCTCGCATCGCTTGCATCCGTCAAACCGCGTTCGCGCGGCTGCGCCGTCGGCGCACGAGCAGGACGCAGGTTCCGCCGATGGCCAGAGCGGCGCACGTCGGCTCCGGAACCGGCGCGAACGTATAGTCCGCGACGTTCGGAAGATGATCGCTGGCGGTCGTCAGGGCCGAGAGAATCTGCGACTGCGTCGGGTTGTAGCCGTTGCCGGTCGTCATGTACGCCAGATCCGTATTCGAGCCGCTGTTCACGCTGCCCGAAACCGAGCCGTTGTTGCCGAAGGCTTGTAGTGAACCGCTGACGTAATCGATGGCCCCCGTACCGCCTAGAATGTTTTGCGTCATGAGCTGATAGTCGTCGCGGTATCGAAGGCTCGTCGTCGAATCGGTGAGGTTTTGCAGGGTCGTCGAAAAACTGAGCGGATCATAAGCTTCCCCATCGCCGGCGGCCGTAAATTCGGTGAACTCCGCCTCCGGGGGATTCGAGTTCAGATCGCCAACATAGAGCACCGAGGCATTCGCTGGCAGCGTTGCTTCATTGGTGCGGATGATCGTCGCCTCTTCGCCGCGGTCGGTCGCATCGGCGGACGTCGAACCCGATTTCATGTGTGAGACGTAGACATAAAAGGGAGCATCGCTGCCGATGGGCTCGAATTCGTATCGCACGACCTGGCGGTATTCGCCGTCGCTCGAGCCGCCCGGCGTGCCGACACCGACCGATGCCAGAAGCTGCACCGTATTCGCGTTGTACACGATGGCGTTGGGCCCGTTCCCATCGGATGCGTCATTGCCGGACTCCGTCCCCTGGTAGGAACTCATCTGATAATCCGCGCCGATGTAATCGCCGTTGAGCATATTGAGGATCGGCTGGACCGTCGTGGCATTGCTGGTGGTTTCTTCCAGAGCCATGATGTCGATCGGCTGAGCGTCACCGCCAATAATTTCATTGCCGACGCCCTCGAGGACGGTATTCATGCCGGGGCGCGGCGTGGTATAGCCGTTGATATCGTCTTCAATGTTCCAATCGACGATTCGCAGGGTATCGGCGAAGGCGTGGCCGCAGATTCCCAAAAGTGAAAAGGACGCTAAGAGTGCCGCAAGTGGGCGCAGGGACTTCGATTGCAATTTTCTCTCCCGCACAAATAGTGCAACAAATGGTCTTTGCCCCCGTATGGTCAGGCGGAAGCCATGGTAGAATAACCATCTGGATCGGAATTGTCCAACAAAAAATCCTAACAATTGACGCAAAAGATGATGAAGCGGACGTGAAAATCGAGTAACGCCACTGATCAGTGCGATTCGGACCGATTCGCTTCGCGGGACCAGCGCGTTGCAGTCGGCTGGCCCTATCCGACCTGATGGCCGGCACGACGGAGTTTCGACCTGATTCGCGCATTTCCCCTGCGGCCCATCCCTTCGCAACTCGAGTTCGGCCGGGCGACGGCCGTCCCGCCCAAGCTCGCGAAATCCAAACCCGCCGAACAGATGCAGGCGGACGAGCGGGACTACGCCGAGGCTCTGGCCATTCTGGTGCACCGATTTGAGCAAGACCGCCGGCGCTCATCGCTTCCGAAACTAACGCCCATTGACCGGCTGAAATTCCTGATGCAAGAACACGCCATGACCGTCAACGACCTGGCACGAGTCCTGGGCAGCCAGCCCAACGCATCGCTCATCCTGCACGGCAAGCTGTCCCTCTATCCGGCAAAACTGCGGGATAAGATCCTGCTGAATCGCGCTCGTCCTCGGCGCAAGGGCAAGCCGCTTTGAAACCTATAAGCCAGGTGATGGCGAGATTGCTTTCGTAGCCCCGGATGTACATCCGGGGCTTCTTGGCGTTTACAACCGACTAATCGGCAGTTCTTGCTGGAAGATCATCTCCTTCGGCAGCCGATTGGCATTACGTGACGTGAACTGAACGCCCCAACGCTGGATGTCGGATTGGATTTATTGGGCATCGAGCATCCGGAGCAGATGTAAAAACCCTCGAATACGCCACGCTCTAGATCGTGTAATCTTTTTCGATTCTTTCAAAAGCCGCGCGACGGCAATTTGAAATTTCCATTGACTATCGCGCAACCCCCGGCGTTTGCTGCCAACTCCCGATTGTATCCCGATATTATTATGCGTATGGTCGCCGCAAGCCCAGAAAAAGCTTGTCTATGGCTCAAACCTCGGTATCCTATCGTCGATGGATGATGGCCAAGGGTCATTGGGGGGAATCCCATGTATATTTTTGGCAAATCCGTGAGAAAATGCGTTCGGATCAGCCGGTCGGGGAGCGTTGTTGCTGCCGTGGCGTTGAATGTTGGCGCGGCTGGGCAGACGATCGCAGGCGTCAACTATACCGCACACATTTTGTATCAACTGTTGCCCTTGCCTCAGACCAGCTTTCCTTCAGAATCCGCAAATCAGAACTTCTTCAACGACGCCAACGGACAGGTCGTTGGAGTTAGCGGCTCGAACTTCCAATACACGCAAGCCTCGCTGTGGAACAGCCCCTCCGGCACGGTGGTGAATCTGACCCCGGGCGGGTTCGCTAATTCCGTGGCTGAGAGTACGAACGGCACTCAGCAAGTAGGCTTCGGTTACAACGGCCCCCAGGACGGTCCCGATTATCAACCCAACGCCATGTTGTGGACAAACACGGCGGCATCGGCTGTTGATCTCAACCCAGCGGGATATGCCGGCTCGGAGGCTTACGGGATCTACGGCAACAACCAAGTCGGTGAAGCCGATGGCAACGCCGCTCTATGGTCCGGATCGGCGGCATCGTTTGTCGATCTCAACCCGAGTGGGTTCGCAAATTCGGTAGCCTACGGAGCCGATGCCACGCAACAGGTCGGCGCTGGTAATAACGACGGCTCGGAACATGCGCTGTTGTGGACAGGTTCAGCCACCTCGGCCGTTGATCTGAACCCGGCAGGCTTCGCCAACTCGGAAGCTACTGGAGTGAGCGGCAATCAGCAGGTTGGAATCGCCTATGAGTCTCCGACGAGCAGCCCGATCCTCGCCATGCTTTGGACGGGAACCGCTGCCTCCGCGGTGAACCTGAATCCCGCCGGGTTCGCCATCTCTACTGCGTTCGCCACCAACGGCAGCCAACAGATAGGCTGGGGAGTGACAACGGGCAGCCCAGGCGTCTGGGAAGCGCTTTTGTGGTCCGGCACGGCGGCGTCGGCCGAGAATCTCGGTTCTGTATTGCCGTCAAACAATACTTGGATTCTCTCTCAGGCGCTGAGCTTTGACGCGGCGGGAAATATTTACGGCTTGGCGGAGGATTCCAGAGATAACCAATATGCCGTCGTATGGTCACCCGTGCCCGAGCCGGCAACGGGGTCACTGCTGCTGATGGCCGGCGCGGGGATGGTCATGCGCCGACGAAGAAGGCCATTGGCGTGACTAATCAAGGTCGCGGGCAGGAAAGACCCCAGCGTTGGTGGATTGACGATCTTTCACGCAAGACCTAAAATCGAGGTCGATCGACATACATTTTAGGTCGGACATTTATGCTTGCAAACCTGCTTGGTTCCATGAACAAGGAACGCGTGCTGGTTTATCTCGCCGGCCGAAGGCGCGGGTACGCGCGCGAGATCGCCCGCTTCTTTGATTCGCCGCTGTACCCGGTGCAAAACGCCATGGAGAAGCTTGAGGCGGCGGCCGTTCTGGTCAGCCGGTCGGTCGGCAGCACGCGGGAGTATGAGTTCGACCCACGCTATCCGGGGCGAGAGGAGTTGAAGGCTCTGTTGAACCGGGCGCTATCCCTCTATCCGGCAAAAACTGCGGGATAAGATTCTGCTGAATCGCGCTCGTCCTCGGCGCAGGGGCAAGCCGCTTTGAAACCTATAAGCCAGGTGATGGCGAGATTGCTTTCGTAGCCCCGGATGTACATCCGGGGCTTCTTGGCGTTCACAACCGCCTAATCAGCAGTTCTTGCTGCAAGATCATCTCCTTCGGCAGCCGATTGGCATTATGCAATCTGATGGCCCGAACGCTGGAGGCAGGATTGGATTTGCTCGGCATCGAGCATCCAGAGCAAATGTAAGCGGATCTGCTTCGCAATACCCGCAAGCGCGCATCATAGGATAGCGACTCAAATTGCCGAAAGAATATTTCGTCAACTTCATAGCTGGGGACCGGCTTTAAGCCAAGTTCCAGTTCCCCAAGCAATTTTACAAGGGCTTCCCGTCTACCAGTTCAACTGGCTGTGCACCGTCTCGGGACACCTCTGCCTCGGCCTGCGGAGTGAAATATCCAGTTGTAAGAATTATGCCCTTCTCGGCACGTCCCGCCATCGCCCCTCGAAAATCACGAACGATTCCTGGGCCAACGGAATCCTTGTAACGTTTACATTGAAATAAGACCCTAAAGCTCACGAACGCATTGAGCTTGAGAATTCCTTCGCCGTCGATTCCGCCATCTCCACTATGTCCCGTTACGTTGACTTCCTCGAAGCCACTTTCCCGTAGCAGCCGTTGACATAAATTCTCAAATCCGCGGGCTGGCAATGATTTAATTCGCTTCAGCGCTTCATAGACATAGCTATCAGCCGTCGTCGCCGGGATCGAGCTGACTTGAGGAGACTCGATACTACAATTTCGGCCGTCCACACTCTTGATGATTTGGGCCGCGCGCATCGAATCGATTTTGTCGCTTCCTCCGAGTTCAGTGAGGGACCAGACGCCACGTCTTGATGAATCCAAATAACCCGCACGAACGAGATAAAACCTGGCCCAATCGACATCATTCCCAAACTTTGATTCGCCCCCTTGGTGGACGGCGTTTACATAATCCTGAGGAAGTTTCACGGTTTTTAGAATGCACTCCTTCACTTCACTCGGTCGAGCAGATCCACCCAAAGCCTTAATTGCAGCGAGGACCGGCTGAAGAAATTGAGAAAACCTTGCGTTTGTTGTCGGTTTCCTAGCGCCCATCAACACGAGTATTGCCCGCCCGCCGATCTTCGACAAGCTAAGCGACTGAAAAATGGGCGCGTCCATGCGCGGAAATTGTCGTAGAGCGCACCAAGTTTAGCACCGATTCTCATACGCGGCTAATCAGCAATTCCCTCTGAAAACTCATCTCCCTCGGCAAATCCCCCACGACGCAAGCACCACCGCTCCAAACTACGAGGAATTGCCGGTGGGGCATTCATAATCGGGCGGATGGCACACACCTGTTGTCCCTGCCGCGTGGAAGGCCGGCCTAATATTTTCATCAGAATCAACTCGGTACATAAAATTCTACTCTTCGCCAGGACGGATTCCCGGACATTCCAAACCCCAACCCCGCCGCTGGGATTTTTTTCGCGAATTCGACAGTAACAGTAACAACTTCGGCCCTGGCGCTATCGAAAACGCGGAACTTGTCACCAAGCACTGTCAAAAAGCTACAGCCGGCTGATGAGAAGTTCCCTCTGAAAAATCATCTCCTTCGGCAGATCGCCGGCCAATTTCAGGAATAATTCCTCCTGGCTCATCAGCTCGGCTTTCACGTCGTCCACGTTGATGGTTTGAAGCTGCTCGAATTTTTCCAGCGGGATGTTCAGGCCTTCCAAATCGATGTCGCTGCTGCGCGGCATCCAGCCGATGAGGGTTTCTCTTGCATACGCGCGGCCGTGGGAGCGGTCGATGATCCATTTCAAAACGCGCATGTTTTCGCCGTAGCCGGGCCAGAGGAATTTGCCGGATTCGTCGCGGCGAAACCAATTGACGTGGAAGATGCGCGGGCAATCGGTCAGCTTCTTGCGCATGCGGAACCAATGGACGAGGTAATCGCGGATGTTGTAGCCGATGAACGGGAGCATGGCCATCGGGTCTCGGCGGACGAGGCCGACCTGGCCGGTGGCGGCGGCGGTGGTTTCGCTGCCTAATGTCGCGCCGAGATAGACGCCGTGCATCCAGTTGAAGGCTTGGTAGACCAAAGGAACGATGCGTGAGCGGCGGCCGCCGAAGATGATCGCCGAGACCGGCACGCCGGCGGGGTCGTTGGCGGAGGGATCGAGGGCCGGGTTGTTCGTCATCGGGGCGGTGAATCGGCTGTTGGGATGAGCGGCTTTTCGGCCGCCGGCGGGCGTCCAGGGTTGGCCGGTCCAGTCGATGCAGCTTGCGGGCGGCGTGGGGGTTTTGCCTTCCCACCAGACATCGCCATCGGGCAGCAGCGCGACATTGGTGAAGATCGTGTCGCGGGACATGATCGCCATGGCGTTGGGATTGGTTTGCTCGTTGGTGCCGGGGGCGACGCCGAAATATCCGGCTTCGGGGTTGATGGCCCGCAGTTTTCCGGTCTCGTCCACCCACATCCAGACGATGTCGTCGCCAACGGTGGTGATCTTCCAGCCGGCGTCGCGGTATTTTTTCGGAGGGATGAGCATGGCGAAATTGGTTTTGCCGCAGGAGCTGGGGAATGCGGCGGCGACGTAGGTTTTTTCGCCCTCGGGGCTGGTCGCGCCCATGAGGAGCATGTGCTCGGCCATCCATTCCTGCTGCTGACCCAAAAAGCTGGCGATGCGCAGGGCGAGGCATTTCTTGCCCAGCAGCGCGTTTCCGCCGTAGCCGGAGCCGAAACTCCAGATCGTGTTGTCCAGCGGGAAATGGCAGATATACCGGCGCTGCGGATCGCAATCGCCGACGCTGTGGAGGCAGCGGGTGAATTCCGGCTCGGCATCGGGATCGGCCGATGGGACGGCGGATTCCAACTGCATCCACGCGACGGCGCCCATGCGGGTCATAATGCCCATGCTGACGGCGACATAGATGGAGTCGGTCAATTCGATGCCCACCTTGGCCAGGGGCGAGCCGATGGGGCCCATGACGAACGGCACGACGTACATCGTGCGGCCTTTCATACAGCCGCTGAAAAGGGTTTTGAGTTTCGCGTATGCGGCGCGAGTGTCCATCCAGTTGTTGGTGGCGCCGGCCATATCCTGGCTTGGGGTACAAATGAAAGTGGCCTGCTCGCTGCGAGCGACGTCGTTGGGATTACTTCGATGCAGATAGCAGCCGGGGAGTTTCTGGTGATTTAACTCGATGAGGACCTTTTCCTTGACGCCGCGGTGTATGAGCGTTTGTTTTTCCTCGGGCGAACCGTCACACCAGAAAACATCATTGGGCTGGCAGAGGTCGATGCACTGGTCGATCCACATCTGGACGTGGCGACTGATGGCGGGCCGAGCCCGGGTCGTTGATTTGGATTTCGGCGATTTCCGCTCAAGCTCCGTCTTTGTACGGCTCATGACGATCTCCATTGGGGCTGGGCAGTTTACATTTATTATCGTAGTGCGCCGGGTTGTCGAAAGACAGATCGCCCCCGATGTGCTTCGGGCCCGCCGGAGATATATTGCTATTCCCCTTGAATTCAGGACAAAAATCTTCCGGCGATGCCGCGGCACGGGCGATGGCGTCGGCCGTCGCACATCACCGGCCGGCCGGCTGGTGGAGGCCGTCGATTGCTGCGGCTGTTTCGTCAGCAGGAGGCGGGGAAATGGGATGGGGTGATCGATCGCGTTCGCCAGGCGTTGTCCGAACTGCCGCGGGACGGATCTCGATGAGGGAAGCCGACTGGTGCGGGCAGGCGGGCTGGGGTTATATTTCAAGCTTCCGTTGGAATCGCGCCCAAACATTTCCACTGAACAAGCGGCCCGGATGCTGGGCGTCGCGCTGGAGCATCACCGTGCCGGCCGGCCGGCCGAGGCGGAACAAATCTACCGGGAGGTTCTTTCGGGACAACCGAATCATCCGGACGCGCTTCATCTGTTGGGAGTTATCCTCGGCGACAAGGGCCAGCCGCAACTCGCGGTAGAATTCATCGGCCGGGCGATCGGACTTCGGGCGGACATTGCCGATTACCATGCGAATCTTGGGGAATATTTGCGCCGCGCGGGAAACTTCGAGCAATCGGCCGCCAGTTTTCGTCACGCCCTCCGGCTGAAGCCGGACGACGCGCATTATCACAACGGGCTTGGAGTCACCTTGGCGGAATCGCGGCAGATTGAGCCGGCCATCGCCGAGTTTCGCAGCGCGATCCGGCTAAATAGCAATTACCCCGATGCGCTCAGCAACCTGGGCGGCGCCCTTCGCACGGCGGGACGACTGGATGAAGCCTTGGACGCTATCCGG
This sequence comes from Tepidisphaeraceae bacterium, assembly GCA_036267155.1. Lineage (GTDB taxonomy): Bacteria > Planctomycetota > Phycisphaerae > Tepidisphaerales > Tepidisphaeraceae > PALSA-1353. The sequence continues at coordinate 41,375 of DATAWP010000040.1, forward strand.
GCGGCGATCAAATTGCAGCCGCAAATGCGCGGCGCCCACAACCATCTGGGGCTCGTCCTGGCCGACATGGAGCAATATCAGGAGGCCATCGGCGCCTATTCCACGGCCATCGCGCTGAAGCCCGACTATGCCATGGCCCATTGCAATCTGTCGCAGGTGTATCTTCTGCTGGGTGATTATCAGCGCGGTTGGGCGGAATACGAGTGGCGGCTTGGGGTCCCCTCCCTCGCCGGCACACAGCAGTTTGATCGGCCGCGCTGGCACGGAGGCAACCCCTCCGGCAAAACGATCTTCGTCCATTCCGAGCAGGGGTATGGCGACGTGATCCACTTTGCGCGATTCATTCCCCAACTCGTGGATCGCGGGGCAAACGTCGTTCTTGGATGTCCAGCGGAACTATGCCGCCTTTTCGAGGGGATTGTACCGACCGTGATTCCGGGCCAGCCAATTCCGCCGCATGACTTCCATTGCTTTTTGCTCAGCCTTGGGGCAATTCTGGGGATCCCGGCCCAGTCGATTCCCGCTCCGATTCCGTACCTGAAATCCGAGCCGCGATTGGCGCAGGAATGGGGGAGGCGATTTGATTCAACCGACGACCGGCTGCGCGTCGGCCTGGTGTGGGGGGGCAGCACGACACATACGAATGATCGGAATCGCTCGATAAAAATGGCGCAGTTCGCACCCCTGGCGTCGATGACGACGGCGGCATTTTACAGCCTGCAGAAAGGTGAGCCCGCGGCCGAGACGATCGATCCTCCGCCGGGGATGCAGTTGATTGATTGGACGGCGGACCTGAACGACTTCGCCGACACCGCCGCTTTGATTGAGAATCTGGACCTCGTGATCGCGGTGGATACGGCCGCGGCGCATCTTGCCGGCGCGATGGGAAAAAAGGTATGGCTCATGCTGCCGATCGTTCCGGATTGGCGGTGGATGCTGAAGCGAGACGATAGCCCCTGGTATCCGACGGTGCGGTTGTTTCGGCAGAGATCGCGCGGCGATTGGTCGGACGTAGTGCTGCGGGTGAGGGAAGAACTTGCGAAAGAAACCCGCGGTGCTTCGCGGGGCCGCTAAATAATGGGGGCTTATGGCGCGTCGATTCGACGCAAATCCTGCGGGAGGATTTTGTCTTCGATCTCCGGGGGAACCTGACCGGTGGGGAAAATCAGCGCCAGTTTTGAGCTTTCGTATACCACGTCGATCCGGCCGGCGGGGTCGCACCAAATGCGGCGAATGTCCTGGAAATCGGGAATGTGCTCGCCGAAGACGGCTTCCAGCACCAGCGGCTGAGCGCCCGTGGGCGTGGGGCGCAGCCGGGCGATTCTGCCGGTGGAATTGAAGAGAAACAGATGTCCCTGCCGATCGCCGACCAGCCAGGGAGACTGATCGGTTGATCCGGCGCATGCGTCAGGCAGCGGCCAGGTGCGCTTTCTCCCGGCGGCGGTCACGATGGTGAGGGCCATCCGGCCGTCGCAATAGCGAGTGCCATCGGTATCGGTCATCAGCGACGGCTCGGTCGTCGGAGCGGGCGTCGGCAGCACGGTCCGCATCTCGTCGGAGGGATCCAGCGGTTGAAAATCGTGGTCGTTGACGAGCCAGTGGGCCGTGGTGCGCCGGATGACGGGCCAATCGGCTTTGCTCCATCCGGCGGCGTCGCCGGTGTCGATGAGCCAGATCGCCAGCCTTGGCGTGGGATCGGGAACGGTCGGATCAAGGATGAGCGTGCGCTGCGAGGCGTCGTCGCGAAAGAGCCATCGCCCACGGCCGTCGATGGCCAGAAGGCGTGAGAAAGATCGCTCCGATGGACTCAGCAATGGGTCGAGCTGATCGGGCGGCAGATAGCGCGCGGGGCCGACATCGGGCGTGCTGACCACCCATTCATCGCGCACACCGGCGATCGTGGCATCGGGTTTGGAAAGTCGATCCACAACCACCGGGGGCAATTCCTCGACGGGCCGGCCTGGGCGAACGGCCAGAAAATCGGGCGAGACGATCTTTGGGTCCTGACCTTCTTGCGGAATGCTGACGCCGTGCGAGGCAAAAAATACGACGCCGCCGTCGGGCAGGCGAGCGGTCACGGCCAATTGGTTGTCGTTGATGAGCAATCCGCCGAGTTTGGTTTCCAACTTGCCTTCCAAAAGCTCGCGGATTCTGGCCTGGGCCTCGGGCGAAGCGTTGGGGGAAAGTTTTTCGAGGATCGGGTAAATCCCCGGGCCGTATTGGGTGAGCCGCTGATAAGCGGCCACTCGTTTGTCGGGATCATCGTCGCCGAGTTGGTCGGTCAGGGCGGCGATCTCTTTCTCATCGATGTCGGGATTATCCAGCGGCACGATGGTCAACTGCGCGCTGCCGGCATCCGATCCACGGCGAATCTGCAGAACGCTGCCATCCAACATCGGAACCAGATGAATGATGTTGGATGGCCACGCGGCCGAATCCAGATACACCCATTTTCCGTCGAGATATCTGGCGGTGCGGGCGGCGCCGGCGAAATCGCCGTCGGCGGGAATCCACGCCAACAGGCCGCGAAGATCAAACAAGACCCTCGGCGGCGGGATCGCTTGCTGATCTTTGGCGGGGCTATCGAGAAGCCGGCAATAGTTTTCGCTCGGCTTGTCGCCGAGGGTCATAATGCTGACGCCGGCATCGGTCGGCACGATCAGGCGCGTCGCGGAGCCGTCGATCCATGTCATCGCCATGTCCCAGCGATACGCGCGATGCCAGGGAATGGGGCGCGTGTCGGTTGCGGAAACAATCTCGAATCCATCGCCGCTGCGGCAGATGGCCGATGGCTCCCACAACCCACGCCGATTGATGGACCAGATGATGTACTGGATCGGTCGATTGACGAGATGCTCGCTTTCGCCGGCGGCACGGGCCAGAACCGTCGGAAGCGGATCGGCATCGGGACGAGTGATCCAAAGGTCGCCGCGCGAGCAGACGTAAATCGGCTCGCGCAGGATCAAGTGCGCGGCATCGGACAAATTAACGGGAATCGCCCAGGGCCGCGTGTCGGGATAGTTGGCCAAATCGGCGTGCAGGAGTTGGCCGTAGGTTTGAATGACCGGCACGGGTTGGGTAGCCGGGCTTGGGACGGTGGCGGGCGACACAAGAGTTGCCGGGCGGGTTTTGGGAGCCGCGGCGATGGGAGGAACTGGCTGCTTGCCGAAGAGATATACCAATCCCACGCCCGCCGCGGCGGCGATCAGGAGCCACAAGCCTATCCTCGCCGATCGAGAAGGCGCTGCCGACATTGGTTACCTGCCTGTTGCCTATTTCCTATTGCCTATTGCCTATTGTGTGGGGAAAGTCGCTCTCCCTTCAATAGGCAATTGGAAATAGGCAATTCGAATTGCCATGCGAGGCCCGGCTCTTTGCGGTATGATCGGCGCGATCAACTATGCGCCCTGCCGCAGACGGTTACGTCATCGACCTTCAGAACGTCACCAAAATTTATCGCCGGCGCGTTCATGCCCTGCAGGGAGTTTCCATGCAAGTGCGCCGTGGGGAAATCTTTGGGCTGCTGGGGCCTAATGGAGCGGGCAAAAGCACGCTGGTCAAAATCATGGTCACCGTTGTTCGGCCGACGAGTGCCCGGGGAATGATTCTCGGACATCCGATCGGACACAAACCGACTTTGGCCCGGGTGGGATATTTGCCGGAGAACCATCGGTTTCCGAAATACCTCACCGGGCGGCAAGTGATCGAGTTTTTCTCGGCGCTGGCCAATATGAATCGGCCCACCCGCCAGCGGCGGGCGAGTGAATTGCTCGATCTCGTGGGAATGACCGAGTGGGCGAATACCAAAATCTCCCAGTACTCCAAGGGAATGCTTCAGCGCGTCGGCTTGGCGCAGGCGCTGGGGGCGAATCCGGATTTGATCATTCTCGACGAGCCCACCGACGGCGTCGATCCTGGCGGCCGGCGAGATATCCGGCAGGTGCTTCTGCGTCTTCGAGAACAGGGCGCGACGGTTTTCATCAATAGCCATCTGCTCAGTGAATTGGAAAGCGTCTGTGATCGCGTGGCGATCCTGGTCGGAGGCAAAGTCGCGCGGCAAGGGTCCGTCGATGAAATGACCATTGCCAAGCAATGCTATTGTTTAGAGCTGGAATCGCCCGCGTGGCCGGCGGTGGCCGGGGCGCTTGCGGGAGTATTCGATCCCACGGCGGCGCCGGTTCCTGGCCGGCCGGTGCGGGGATCGCTGGCCGACAAGACCTGGTGCGAATTCGACGGCGCCATCCTGCGTGTCGGCAAGACCGACCCGGCCAGCGTGCAGCCGATCATCGATGCGCTCCGCAAAGCCAATCTGGTCATTCGAGCAATGCAATTGGTGCGGCCGTCGCTGGAGGATTTGTTTTTCGAAGCGGTCACCGATCCGACCACGGGGAGAACGACACCGCCAGGCGCGCGGCCGCCGCCGCTTCCAAGGAACGCATGAGCCAAACGATCGCACTGATTCTGGATGCTTACCGCGACCTGAACTCCAGGAAGATGTTCTGGATCGTGCTGATTCTTTCGACGATGGTGGCGGCATCGTTCGCCGCGCTGCGGCTCACACCCGATGGATTCAAGATTTTCTTCTGGCATCTTCACTCGACGGTTCTCAACAGCCGAAATATCTCGCCGGGCGATTTTTACAAAACTATTTTTTTAAGTTACGGAATCAATTTCTGGCTGACTTGGCTGGCGACGGTATTGGCGCTGATCTCCACCGCCAGCCTGTTCCCGGATTTTCTGGCCGGCGGGGCGATCGATTTATATCTTTCCAAGCCGATCAGCCGGCTGCGGCTGTTCATTACGAAATATCTGTGCGGCTTGCTCTTCGTGGCGTTGCAGATCGGATGTTTTTGCGGCGCCAGCTTTCTGGTGATCGGCTGGTGCGGGGGCGCGTGGGAACCGGGGATTTTCCTGGCCATTCCGATCGTCGTGCTTTTCTACAGTTATCTGTTCTGCTTTTGCGTGTTGATCGGCGTGTGGACGCGCTCAACGGTGGCGGCGGTGCTGCTTACGTTGCTTTTCTGGGTGTTTATCTTCGGCGTGCACACGACCGAAGTAACGCTGCTCACCTTCAAGCTCACCGAAGAGGACAGGGCGGCCAACCTCGACCGGCAGATGCACTCCACCCAAGCGATGCTGACCCACTACCAGCAGGTTGCCGCCACACGGCCGACCACTCGCGGCAGCGAGTATGTGACGATGTACCAGACGCAGTTCGATAAAGAGCGATCCGAACGCGACGAGATTCACGGCGGGTTCGATCGTCCGCAGGCGATTTTTTACGATGTCAAGACGGTCCTTCCCAAGACCACCGAGACGGTAGCGCTGCTGGAACGCGAGTTGATCAGCAAAGCCGGGCTGCAACACGTCTCGCAGGTCAATCAGGAAAATGAAGACGATTCGCAGAATTCGAATGTGGAGCTGAACAACAGGCCGGTTCCGATGGCGAAGATTCGGGCTGAAATCCGCAGCCGGTCCGTCGGATGGGTGGTGGGCACATCGGTCGGATTCGAGGTGGTCGTGCTGGGATTGGCGGCGTGGATTTTCTGCCGCCGGGATTACTGATGAATCATCGATAGGGGCCGTGAAAACTCTCTGGCAACTTTTTCCACCGTCTCTATGCTAGCGCCGAGGAGAATTTCATGGCCAAGGTTCGTAAAGCCGTCATTACCGCAGCGGGTCGGGGAACGCGACAGTATCCGGCATCGAGCGCGGTTCAGAAGGAAATGTTTCCGCTGGTGGATCGGGACGGACTGACCAAACCGGTCATCCAGATCATCGGCGAAGAAGCGATCGATTCGGGCATCGAGGAAATTTGCATCGTCACCCAGCCGGGCGAGGAAAAACAATACCGGGAATACTTTCGACGGCTGGACGACAACATGGTCAAGGCGTTCCACGGGAAGGATTGGGCCCTGTTGGAATCGGAAAAACTCGGCGCGTTCGGCGAGCGGCTGCATTTCGCTGAGCAGGATGCCCCCGAAGGGTTCGGACACGCCGTCTACCAGGCAAAGAACTTTGTGGGGGATGAGCCGTTTCTCCTGCTTCTGGGCGATCACGTATACATCAGCGATATCAAGGACCGTTGCGCGCGGCAGCTTGTATCGGTGTATGAAAAACAGGCATTGGATGCGGTAACGGGCGTGCAGCCAACGCTGGAGCGACTACTGCATTTATATGGGGTGATTCGAGGCGAGCCGATCGACCCGCGGCGGGGAATCTACCAGGCCCAGCTCATCGTGGAAAAACCGTCGATTGAGCTTGCGAGGGAGAAGTTAGTAACGCCGGGTCAGCCGGCGGGGAATTACCTGGCGCATTTCGGTATGCACGTGTTTTCGCCGCGGATATTCGATTCGCTGGAATACCTGATCAAAAACAACCTCCGCGAGAAGAATGAGATACAGCTCACAGCCGCACAGGAACATCTGCGCCAGCACAGCGAGAAATACTGGTGTTTGATCACACAAGGTCAGCGTTACGACACGGGAATCCCGTATGGTTTGATGGAAACGCAGTTGGCGCTGGCGCTCAGTGGTGTACATCGCACGGAGATTTGCGAGGCAATTGCTCGAATTCTCGCCACGCAGGTGAAAAACTAACTAAATAGTCGCCGCTAACGTGGCCGATACTACTTTTGTAGATTCGGATGATTTATCCGAACCATTTCTGCCACATTTGAGGAAGGCGGCGATTCGCATGAGTCATATCCTAGAAAATGGGGCGATACTGGACTTGGTCCGCCAGCACGACGCAGGCGGCCGTCGATTGGATTATTCCGACGGGCAGGCGGTGTTCGAGCCGAAAGACCCGGCGACGGATTTATTCGTGGTCGAGTCCGGTGAGATCCGGCTGTTTGAGGTGGCCCCGCAAGGCGCTCGGCGGCTGCTGGATATCCTGGGCCCTGAGCGGTGCTTTGGATTCGCCTCGATCGGTAGAATTCCGGCCTACGAAAAACTGGCCGTTTCCGTCGGCGATTCGGCCGTGCGCGCCATCCCGGCGGATCGGCTGCGCGAAATCCTCCTGAGCCACGGCGAAATAGCCATGAGCTTCGCTGAAAACATGGCCCGCGAGCTTCACGAAGCCTGGTCCGAGGGAAGCCATTTCGTTTTCGAGGATTGCCGGCTTCGGCTGATCAAGACGCTTTTGCGGTTCAGCCAGTCGCCGGCGGCCCGGATCGTGCCGGAAGGCATTGAACTGCACATGACTCACGCGCAGCTGGCGCAGGCGGTCGGGGCGGCGAGGGAAACGGTGAGCCTGTGCCTCACGCAATTGCGGCAGGAAAACCTCGTGCGGACCAGCCGAAATCGGGTGGTCTACGATCCCAATCGGCTTCGGCAAATTGTTCCGAATGATTTTGCGGCGGAATTGGCGCTGGCGGGATAGAGTTTCACGGCCGCGGGATTGTTATTCCGCGGCTTTTCTGGTGGTCACTTGGGTCGGCTCGAGAATGATGATCCGGTTTCGGCCGTTCTCCTTGGCCTGATAGAGCGCTTTGTCGGCCAGGTTGGTTAGTTCATCGGCGGCGGCGGGAGCGTTGATCTTCCGCGAAGCAATCCCGGCTGACAGAGCAACGCCCTCGTTCTGACGAAGAACGATCGCCGAACCCTGGCGGAATTCGTCGCGGATGCGCTGGGTGACGCTGGCGGATTCCTGGGCTGAGGCGTGCGGCAGAAGCAGGACAAATTCGTCCCCGCCATATCGCGCAGCCACGTCCATCTTTCGCATGTTGGCCAAGATCACTCGCCCGGCCACGGAAAGAAGCTGGTCGCCGATGGCATGCCCGTTCTTATCGTTCAATTGTTTGTATCCATCGAGATCGATCATGACGCAGGAAAGGTCGCTGTCTCGGCGTTCGCTCTCGGCAAACATCTGCTCGAGCACGCGGTTGAAATGACGACGGTTGTACAGGCCTGTCAGGGCATCGGTGGCGGCAAGCTGCTCGACCATTCCCAGCGAGCGTTCAAGCTGAGTGTTCTTGTCGCGCACGTCGCGCAGGGCTTGTTCCAGTTCCGCGCGAAGCTTCTGGTTTTCGACGGACAGCTTGGAAACGGTGAGATTCTTCTCCACGACCAGCGGAATGGTGAAGAGGTAATCGCCGAATTTGACGACATAATCCATCGCCCCGCGGCGGATGGCCTCGGCGGCGATCTGGCCGACGTTCTCACCCGTCACCATGATGACGGGCGTGGCGCATCTCTGGTGGATTTTCACGAGCAGATCCATCCCGGTGAGATCGGGAAGATTGAAATCGGTCAGGATGAGGTCGAAGCCGCCCAGGTCCAGTTGCAGCGCCGCGGCGCCGCTGCCGACCATCTGGACGGTGTTGGGGCCGAAGTGTTCTTCGAGAGTTTCGCCGATCAGTTGTCGCTGATCGGCATCGTCTTCGACAATGAGCAGCTTGATTCGTTCCATATCGGGATAACGAGGCCTTTGCGGTCTTATCGGCCGGTTCGTCCACAAGGTGAACCGCCGCAGCACTTTATCGACGGCACCATTCCGGGGGCCAGTGATGGTCCGGATATTGGTGAATCGTGAGCCAATAGTTGGTGCTGGTCCGAATCGTCTCGAGAAACTGCTTGGCGCTGACGGGCTTGAGGGTATAGCTGTTGGCGCCCGACTCGGCTGCTTGGCGCATTTGCCGTTCGTCGCTCACTCCCGTAATCATCACAACCGGAATATCCCGCAAATTCGGATCGGCCTTGATCACCTTGAGAACCTCCTGGCCGCTGGGGCCGGGCATTTCGATATCCAAATAGATCAGCCCCGGCCGCGGCGCATCGGCCCAACGCCCGCGACGGTACAGAAAATTGATGGCCTCGTTTCCATCTACCGCCTCGAAGACGCGGTTGCTGACAGTGCACTGGCAAATGGCGTCGCGGATGAGCAGCCGGCAATCCTGGTCGTCATCCACAAGCAGAATGGCAATCGGCTCGGACGATGTTGTTGATGAAGTATTCATCTCGCGACTCTCGCCTGGGGTTGGGCGGCGGGGACGAACCGCCCGTTGATCGTGAACTTGAACGTGCTACCGTTGCCCGGTTCACTTTCGACGGTAATTTTGCCGCTGTAGGTTTCGATGATGCTCTTGACGCTGGAGAGGCCCACGCCTTTGCCGGCGATGTTGCGGGAGGTTGAATTCTTCCCGCGGCGGAAGACGTAAAACACCTTGGCCTGGTCGTCGGCGTCAATTCCCAGGCCGGTGTCGCGGACGTAAAACTCCGCCTCGGTCAGTCGGATTTGACAGCCGATGTGAATCTCGCGGATGGGGCCGTCGCCCATGTATTTGATCGCGTTGTCGATGAGGTTCTGGAAAACCTGTCGAAATCGAGGCCGCTCGCCGTGCAGGACCGGCATGGGGGTGTCGACCGTCAGGGTAATTTGATTGTCTCGCAGATCGCTTTCGAAAAGTCCTTCGACGTCCCGGACCAGCGCGGCGGTTTCAACCATTTCCATCTTCTGGCGGCGCGTCTTGATCCGGGACAGCTCCAGCAATTCCGAGATCAGGTCGGTCTCGACATCCACGTTCTTCTGAATCCGCTGAAGGCGATGAACGATTTCTTCGTCGAATTGCTCGCCGTGCTTCATCAGCAGCATTGCGGCCATGCCGCTGATGTTGCGAAGCGGGGCGCTGAGGTCGTGGCTGACGGCGCGGAGGAAATCCTCCTTCTCGGCAATTTCGCTGACGAGACGATTGTTGGCCGTCTCAAGCTGGGCGGTGCGCTGAATCACTTTTCGTTCGAGATCGTCGTTGGCGTCGCGGAGGTCCTGCTGTTGGCGTTTGACGGTTTCGATCATGGCGTTAAAGGATCGCGCCAGTTCGCCGATGGCATCCGAACGATCGATGGCGACGGCGGTCTGGAGATCACCGGCGGCGATGCGGTTGGTGGCATCCACCAATTGGCGGATCGGCAGAAAGATCCGATGGACCAGCATGTACGCCAGCGGTAGGGCAATCAGGACCGTGATGCATCCGATTCCCATGGCGAAGTAATTGACCCGCTGCACCTGCGACTCTTCTAGTTGCGGCGAAATGCCGACGGCGACATATCCCACCAGCAGCGCCGGGCCAACCGATTCCAGATTCAAAACGGGCTGGCAAACTTCGAGGTAGTCTCCGAACGGAGCCGAGTGTTCGCTGTGGATGCGGGTCAGGGAGGCGACGTCGACGGTCAAAAGGGATCGGAGATCGGATTTCGCGGCGCTGCGGCTTGCCCAAGCAATGTTCTTGCCGGATGAATCGTAAAAGGCGATGAAAAGAATATTGCGGCTCTTGAGCAGGTTGGTTCCCATGAGCCGCAGCGCCCCCACGTCGCCGGCGTACATGGCTCCCCGGGCGGCCATCGAAAGGGTGTAGGCGGTTTGCCTGGCCTGATTGCCCATAATGGCGTTCACCTGCAGGTCGATCCGCGAAGCCCACAGCCAGCAGGTGGCGCTGAGGGCCGCGGTCAATAGCGCCATCACGGCGGTAATGATCTTGGCTTCCAGCCCGAGTCCTTTGCAAAATCGCGCAACGCCCACCCAGCGCGCTCGGGAAGCGCTCGATTCGGCCGGCATGTTTGATTCTGCCAGAGGCATCGATAGACGCGGCATGGGCCGCCACTACTTCATCGTCGCAAGCCAAATCCGGGTTAAGATGTAACGGACGTGCGATCTGCGAAGGAAAGAGGCTTATGGGACAGTTGACCGATCCCACATTGATCGAGCTTTCCGCCGACGCGACCTGGCCAGCACAGACGAGTGAGCCGCTTGGCCCGTGGCGACTGCGAGCCACGCATGGATATTCCCATCGCGCCAACTCCGTCAGAACCGTGTGCGCCGATCGCCGCACATCGGCCGGCGGCTCCTGGGAGGAACTCATCCAACAGGCGGAGACGTTCTATCGCCAGCAGCATTTGCCGGCGATATTCCATATTTCCCCGGCGACAGTTCCGCACGATCTCGATCAGATTCTCACCCGGCGCGGATATGGCGTTGAAAATGTCGCCGAGGTTTGGTCAGGCAATCCAGGCGAGGTTCGAGAGGCAACAGCTTACCGCGAGGTTTTCGACGAGATCGTTATGCGGGATGAGCCGGACGCCGCATGGCTCCGGTGCGCCGTGGATGAACACATCGGCCCGTTGAAGATTCGCGAGGAGATTTGCCGGCGCGTTCCGCCGCCGCGTTTGTTCGCATCGATGGTGGAAAAGAACGAGCCGGTGGCCCGGGGGCTGGGCGCGGTTCATGGTGGAATCGGCTGGGTTTACTGCATGGCGACCGTGGCCGATCACCAGCGCCGGGGATATGCGCGATGGATTCTCAATCGCCTGGCAGATTGGTCAAAAACCAACGGCGCCCATTCGCTTTGCCTGCAGGTTTTAGCCAGCAATGTGGCGGCCCGCAGCCTCTATTCCGGGGCGACGTTCAGGAAGCAATATGACTATCATTACCGTGTTTCGGCGGGGGGTGTTCTGATTTGAGATTCTGCAGATCATTCTATAGTTATCCACTACGTATACGATGAACGTCTTGTCCTAATGACGTGTATAGGTATACTTTCTAGCTCAGCCCGGCATGCCTCAAAACCATGCCGAGCGGAATTTGGCGCGTAAGACGATCGCTGTCGCGGCCGCGGCGCATGTTTTGAGACGGACAATGGTCCGTAGAAAGTGTTTTCATGGGCCGCTATACGGGTCCGAAGCTGAAGTTGTCTCGTCGGGTCGGCGTTCCTATCGCCGACATTCCCAAACATACTGGCCGTAGCGAACTCGAATTGCCCGGCATGCACGGTCATCGCGGGCGGCGGCAAACCGAATACGGCGTTCGCCTCAACGAAAAACAAAAGCTGCGCTATCACTACGGCATGTACGAGAAGCAATTCCGCCGATTCCTGGATATCGCCAAGAAATCCAAGGGAAACACGGCCAATACGATGATGCAGCTATTGGAAACGCGGTTGGATAATGTCCTGCGCCGCGTGGGGGTGGGACGGACGATCTGGGCGACTCGGCAGATCGTTTCGCATGGGCATGTGCTGGTGAATGGACACAAGACGGATATTGCCAGCTATATGGTCAAGCCGGGGCAGACGGTCACGTTCAAGGAAGGCATCCACAAGATCCTTCGGGAGAACATGGAGCAGAACGCCGGGCATCAGGTTCCGAATTGGCTGGAATGGAATCCGGCCCAGCTTACCGCGACGGTGAAGGCGCAGCCGGTGCCTGAAGATGTGCCCTTTGAAGTCAATATGAATCTGATCATCGAATTTTATCGATAATCGGACGTTTGTTTCGGACAATTCAAGCCCCACAGAGCAAGCTCTGTGGGCTTTTTTGCAAATGGGGATGCTGAACTTGTGCCCATTATGGGACGTAGCACCCCAGACCATGCGTTTTTCCGATCTTGCCCGTTTCCCTGATTTCCCCCAACGCCTATGTTCAAGTTGCAAAAACGAGCGGTCGATGTATAAATAGAGAAGATGGATAAACAGGCTAATTAGTGAAGCTTGTGCGATCCTATCCGTATTTAACAGTTGGCGTCTAGGAGCCACCATGAAAAGCGTCTTTACGACCGGAGAAGCGGCTGAGATATGCAAGGTCTCGCAACAGACCATTATCCGCTGTTTCGACAGCGGGCGGCTTCGTGGCTTCCGTGTTCCCGGCAGCCGATTCCGTCGAATCCCACGTGATGCACTGATCGCCTTCATGAAGGACAACGGCATCCCGCCGGATGCATTGGACAGCGGCAAGCTGAAAGTCCTGGTCGTGGATGACGATCCGGAAATTGTCGAGCTGTTCGTGGATGTGCTGGAACGGGACGGACGCTTTGAGGTGAAGACGGCCAATACAGGTTACGACGCCGGCATCCTCACGCAGGAATTCATGCCGGACCTGCTCATCCTGGATTACATGCTGCCGGACATCAACGGCAACGTGGTTTGCCAAACCATCCGAAAGAACCCCAATTTCGAGCACATGAAGATCGTGATCGTCTCGGGCGTGGTGAATCAGGATGAGATCAACGATCTGCTGAAATCGGGCGCCGATGATTTCGTGAAGAAACCGTTCAATATCGAGAAGCTGATTGAGCGCATCGGTGAAATGCTGGCGGTGTGAGATTTTACATACCGGCGGCAATCCTGCATATATTGTCAAAAATGCGCTCCCCTGCGGGTCGCGGCTAAACGTTGCTCCCCCCTTCCGATCATCTTCAGGCCAAGCGCGTCGAGCTGATTCTTCAGCAGCTTGAGGAACTTCCGACGCTGCCGGCCGTCGCGGCGCGCGTTTTACAGGTCGCGGCGGATGCCGAGGGGTCCGTCAATGAAATCGTCTCGCTCATCAGCAGCGACGTTGCCCTGACGGCCAGAATCCTTCAGCTCGTACACCGATCCGATCTGGGCGTCCGGGCGGAGGCTGCCACCCTCGACCGGGCCGTGGTGATGCTGGGGTTTGAAGCGGTGCGGGGCGCCGTGCTGGCCGTGTCGGTGTTCGAAGCGTTCGCGGGTTCGAATTCAAATCGGGGGCAATTCTCGCGCGAGGAATTCTGGAAACATTCGGTTGCCGTCGCGTGCTGCGCGGAGCTTTTGGCGGATGCGCTTCACGCGACCTACGGCCGGGATACGGGGTTCAGCCCATCGGAAGCTTTCATCTGCGGGTTGCTGCACGATTTGGGAAAGGTCGCTCTCGACGCGATCTTGCCCAAGAGCTTTGCCCGCGTCGTCGAAGCGGTCGATCTGCTTCGAGGAAATATCGCGGATGTTGAACGGACAGTCATCGGATTGGACCACATGATCGTCGGCAAACGGCTGGCGGAACGGTGGGAGCTTCCGCAGATCATTCGGGAATCGATCTGGCTGCACGGCCAGCTTCCCGAAGCGCTGCCGGATTCCGTGAAGTATCCGCGGATGATCAATCTGGTCACGCTGGCGGATTTGATCGTGCGGCAGCAGCATCTGGGCTACAGCGGAAACTACTCATTCACGATGAGCCGGCCGCGGCTGATTGAGGCGGTCGGCCTGACGCAGCAGAGCGTGGACGGGGCGCTGGCGAAGCTGATGGAGCGGGTTGAATCGCGGGCGATGGCGCTGCAACTGGGGCAGACCAGCACGCAGGAGCTTTATCAATCCGCGCTGATGCGCGCGAATCAGGAACTGGGACGAGTCAGCGATCAGTTGGCGGGGAAGAACCGGCGGCTGGCGGTGCGGGCGCAGTTTTTCGATGTGTTGAGCGCATTTCAGGGCGATCTTCGGCCCGATGCGTCGCCGCAAACCGTGCTGCGGGCAATCGGGCAGACGGCCGTCGGCGTGCTGGGCGTAACATGCGTCGCGGCGTTTTCGCTGATGCCAAACCAGAATTTCGCGGAGGTTTTGCTCTTCGACGAATCGGGAGACATCTTTGAAACGTCGCTGGTCGATTGCCAGCGCCCTCCGGTTGGCGGCCAGGGCGGCGATGGGCCGGTGCTTCATGCGGGAGATGAACTGGATTGGCTCCTGTCGGCGATTTCGCCGAGATTGGCCGGGGATCAGCGGTTTTGGATTTGCATGAATGCGGAGGAGACGTGCGTGGGCGGCGTGGTATGGGGCTCGGCGGCGGGCGAAGCGCAGCGGCTGGGCGCGCAGGCGCAGGAATTGAGCACCATCGCCGGAGGATGGGCGCTGGCGCTGCGGACGGCCCAAATCCGCGACGAAGCCCGTGCCTTGGCCGAGCAATTGGCGGACGCCAATCGCCGACTTCAGTCGGCACAAAACGAAATCCTTCATTCGAAGATGATGATGAGCATCGGGGAGATGGCCGCGGGGGCAGCCCATGAGATGAACAATCCGTTGGCGGTTATCAGCGGGCGGTCGCAGTTGCTGGCGGGGCAGTTAACGGACCCAAAGCACAAGGCGATGGCGCATCTGATTTATGACCAGAGCCATCGGCTCAGCGAGATCATTTCCGAGTTGATGGACTTCGCTAAACCAGTACCACCGCGGCCGGAAGAATCGGACGTTGCCGACCTGATTTCGCGTGCGCTTCACGATGCCAAGCAGCAGACCGATCCAGCCGATAGGACCATTGAGTTGACCATGGGCGACGTTCCGCCGGTCATGGTTGATTCGAAGCAGGTGTCCGCGGCCCTGACGGAAGTGATCGATAACGCCCTGTCGGCGACGGATCCTTCCAGCGGACACGTGACGATTCACGCAGCGTTCGATCCGTATTCGTCGCGAGTGGCCGTGACGGTGGCGGACAACGGCTGCGGGATGGACGAAGCAACGCTGAAGCGGGCGTTTGACCCGTTTTTCAGCAGCAAGCCCGCTGGCCGACGCCGCGGTTTGGGTTTGCCCAAGGCCCAGCGCTGGGTGGAATCCAGTGGAGGGACGATGCGGCTGGAAAGCCGGCCGCAGCAGGGAACGCGGACGTTGATTTTGCTTCCGGCGGCGGTGACCGCCGCGGACGAGGATGGCCAGGTTCGCCGTAAGGCCGCGACATGATTCGAAAAATACCCACTGCCTCCAGCCCGGAGGGAAGATGACACCGATTCGACAAGCGCCTCAAACGCAGCGAGCGGCTTCGCCGCATGTCCTGATCGTCGATGACGAATCGGACGTGGTGGAATTTGTCGGCGATGCGCTGAGCCGCAATCTGGATTGCCGCTTCGCCTCCGCGACGACCTTCGCGGAGGCTTCGCGCGCCCTGCAATCGCAGGCAGTGGATCTGCTGATCGTCGATCTGAATCTGCCGGACGGCCGCGGGGCCGAGTTGCTGGCGACGCTGCGGCAGCGGCATCCGCTGGCCAGCGCTATTGTCGTCACCGGCTCACCGAGCGTGGAGACGGCCGTCTCAGCGCTCCGCGACGGGGCGGTTGATTTCCTCGCCAAGCCGTTCACCGTCGATGAATTCCTTCGCCGCATCCGCACGGCGCTGCACCGCAATTCGCTGCGGGTCAAAAGTGAAAGCCGGATCGATCGCCTCCGCGTTGCCGTGCGCCGGCTGAATGACGCCCGCCGGCTCGTGACCAAGAAAGTCGATCTGCTGTGCAACGACCTGGTCGCGGCCTACGGCGACCTCTCTCGGCAACTGGATCTGGTGCGCACCACCGAATCGTTCCGGGGAGTCATCACCAGTTCCAACGATTTGGAACAGATGCTGTGCCATTCGATGGATTGGCTGCTTCGGCAGGTGGGCTACGCGAATGTGGCGATCTGGCTGGCGGGGCCGGAACCGGATTTCCAGCTCGGGGCTTACATGAAATACACGGTCGCGGGCGATCCGACGCTGACCGAAGCGATGCGCAGCGGGCTTTTACAGATTGTCCGGCGTGAAGGGCTCGTGCATTTCGACGCGGAGGAGGCAAACAAAGTCCTCTCCGCAGCGGAATTGCGGTTCATGCGGAATCAGACCGTCCTGGCGATTCACTGCACGTATCTGGGCGAATCGCTGGCGAGCATCGTTCTGTTTCGTGAGGGGGATAAGCCGTTCTGCCCGGAAGACGTGATGACGCTTCGGGCAATTGGGCCGGTATTTGCAATTGCGCTGGCGACGATGGTTCGCGGGGCCGGGGATGAGCAGGAGATGGATGAGCCGGAGGATGAGGACGACGGCTCGGTCATGGACGAGCCGGACGATTCATCTCCCGGACGGCGGAGAAAGAAAGATGATTCGGAGTGGTGGAAGCGCGGAGAGCCGCCGCCGTTTTGAACGGCGAATCCGCTAATTCGAAAACACCGCGCAGTCAAGAAAAAAATCGCGGGAATCTCCTGTTTTTTCAGCAAATTTTTCTTCTCTAAAGAAGCGCGTTCTTGATGAAATCTTCATTGCCCGCAAGGGTGCGCGCCGATAGTATTTCAACAGTACGGTTGTTCTGCTTTTGTGCGTGATTGGAGAGCTATATTGGTTAAACCTATAATCAACCCCTGGGGATAGCCGCCGGCGCCAGGCATGCCCGCGCTCGTCCTTGAGATGAGCATCAGACGGGAAGCCGAAAGTGCCGGATGAACGGGAGAACCCTCCTGTCTCGGTCAATCACCCACCTTGTTCAAAGGGTTTGATCAACTGTTCTCACACGATAATCGTGGATCCCCCGTACAAGCCCATGGCGACGCCGTGGGCTTTGCTTTTTTGCGGCGGCGGGGACGATCTATACCACCCAACTTATCACCGCTTGAGAACGCTGCCCGATGGCTCTAAAAATTGACCCGATAAAACTGCAACTTTTCAGAGCTTTGGGCCATCTATTATTTGCAACTCCTCGATTTTGCAGGAATGCCGCTGCCGCGGAGGCCGGCGGCTATAATTGTGATATAATTCCGACACAATGAAGGAACAAGTCATGAAGAGTTCGAAACGGACCTATTTGGTTCTATTGGCGGCAGTTGCGGGGCTATCCCTGGCAGCCACGGGGCCGGTTTTTGGACAAGCTCGCGTTAATACCGATGGCCATGTCCTGGATGCCAACAACCAGGTCGGCAGCGGCGGCTACAACGCCCCATCGGCAGGAACACCGGTTTGGACGCAGTATCAAAATGCGATAGCGACCGACAATGTGACTGGGGGAGCCGGTTTCCAGGGGCGCTCCTTCGATGGGGTCAACCTGGGCGTGGGATATACCGATCCGTTCGCTTTCCGCGGTCTTCTGGCCGGGCAGGGGGTGGATCAATTTATCGCCGGGTCCACGGGCGTTCCGACCATGGCGAATCCCACCGCTTCGAGCAATACATTGGCGTCGGCTCCGCAGCCATTTTACGGAACCGCCAACAACAGCCGGCCGACCGGATTCCAGCTCTCGCAGAACACGCCGGCTTATGTTCCAGCCAAACCTCAGTACCAGACTCCCGAGGACACGCGATTAGGGACGATCGACTTCAACCAGACGCCGGTTCTTCCAAAGCCGGACGAGCTTTTACTACCGAGTCAGGTGGATCCAACGGCTGCGGCCAATCCGACGCCTTCGCCGGTTTTTGCGGCTTCGCCGCTGTACGGCGTTCGGCAGTGGCAGTTTAGCGCCAACCAGATGCAGTCGAACACGGACCAAACCCTGGGACAACCCTCGGGAGTGTTTGGTGGTCAAAGCCCGCTGCAGCAAGGCGCCGGCCTGCCGGTGATTAACCAGACGCCGGATCAAAGTCGCCTCATGGAGTTGCGGCAGGAATTGAACCAGCAAAGCCAGGCGAATCCTCAAGGATCGCAGTCGGCTCAGACAGGCACGGGCGCGCGGCTGCTGGCGCCGCTACGACCCGGAGACGCGACCAACACTAATCCAAACGAGGCATTGCAGCCACTGGGGGCGGGAACGTCTCAACTGGCTTCGGTCAATCTTGCCCCGCAAGCGGGCGATGTTTCCACGCTGCAATCGACTCGGCAATACCTGAACAACGCCCCGCTGCCGACGCCGACGCAGCAGAGCACCCAATACGCGCAGCTCGAACAAATGATGCAGAAGTACAACACGACGCATCCCAAGACCGACGAAGAGGCCAATCGCGAGTTCCAGCAGATTCTAAGGCTTCGCCAGCAGGCGGCGATCAACACGGAGTTGGGATCGAATGTGCTGGGAGGAGGTCCGAAGACGACAAATATGCCCGGCCCGTTCGGCAACGTCCCGGGCGCGGACAATTCTCAGCCGGGAGCGCCGTTGATGCCCGCCCCTGCCACTCCTTCTCCCTCCACCGCGAACGCCCCCAAGCCGGGATTCAAGACAATGCCTGACTTGAGCAACTTGTCGCAGGACACGGGGCTGCCTCCCGCTTCGCCGCAGTCGGTGGAGATCAACAGCTTTGCCACGGGGGTTAAGGCCAAGGGCCTGGCCGATCTGATCGCCAATGGAGAATCGTTGGTTCGGCAACAGAAGTATGATCGAGCGATCGCAACTTATAACGATGCGATTCAGGTCGCTCCGAATAACCCGCTGATTCTGACGGCCCGCGCTAACGCAGAGATCGGCGGCGGATACTACGCGCAAGCTTACACCGATCTGCATAACGCCATCGCCCAGGACCCGGCGGTGTTGATCGGTCAATACGATTTGCAGGCACACCTCGGCGCGCAGCGCCTGAAGGCCGTGTCGGATGATCTCAAGCAAATCGTTCACGATTCACCGAAGGATTCCACGCATGCGTTTTTGTACGCATACGTGTTGTACAACTCACATCATGTCGGATCGGCGGCGGAGTGGCTGAATGCCACCGACAAGCGGTCGGGCGGACAGGACCCGGCAGTCCTGCAAATGAAGAAGTATTGGAATTTCGATGAAGAATCGCCGGCTGCGACGACGCCTAAGTCTTCGACTGAGTCCGCACCCGCGGCCAAGCCTTCCACGAGGCCGTCGGCATTCGTACCGAATGCAAAGTCGCGGTAGATTTCATGTGATTGATACAGGAGCGGGATAACCATTCCGCTCCTTTTTTATGCGCAAAAAAAGGCCCCGGACGGGGGGATCCGGGGCGTAACTCCCTTTTGAAAGGGAGGTCGTCCAAGGGGGTGCTTGGACGGTTGAGGATTATCACGTTCAGGGGATCAGGAAAAGCAGGAAAGCCTCCCCGTGATACTACCCCAAACGAAAAGCCACGACAAGTTCAAT